>NCCR01000013.1:3884-48623 GCA_002279765.1 Verrucomicrobia bacterium 12-59-8 | reverse complement strand
GGTCGAGCGCGATGAGCTTGGTGGAGTCCTTCAACCAGCCGGCACCGATGGATTCGGTGATGAGGGAGGAAAGCTCTGGATTGCACACATCGAGCCAGCGACGGAAGGTGACGCCGTTGGTCAGATTGAGGAAGCGCTCAGGATAAAGCTCAAAGAATTCGGGGAAGAGGCGCTCGCACAGCAGGCGCGTGTGCAGCGCCGCCACACCATTGGTGGCATGGCTGCCGAGCACGGACATGTGCGCCATGCGTACTTTTTTGCCACCGCTCTCCTCGATGAGGGAAAGCGCACGCTTCTTCTCGCCATCACCCGGCCAGCGGGCCTCGACCACATCCATGAAGCGCCGGTTGATTTCATAGATGATCTGCAGGTGGCGCGGCAGCACACGCTCAAACAGCGCGGCGCTCCAGGTCTCGAGGGCTTCGGGCAGCAGGGTGTGATTGGTGTAGGAGAAGGTCTTCTGGCAGATGTCCCAGGCCTGGCTCCATTCGAGCTTCTCTTCATCCAGGAGGATGCGCATGAGCTCGGGAATGGCGACGGCGGGATGCGTGTCATTGAGCTGAACGGCAGCCTTGGCAGGAAACTCACTCCATGGGAGGTCGTAGCCGCCTTTGAACCGGCGCACGATGTCGGCCAGAGAGCAGGCGACAAAGAAGTACTGCTGCACCAGGCGCAGTTCTTTGCCGCTTTCGGTGGCATCGTTGGGGTAGAGCACCTTGGAGACAGTTTCGGCGATGGCCTTTTCACGCAGCGCCTCGATGTAGCTGCCTTCGTTGAAGACTTTGAAGTTGAAGTCTTCATCCGCCTGCGCCTGCCAGAGGCGCAGCACATTCACGGTGTTGCTGTCATAGCCGACGATGGGGATGTCCCAGGGCAGGCCGAGCAGGCATTTGGTCTCGACCCACTCATGGTGCGGGCGGCCAAACTCGTCGAATTTTTGGATCACATGACCGTAGAGATGCACGGTCTGGCGGTAGGACGGACGCGCGATCTTCCAGGGGCTGCCGTCGCGCATCCAGGCGTCAGGATGCTCGACCTGCTTGCCGTTGACGAACTCCTGGCGGAACAGGCCAAATTCGTAATGGATGCCGTAGCCGATGGCGGGCAGGTCCATGGTGCTGAGCGAGTCCATGAAGCAGGCGGCCAGACGGCCGAGACCGCCGTTGCCGAGACCCATGTCGGGCTCCTTCTGCACCAGATCGTCGAGATTCTTGCCCATTTCCGCCAGAGCCTCCTTGGTGGCGTCGTAGATGCCGGCATTGCGCAGGTTGTTTTCCAACAGGCGGCCCATGAGATATTCGAGGGAGAGGTAATGCACGCGGCGCACGCCCTGGGCGCGGTGCTGGCGGCGGGACTGCGTGGAGCGCTCCATGACGCGATCCCGCACGGCGAGGGAAGTGGCGACGTACCAATCGTTCTCACTGGCTGTTTCAACATAGGCCCCCAGGGTGAAGCGGAGGTGGTTGGTGATCGAAAGTTTGAGGCTGTCGAGGGTGTTGAGGACGGCGCAGTTGGCGAGGGCTTCCATGATTATGCTGGGTTGTGAATGAGTTACCAGGTCAACCACTTGGGGGGATCGACCGGCGCGATGAGGAGGGTGATTTCCCCTTTGGGCGTCTTGGTTTGGTAATGAGATAGCAGGATGCTTGCCGGGCCACGTTTGAATTCCTCAAACTTTTTCGTCAGCTCCCGCGCGACGACGACGCGATGTTCCGGCGCGGCCTCGGCCAGGATGGCGAGCGTATCGACAAGGCGGTAGGGGCTCTCGAAGAAGATGCTGGTGCAGTCACGCTGCAAGGCTGCGGTGAGCACCGTGGTGCGCGCGCCTTTTTTGTGGGGCAGGAAGCCGCCGAAATAGAAGGGGGTCGTGGGCAGTCCGGACGCTGCCAGCGCGGTGATGACGGCACTGGGGCCGGGGATGCCCTCCACATGCAGGCCCGCCGCCACCATGGCACCCACGAGCCGCTGGCCGGGATCAGACACGGTGGGCATGCCCGCATCCGAGATCAGCGCCACGCTGCCGCCCTGCCGCATGTGCTCCAGCAGTTGTGGGATGCGCTGCGCCTCATTGTGCTCATTGAGGCTGATGAGGCGTGCGCGAATGTCGTGATGCTTGAGCAGCATGCCGGAATGGCGTGTGTCCTCGCAGGCCACCAGATCGGCGATGCGCAGGGTGTCGAGCGCGCGCTGGGTGATGTCGCGCATGTTGCCGATGGGCGTGGCGACGAGGTGCAGTCCCGCCGTCAGCCGACCGGTGGCAGAAATAGGCTCCAGCAGTTCAGCGTCATCACAGGCGGGCTGCTCTGCGGCTGAATCCGGCTCTGATGACATGCGGCGGGCGGAAGGTTACCAGCCTTCGGAAACCTGATCTGCCACACTGTAGGCCAGACGCTGGGCGGCGTCTTCGAGGAGCTGAGTTTCTGAGAGCTGCAGATTCGCTTCAAGGATGATGTAGGAGTCGGCTGTGGCATTGCCGGTGTGGATCAACTTGCCGGAAGCGGTGTCCTTGATGGTGAAGGGGCATGTCAGAGTCGCCATGATCTGTGAGCTGCGCAGCACATTGTTGAGGTCGGAGCGGAACTGCGAGCGGTTGATGTTGGAAATTCTCCCCTGCAGCACCGCCTCGGCCTCGCTTCTGGCTACGATCTGATACGCGCCATGGTTTTGCAGCTGCTTGATGATCGCATTTGTCACGAGCACCGCAAGCCGGGGCTCCAATGTGAGGTTTTCAAAGGTGGGCACCGCAAGCTTGGTGATTTTTTGCAGGTGAACGGGTTTGTGGGAACCCAGTGTGTAGCCTGCACAGCCGGAGATCAGGAGGCAGCCAGCTGCCAGCAGAAGAAAAAGCGATTTCATCCAAATAGTTTAGAAGTGACGTGTTCAGCATGGCGTGCTGCCATGCCTGCGCAAGAATTATGACGCAGGCTTCGTCGTGGTGGGCAAGGGGGGGACGGGCGGCACCGGAGCACTTGAACCGGATCCTGGCTGCATGGGCAGGGGCGCGCCTGGGATGGGCGGCACCGGCAGCAATGCGGGCTTTTCCGTGTCAGGCACCGGCGGCAGCAGCGAGCCTGCGCCTGGTGTGGTGGCACCCGGACGGAGCGGTAGGGTCGGCTCTGTGAGGGGAATGGGCACAAAGCCATCATCACCCGTGCGCATTTTGGGCTTCTGGCTGAGGCGGGCCAGCTCGGGGGCCAGCGGTCCGACATAATCATCACGCGCCTTCAAGTTCTCTGCCGTCAGTGCGGTGTAGTCCTGGCCCGGCCCCTTCTTGGCATCCTCCACGCCGTCAGGATCTGCCGCCGCGAGTTCCGCCAGCATGGTGCGCGCTTCCGCCGAGACCTCGGGAGAACCAAATTTAAGCGCCTCATTGAGGTAGATGGCCGCAGCCTTGGTCTTGCCAACGCGCTTGTAGAACTTGGCCACCGTCAGGGACTGGTTGGCCTCGGCAGTGTTGACCTGGTGCAGAATCAGCTCGGTTTCCTGCTTGCGGTCGCCGCCGGGATGCGTGGCGATGTAGGTGCGCAGTGCGTCACGAGCCGCCAGCAGGTTGGAGGCGTCTTCGCTGCGCTGCGCGGCGATGTTGCTGATGGAACCAATGCGGAACTGGGCTTCGGCCGCCTGTGAGGTATTGGGATAGTTTTCCACCACTTTCTGGTAAGCCGCGACGGCCTTGTCCTTCTCCTTCAGATCCTGCTGGATTTCTGCGATGCTGAACTGTGCCAGCGGGGCGTATTTGCCGAAGGGCGCATTCTTGATGATCTTTTCGTAAAACTTGATCACGTCCGAAGAGTTCATCTTCATGTTGATCAGCAGGATGCCCCGCTGCTTGCGGCCGCCTTTCGCCTCTTCGGCGATCTCATACTGCTTCTCCAGCGCCTCGCTGAAGTGCGGGCTGTCACGATAGGACATGATGAAAAGCTGCAGGGCGTCAAACGCATCATCCATCTTGCCGATGTGGCGGACGATGACGGCATTTTGAAAGGAGGCCTCCGCAGCGCTCGTGGTGAACGGGTAGCTCTTGACGATGGCCTGGTAAATGCCCTGGGCCTTGCTGACTTTGCCGTCCGTTTCCGCCTGGCGGGCCTGCGCCAGCATGTCGGCGGCGGCGAGTTCCTGCGACTCACGTTCGCTGTCCACTGGCACCACTTTATCCTTCTTGCCAGAAAAGGGCCAGAGGGCGGGGGCGGTGGTCGTCAAAGCGAGGAATGAAACGGCACATGCCAGAAGTACAGGCAGGCGGGCGTGGGGGTGGAATTTCATCGGTGGCATAGTAAGTTCTAGTTAAGCATGCGTCAAGGTGGCAAGACGCCTGTCTCGCCCGTCTTTCACGGCCCTTGTTTTGCCCGCCACCCCGGTCTAAAGAAGTCCGCACCATGCGCCGTCTGCTCCTCCTCGCCCTCTCGTTTCCCCTCCTGGCCCAGTGTCAGAAGGTCTCGGCCCCGCCTGCGGGTTTTCGTGTGCTGCGTAACCTCGACTACGTCGGCGCTGGCAACCCGCGCCAGATGCTCGACCTGTACCTGCCTGAGTCCAGGGCGGACAAGCCGAATCCGCTGGTCGTCTACATCCACGGCGGCGGCTGGGAGGCTGGCAGCAAGGACGACGCGGATACGCTCGTGGGCCTGATACGCGGTGGCACGCCCTACGCTGGGGCCAGCCTCAACTACCGCCTGACCGACCAGGCCCTGTGGCCGGCGCAGATCCACGACTGCAAGGCCGCCATCCGCTGGCTGCGCGCTCATGCACAGGAATACAACCTCGATCCCGGCAAAATCTCCGTCTTCGGCATCTCCGCTGGCGGGCACCTCGTGAGCATGCTCGGCGTCACCGGCGGGGTGAAGGAACTCGAAGGCGCGCTGGGCCAGCATCTGGACCAAAGCAGCCGCGTCTCCTGCGTGCTCGACTTCTGCGGCCCGTCCGATTTTCTCACCTTCGGCGGCAAGGGCAGCGTCATAGATCCTGAAGATCCCAAGGGCCCGCTGGCCAAGCTCATCGGCGGCCCGCTGAAGGACCGCCAGGAGGAGGCACGCAAGGCCTCGCCAGTAACCTACATCACCCCGGACGACTCGCCTTTCCTCATCATCCACGGGGACAAGGACAACATCGTCCCCTACGCCCAGGCCACCGAGTTTGACGCCGCCCTGAAAGCCGCGCACATCCCCTCCATCCTCCTCACCGGGACCGACGGCGGCCACGTCTTCTTCAGCGGCCCGCTCATCATCCGCATGTACGACTTCAACGCCCTCCACCTGCAGGGCAAAGACGTCCAAATCTCCGAAGGAGCCGTTCCTTCCAAATAAAGCCCCTTAGCGCGACCGTCCCGGTTGCCCAATAACCGTAGTACAACCGTCCCGGTTGCCAATAACCGTAGTACAACCGTCCCGGTTGTTCCCCCTTTCTCTTCAAATGACCGATTCCGACATCAAGTCCGCCATCCTCGACATGGGCCGCCGCGCCCGTGCCGCCTCCTACGCCCTCGTCAAGCTGACCACCGCGCAGAAGAACGCCATTCTCATCGCCATGGCCGACGAGATCATGGCCCGGCAGGACGCCATCCTCGCCGCCAATGCCCTCGACCTCGCCCGCGCGGAGCAGAACGGCCTCAGCAAGGCCATGATCGACCGCCTCACGCTCGACCCCAAGCGCCTCAAAGCCGTGGCCGATGCCGTGCGCGAGGTCGCCCTGCTGCCCGATCCCGTGGGTGAACCGCTCACCGACTGGACGCGCCCCAACGGCCTGCACATTCGCAAAGTCCGCGTCCCCATCGGCGTCATCGGCATCATCTTCGAGTCACGCCCCAACGTCACCACCGACGCCGCCTCCCTCTGCTTTAAAACCGGCAACGCCACCATCCTGCGCGGTGGCAGTGAGGCCATCGACAGCAACCGCGCCCTCGCCGCCGCCCTCCAGGCCGGGGGCGAGCACGCCGGACTCCCGCCCGACAGCATCCAGCTCATCCCCTTCACCGACCGCGCCAGCGTCGAGCACATGGCGCAGATGGATCAGTACCTCGACCTCATCATCCCACGCGGCGGCAAAGGCCTCATCGAAAAAGTCGTCGCCACCGCCCGCATGCCCGTCATCAAGCACTACGACGGCGTCTGCCACGTCTATGTCCATGTGGATGCCGATCTCGACATGGCCGCCAACATCATCGTCAACAGCAAGTGCCAGAAGCCCGGCGTCTGCAACGCCCTCGAAACCATCCTCGTGCATCAGAATCTTGCGGCTACGTTTTATCCGCTCGTCGGCCAGCGACTCCTTGAGGCAGGCGTTGAAATCCACGCCGATCCCACCGCGCTGCAAAACCTCGGCGTCCCCGCCCAACCCGCCACCGAAGAAGACTGGAGCACCGAGTACCTCGACCTCATCCTCGCCGCCAAAACCGTCAGCGGTCTGGACGAAGCCATCGCCCACATCAACCGCTACGGCTCCCACCACACCGACAGCATCATCACCAAGGACCGCCCCGCCGCCGAACGCTTCCAGCACGAAATCGACAGCGCAGTCGTCCTGCACAACGCCAGCACCCGATTCAACGACGGCGGCGAATTCGGCTTCGGTGCCGAGATCGGCATCTCCACCGACAAGCTGCACGCTCGCGGCCCGATGGGATTGGCCGAGCTGTGCAGCTATAAGTATCTGGTGGATGGGACCGGGCAGGTAAGAGGGTAGGCCGCGCAATGCGAAGCGTGCGGACTGGGCACCCTGCCACTGACTCTCCCGCCATGAGGAAAGTTAGCCCTAGTCCGCAAGACTCCCCAGCCTGGTGATACCAGCCTAGGTGACTACGGCTCTTGCTGCATTCGCCTCGACATTCCGCATTCGCCCGTCACTTTCCGCCATGCCGACGCCCCAGATGACTTCCAAAGAACAGCAGGCCTATGATGAGGCGCTGAAGCGGATTCAAGCCTGCCTTCAGCAAGGAGAAAAAGGCACTAGCTTACATTTGAGCGGCCTAGGCCTGACCACTCTGCCGCCCGAGATCGGCCAGCTCACCGCTCTCACCAGTATTAATCTCACCAGTAACTACCTCAGCGCGCTGCCGCCCGAGATCGGCCAACTCACCTCTCTTACCACGTTATTTCTTGGCAACAACCAGCTCATTGCGCTGCCGCCCGAGATCGGCCAGCTCACCTCTCTTACCTCACTTTATCTCCACGGCAGCCAGCTCAGTGCGCTGCCGCCCGAGATCGGCCGGCTCACCTCTCTCACTACTCTTAATCTCGACAACAATAAGCTGAGCTCGCTGCCGCCCGAAATCGGCAGACTCACTACCCTCAGCAGGCTTTACCTTTCCAATATCCAGCTCAGCGAACTGCCGCCCGAGATCGGCCAGCTCAAGAATTTGTCGTTACTTTCCCTCAGAGAAAATCAGCTTGCAACGCTTCCTGCTGAGTTTGCCAGGCTAGTAAACTTGGAAGGACTTAGGCTGGACGCCAATCGCTTCACGCACCTGCCTGCGTTCATGGGCTCGTTGAGAAAGCTCAGTCGGCTTTCGCTTGCAAGGAACCAGCTCTCCAGGCTGCCCCATGAGCTGAGGCAGCTCAAGAGTTTGGTGGCGCTGTACCTGCATGACAATCCACGGCTGAACCTTTCTCCGGAAGTGTTGGGTCCTCGAGAGTCCGAGGTCGTTAACAATAGGAAAACACCAGCCAAACCGCAGACCATCCTGGACTACTACTTCGGCAGCCGGGCGAAGAACAGCCAGCCGCTGAACGAGGTGAAGATGATCCTGGTAGGACGTGGTGGCGCGGGCAAGACGAGCACCGTGCGCGCCCTGCAAGGAGAGCCCTTTGACAAAGATGAGAAGAGCACGCCGGGGATCGCCCTGTGTGACTGGCCCATGGGCGACTGCAAGGGCGGGCCGGTGACGGCGCATGTGTGGGACTTTGCCGGGCAGGTGATCACGCATTCGCTGCATCAGTTCTTTTTCAGCGTGCGCAGCGTCTATGTGCTGGTGCTCAGCGGCCGGGAAAACAATGAACGCGAAGACGCGGAATACTGGCTGCGGCTGATCCGCGCCTTTGGCACGGACGAGGCCGGCAAGGGCCCACCCGTGATCGTGGTCTTGAACCAATGGGATGTGCCAGGCTGCCGCCCCAAGGTGGATCGCCTCGCGCTGCAGGAGCGCTATCCCTTCATCGCCGCTTTTGTGGAGATGGACTGCCAGAGCCGCAAAGGCGTGGCCAAACTGAAAAAAGCCCTGTGCACAGAAGTCAGCAAACTGAAGTGGATCCGCGAGCCCTTTCAGCCCGAGTGGGTGGCCGTGCGCAAGGCGCTCTCTGCCGGGAAAAAGCAGCGGGCGCACCTGTCCTACGCGGAGTATCGCAAGCTCTGCACCAGCCATGGAGTGACCGATGCTGGCGAGCAGGATTCACTTTCGGAAATCCTGCACAATCTGGGCGCGGCGCTGAACTACCGCAATGACCCCCGCCTGCGCGAGGCCACGGTGCTGCAACCACTCTGGCTGACCAAGAACGTGTACGGTCTGGTGCGGCGTGCCGAAAAACAGTTCGGCGTGCTCAAGCAGGCCGATGTGGACGCGGTGCTGGCCAAAGAAAAGGACCTGAAGATGCGGGAGTATCTGGTGGAGATCATGAAGCGTTTTGAGATCGCCTACGTGCCGCGCAGCTCCAGCAGCGGCATGTGGCTGGTGCCGCAGGCGTTCCCCATCGGCCAGCCCAAAGGGGTGGAGAGCTTTGGCAAGGAGGCGGAGGCCACCCACCTCCGCTACACCTATGAGGCGCTGCCGGAGGGACTGGTGGCACGCTCCATCGTGCGCCTGCATGAGTTCATCGAAGAAGTGAACGGCAAACCGCAGCAATGGGCCGGTGGAGCGGTGCTTGCACGCGAGGGCGCCCGTGCGCTGCTGCGTGCGGAGACGCCGCTGCAGGTGATGATCACCGTCACCGGACCCGCGAAGGCCCGGCAGCAACTCGCCGGACTCTGCCAGGCGGAGATGCGCGACATCAATGGCGAGATTCGCGGCCTGAACCCCTTGGAAGAAACGAAAGTGCAAGGGGCCTGGGTGTCCACCGACATCCTTGAAAAAGATGAACGCAACCGCAGCCAAACCGGTGTGCCCGTGCCAAGCCAGGGCACCGTGATGATCGACCCCAAGGGGCCTAATGATGCGTTCTCCACACTCCCAGCTAGGCAGGAGGAAATCTGGAAGCCCACCGTCTTCATCTCCTACTCCAAGGATAATCTCGCCCAACGCAAACGGCTGGAGTCAGAACTGAAGATCCTGCACAACGAAGGACTGCTGGACCGCCACTGGCACGACCGCATGATCGACCCCGGAGACGAGTGGGATGAAGCGATCCAGCGTGAGCTTCGCGAGGCCGATGTGATCATCATCCTGGCCAGTGTCGCCGCGCTGTCGACGGACTACATCACCGAGCACGAGATACCCAATGCGCTGGACCTGCATAAGACGGGAGAAGCCATCGTCGTGCCGTTTGTGCTCGAAGCTTGTCGATGGGACAAGACAGTCTTGGGCTCCTTGAATGCCCTGCCAGAAAAAGCCAAACCGCTGAATAAATACAGGCCAGTTTCAGACGGCTGGCACACCGTGTCCAACGGACTCGCCCAAGTCTTCGAAAAACTCATGAAGCAGGGCCACAAACGCGCAAACTTTCCCATGGGTGAAAACTCGTGAGGATGCCATGCAGCTACAAGCAGAGCGTTTTCCAAAGCGGACTTCCGAAAAGCGGCGCGTGGCGACGCTCGACGGCGCTTGGAGGACCAATCGCCCTACCTCGCGCCGTATACCTGCATGCCCAGCGCTGGTAGGGCTGGCTGTCCCCAGCCAGCCGTCGTCGAAGCCCATGATCTGCGAGATAGAAACAGCCTGCTAAACGGAAATGAGTGCCAAATCCCTGGCATTTGGCACTCTTTGCGCAGTGCTTCGTCCAGCCCGCTTTGGCTGCGCTCCACGGTCGTTTCCTTCTCCGCTGCGCCCTGGGCTGCGTCCGGCGGCCCTTCAGGCCACGATTCCGAAGGGCACCGGCGGTGGGTTCTGGGTTCATTCAGGTTCACCCGTTGGGGCTGGGTTCAGGATCACAGGATCAGTACCTATATATAGGTACTGATCCTGTGATCCTGATACCCATTGGGATCATGATCCTGATTTGATCCCGGTTTGATCCTGATCCCATGGGCTTGGCGGCGGTGCCAGTGGTGGGTTCAGAGGATCATTCAGGTTCACCCATTGGGGTCGGGATCACCGTTGGGGTCAGGTTTAGGCTCAAACCAGGCTCATGAGCCTACTTTGAGTCTGGAGCATCACGTGCGCAGGTAGAACGGGGCGGAGACACCGTACACGGAGAGTGCGGACCACTCCACGAGGGGGACTTCGGACCTGGCATCCTACTTGCGTGCGCGCTTCACAAGCAGCGCATCTTCACTTGCGGGATCGTGCGTCCCCATTCTCTATGCCGTGCTCAAATTCGCGCAGGGCTGGCACCATTCCGCCGGGCCTTTTCATTCCCCCATCCCCCATGAAGCTTCCGTTCATCCTCATTCTCCCGCTGCTGCTCGCCTGCGTCTCCGCCTCGGCGCTGACCATTCCTGATCCGCTGCCAAAGCCGCCGGAGCCCATTGATGACATCCTGCGGCTGCAGATTTTTCTCGACACCCAGCTCTTTGGGCCGGGGAAACTGGACGGTCGTCCCGGCGAGTTCACCTCGAAGGCGCTGAAGCGCTACCAGCACTCCCACGGTCTGCCGGAGACGGAGCTGGCCGACTGCACGCTGGACCTGTCCAGTGTGCCGGAGATCTACACCACCTACACGATCCGCGAGGAGGACCTCAAGTTTGTGGGCGATCTGCCCAGCCAGCCGTCGGCGCAGAGCAAGAAGAAGTACCTGCCTTACGACTCGCTGCTGGAGTTCCTGACCGAGCGTTTTCACAGCGCGCCGGAGCTGCTGGAGTTCATCAATCAGCCTATGAAGATGGGTGCTCTCAAGCCCGGCGATGTGGTGAAAGTCCCCACCGTACAGCCGTTCGTGATCGAGGAGCTTACGGAGGTGCCAAAGCTGCCGGAGGTGCCTGAGTTTCTCAACCGCGTCATCAAGATCGACACCAAGGAGAAGGTGCTGGATGTGTGGGACGGTGAGAAGCTGCTGGCCAGCCTGCCCATCACACCCGGCAGCGGCCATTTGGCCACGCCGCCCGGCACTTGGCGCATCCTGGGCATCACCCAGTTGCCCACCTTCCGCTGGGACAAAAGCGTGCTGGAGTATGGCGTGCGCAGCAGGGACTTTTACGAGCTGCCCATCGGCCCGAATAATCCGGTGGGTGTGATGTGGATCGGCCTGAACCGCCCGGGCATCGGCATTCACGGCACGAACTCGCCGCAGAGCATCGGCCGCAGTTCCAGCCACGGCTGCATGCGCACGGCCAACTGGGACGTGGTGCGGCTGGTGAAGCTGCTCACCAAGGGCATGACGGTGATCATCGAAGGTCCCGCCCCTGAGCCGCGTCCGGTCGAGATCGCCAGGGCTATCCCGGTGGCCCCTGCGCCGCTGCCGCCGGAGCCGAAGCGCGGCTTCTTCTCCCGGCTCTTCGGCAGGAAGTAGGCGACCCTTCAGTTGGGCCGCAGGGTGATGGAGTTTGAATCCTTCACCTTCCAGCCACGGGGCGTACGAGTCATCTGCTCAAACTGCCGGGCCCAGTGCTGCATGGTGTTCACCGCGTGGCCGTAGGGCTGATAATCGCGCATGTTGATGAAGGTCAGCTTGTCGCTCTCGTTGTCCGCAAACTGAAAGAAGGCGCGGCGTGAGAGGGAGTCTGCCACCTTGCCCTCGATGGCCATGTTGCCCTTCGTGAAATAGGCCGCGAGCCCCACCACCGGGGTGACCACGAACTTCAGCACGGTGACCATCACATTGCCCTTCGGGCTGGTGGGATTGAGCTCGATGACGGCGAGCTGCAGCGTCAGCGTGTCCTTGCCGGGCCGGTTCACCAGCTTGTAGAGCGGTGACGGCGAGCGGCGAAAGGCGGCCACAAATTCCTCTCTCAGCCGTGTGGCGACTTCGGCCTGCTGGCGCTGCACGCCGCCCCACGCGACCTCGCTGGAAGAAAAGGCCCGGTTCACCGGACGCAGATAGGCCAGCGTGACGGGTGCGATGTAGAGCTTGCGTTTGCGCATGCCCGCAGCGAGCACGCCGGGATCGGGCGTGGTCCAGACTTTCTGAAACCCGAGCTGCTTGCCCGCATCCTGCGCCAGCCATGGCTGCTCAAAAAATGGCGACAGCCCGACCGGCTTCGCCTTGAGCATGCGGTTCGTGGAACTGCACGCCGGCAGCACCGCCAGCAGCAGCGCTAATATGGAATGCGAAAAACGCATGGTGGGTGCCGCCACGATAAAGACGCAGCATGACTGCTGCGCAACGCCAGATCGCCGCTACAATGCAAAAGATACCCAGCCGCCACGGATTTAGCTTTTACCGCCTCTGCTTTCCGCTGAACATCAGGCACCCATCCTGTCATGCCACCAGCCACCGTTCATCTCGTGATCCCCTGCTTTCAGGAAAGCGGGCGCATCGGGCCGTTCCTTACGGAACTGTGCGCGGTGACGCATGCGCTGGGCGGTGTGACCATCCAGGTGGTGGAGGACGGCTCAGACGCGGCGGAGGCGGCGCGCATGCGCGAGATCATCGCCCCGCTGTGCGCGCAACACGCGCATCTTCTCCAGCCGCTCTTTCTGCCGGAGAACTTGGGCAAGGGCGGTGCCGTGTATGCTGGCTGGGATCGGGCACCAGGGGTGGACTGGCTCGCCTTTGTGGATGCGGACGGCTCCTGCTCCGCCACGGAAGTGGCCCATCTCATCCTCCGTGCGCGTAAGCAGCCTGCCGCACTGACGGCGGTGTTTGCCTCGCGCTGGGATCAGACCAGCGCCAAGGTGCAGCGGCAGTGGAAGCGCCGGCTCATGGGCCGCATCTTTGGCACGCTCGTGTCCACCCTGCTACACATTCCCATCCACGACAGCCAGTGCGGGCTCAAGCTCGTGCCGCGCGCGGCCTACCAGCGCATCGCCCCGGATCTGCGCATCCTCGGCTTTGCCTTTGATGTCGAGCTGCTCGCGGCGCTGCATGACAGCGGCTGCGCATTTGAAGAGGCCTCCATCGCCTGGCATGAAACCCCCGGCGGCCATGTGCATCTGATCCGCGATTCCATCCGCATGGCGCGGGATGTCCTCGCCATCCGCAACCGCCGCGCAAAGCGCCCCCCTGTCGCGGCATCATCCTGATCCCCCACCTGCAAACCTTTCCTACACCCGCCGCAGCCGGAACTGCTGCAGGTATTTCAGCGGGGTCATGCCCATGTGCCGGTGGAAGTGGTGGGTCAGGGCGCTTTGATCGCAGAAGCCCAGATCCCGCGCAACGTCGGCGATGTTTGCCCCCTCTCGTTGCAGGGCTTCGCACGCGGCCTGGATGCGCAGCTTCATGATGAAGGCCTGCGGACTGGCGCCAAAGGTCTCCACAAACTTGCGGTGCAGCTGGCGTGGCGAGAGATGAACAACCTGCGCGAGTTCCGTGATGGAGACGCCGGTGCGGAAATGCGCGCGGATGTAGGCCAGCGCGCGGTCGATCTGCAGGAAGGGCTGCAGCAGCTGCTTCTTGCCCTCAAAACTCTGCACCGTGCCCATGATGCCGATCACGCGTCCTTTGGTGTCTAGCAGCGGCAGCTTGTTGGTGACGAACCAGTCCGGCAGTCCCTGATCCGTGAAGAACAGCTCCACGATGTTGAGCTGCGCCTTGCCGGTGCGCAGCACTTCCTCGTCATCGCGCCGGAAGTTTTCCGCGAGGCGTGCGGGGAAGAGGTCGAAGTCGTTTTTGCCGACGATGCCGGCTTCTTCGGTGATGCCGAAGCGGTCCATGAACCGGCGGCTCGCGCACATGAACCGGAAGTCGCTGTCCTTGGCAAAGAAGGCGAGGTCCGGCAGGTGATCGAACAGCCGGTAGAAAGGACTGTCCGCACTGACACGACGGATGAAACGTTCGCGCAGTGCGGCAGGGGATTCGAGGTGTGGCGGTGGGCTGCTCACGCGCCAGTGTCAACCATGCGGATCAAAAGCGCAAACGCAGCCCGGCATAGGCACCGGTGCTCATGGCAGGGTATCCTGCGATTTCCTGATACTTTTCACCGAGCAGGTTTTCGATGCGGGCAAACAGATCGAGGTGCTCGTTCACACGCCAGTTGGCCGAGAGCCGCACGTTGAGATAGTCTTCGAGGTCGCTCTGGTTGTTGGTGACGGGGTCATAGTCCTCACGGTCGATCACATAGATGGCATTGAGGTTGAACGTTACGTCCGGCACCGGCTGAAAGCGGATGCCACCAGAGATGGAGTGGCGGGGATTCCGTAGGATACGGACGGCATTCGTATCGTCAGTAGCGTCCAGATACGTATAGCTCAAATTGATGCCAAACATGACGCAGGGATTCCAGTCCAGACCGCTTTCCAAGCCCTGTGAGGTGGCGGCCCCGATGGGCATGAGATTGTAGAGAGGCGGCAGGAACTTATAGGTATTGCGCAGATCATTGTGGAAGTAGGTGGCCCGCAGTGAGAGCTTGTTTTGCAACAGCGGCTGGGAGATACCGAACTCATAGGCTCGGCTGTGTTCCGGATTCACCAGATTCGGATCACCGCCAAAGACGGGCGTGATATCCTGCGGCGCGGGCGGGGTGTAGGCAGTGCCATAGTTCGCATGCAGCACCGTCTGCAGGACCGGTATGAGATAGCTGATGCCGCTGCGCCAGGTGAGGGCGTCGTTGAAGTCCGAGTACTTGTCATAGCGCACCCCACCGATCAGGTTGAATCCTTTGAAAAGCTCCGCCTGAGACTGGAGAAAGAGCGCCCAGTTCGTCTGCGCCTGGGAGATGTCCAGCATCCCGGCGGTGTCGTTGAAGCGGCTGATCTTTTGATCCTGAAACCAAGCCCCAGCGGTGAGGGTCCATTTGTCCGTCACCTTCACGCTGCTTTTGTATTCCAAAAAGTCCGTGCGTGAGCTGATGCGATTGTTGGCTGGGAAATACGGGGGGTCGTTGTAGCCGGTGGAGACCTGTCGGAACTGGCTGTGTGAAAAAGTGAGCGACTGCGTCCAGCGGTCATTCGTGTTCCACACCAGCCGTGGCGAGATGCTCCAAAACTCAGTGAGCACATGATTGTCGGGATCATTAGAATTGACGCCAACGATGGCACTGGGATCGCCGACCTGCGCGGTGTAGTAGCGGGTGTCGAGATCGAAGCGCAGGCTGTCGGCCAACTGGTAGCCGATCTTACCCGCCAAGTTCGTTTGCTTGAACCGGCTGTTCAGGCGTTGACCGTGGATGTCAGTGCGGCTGGCTTCAAAGCCCCAGTCGAGCTTGCCGATGGCACCGATGGAGCTGATGCCTTCACGGTAGGTGCCGTAGCTGCCGGTCTCAAAGTAGGCCGTGCTTTTGGGCTTCGCCAAACCCTTGCCGCTGCGGGTGATGATATTGATCACCCCTCCCATGGTGCGTCCGCCGTAGAGGCTGGCGGCGGGACCGCGCAGCACTTCGATGCGCTCCACATTGTCCAGCGTCATGGTTTCAAGGTTGAAGGAACCGGCGAGGTTGGCGGGCATGGGCCTGCCATCGATCATCACCGACGTGTCTTTCGTTTTCGTGCCGCGTGTCTGTACGCTGGCCACATTGCCGGGGATGCTGGTCGTAAGGACAGTCACTCCGGGGACGTTGCGCAGGGCATCCGTCACAAAACGGTACTGTTGCTCCTCAATCTTCTTCCGGTCGATGACCGTCACGCTGCTGGCGGTGCGCCAGGATTCCGTTTCCGTCATCGTCGCGGTGATGACGACTTCGGGGATTTCTTTTGTCTGCTGCTGTTGTTTTTTGGCGGGCGTTTGTGCCACGCTGATTTGAATGGCGGCTAATAAGGCCACCGCGATCGCTGCGCAGGGGCGGCGACCAGAGTTGTTCTGGAGGTACATGTCGTTGGGGTGTTCATTGGTTCGATGAAATCATCCGCGCACCGCCACATGGCGGGTCGGATGATGTGTTCGCAGCGAGATGTTCGGACTCCGGGTTTGTGCGACGTTTGACCGCCGCTCCTCGCCTCCGCCTTCACCAAGGATTGCTCCCGATTGGCTTTGCTCCATGTCCGCAGACATGAATGGAGGGTCGTTACCCGATACCGCAGCGCCACTGTGGCCGGTTCTCACGGCCTTCCCTGCATCTGCGAACGGCTGCACGGCGTTTGCACGCCCTGCAGATAAAGAAAACGGAGGACACCGCATGGATGCCCACCGCCATGGGATTTCATAGGCTTCGAGTTGAAGCGGGGCAACTGGAAACTCGGCTTGCAGAGACCCGCATCACCACTCATGCAAGGCGCACCCATGAAAAGTATTCAAGACGCACGGCTGTACGGCATTGTTGATCTCGGTTATGTGAAGGCGGAAAACGTCGAGTACATGACCGCTCAGCTCTGCCTGGGTGGAGTGGATGTGCTGCAACTGCGCGCCAAGAAGCTGGCGCCACAGGAGATTGAGCGCCTTGCCAGGCTCATGCTGCCCGTCACGCGTGACCACGGCGTGCCGCTGGTGATCAATGACCATCTCGAAGTCGCCGCCGCCATTGGTTGTGAAGGCGTACACGTCGGGCAGGATGACGATGCCGTGGCCAAAGCGCGTGCCGTCGTCGGTCCGGCGTGTTTTATCGGTAAATCAACTCACAGCCTCGCCCAGGCCTTCGCCGCCCAGGCGGAAGGCGCGGACTACATCGGCTTTGGCCCGCTCTATGCCACGGGCACCAAGCCGGACTACGTGCCCATCGGTTTAAATGACATCGCCGAGGTGCATCGTCGCGTCTCGCTGCCGGTGTTCTGTATCGGCGGTGTGAATGCTGCGCGTCTCGACGAAGTCATTGCCGCTGGAGCGCGACGCGTGGTGGTCGTCTCAGCGTTTCTGCTGGCCTCAGATGTCAGCAATGAGGTGCGGCGGCTGAAGGAGAGACTGGTGTGATGGCAGGACAGGTTCTGACCATTCCACCCCATTCCTTCATTTGCCATTCTTCCATGCGTTGTTTCCAACCTATGGAAGAACGAAGAATGTCGGAATGGAAAATTGCGGTGACGCGCAAAGCACCCCACCTCACTTCTTCTCCAGCGGAATGATGTCGGCAGACACCGCGCGTTTCGCGCCCAGGTATTCCTTCGCAAGAACTTCGAGCTCATTCTTTTTGATGCCGGCAAAATCACTGACAAAGCTGCGTGCCCAGTCGAGGCGCTCAGGGTGCTCCTGGGCGCAGCGCAGCACGTTCATGGACCAGTAGCGGTTGTCACGGCGCATCTGCTCAAGCTGAGCCAGCATCGGCTTGATGGCACGGTCAAATTCATCTTCGGTGATCGGTCCGCCTGACAGCTTGTCGCCAATTTCGGTGACGAGTTTGGTAAGCGAGACTGCCAGTTCCGGTTTGCACTCGATCATGGTCGTCATGTAGCCGTAGCCGGTAAAGGTGTCGTTGGCCACGTGGTAGCAGGCCGGGCTGTAGGTGTCTCCCAGCTCTTCACGCACCTTGATGCGCAGGCGGTCATCCAGCACGGAGCCCAGCACGGTCAGGCGTCGGGTACGCTGAATATCGAGCATGTCTGCGGTGGGCCAGTAAACTGTGGCGATGGCCTTCGGGATCTCCGTGTCAAAGGGGAAGGTCTTGCTGGCCGACGGTGCCGGAAAGGCCACTGCGCGTTCCTTCTCATACGCAGGCTTCTTGTCTGCACGCTTGGGCAGTGCGCCGAGTGTTTTGGCCACGGCGCTCAGCGCGGTCTCGGCATCGACGTCTCCCAGCACGGTGACTTCGAGATAATCCTGGGTGAGCGCTGGTGTGAGCCAGGCTTTGAGTTCGGCCAGTGTGCGCTTGCGGAGTTCTTCCATCTTGGGGAAGCCCCAGCGCGGATCGCCCGAATGCATGAAGGCCACGACCTCATTGTTCATCACGCCCTCGGCGGTGTGCTGGAGCTGGGTGTAGAGCGGATCGAGATTCTTTTCAAACTGACGCGCCGCCTCTTCACGATACCCCGGTGCCACGAGATAGGCGGTGAGCAGTTGCAGTTGTGCGTCCAGATCCGCCGGCGTGGTGCGGCCGCTGAGCAGGAAGGCTTCGTCCCCAATGGAGAAATCACTGCCCACGGTGCGGCTGGCGAAGATGCGGCGGATGTCATCCACCCCATGTTTTTCCAGTCCGCCCAGTTGGAATGTGCTCTGCGCAAAAGGGATGATGCCCGCCTTGTCCAAAGGCGTGCTGAGCTTGCCGCCGCCAAAATTGATCAGCACGCGGATGGTGCCCTTTTCAAACTCGGTGTGCTTGAAGTTGAAGCGCACGTTGTTCTCAAACACCGCCTGGATGATTTCCAGATCCTTCACTTCAGAGCGGCTGGCGACCTTGCCAGCAGGACCAAAGTCGGTGTAGGCAAACGCGGCGGTCTCTTCCTTCTCCGGGGCCGAGACTGGTTTTTCACGGCTGGCTTTGAAGGTGTCGATGATCTGCTTTGCGGAGTCGCCTTCGAGCTTCAAATTTCCGCCAAGGAAGATCTGAAGGTCATCGCCCTTCCAGTCGGCCACCAGCGCGGCGTGGCTGTCTTCCTCCTTCAAACCTGCCAGCACCGTGGAGACACGGGCGAGATCATCCGCCGGGTGCGTGAAGACCTTCTTGCCGGCGAGAATGCTTACCAGGCCGCTGGCGAGATCGCGTGATTTGCGGCTCTCGGCCTGGTCGGCGCGCAGCTTGGCCCCTTTGAGCACGGTGGCCTTAGCTTCTTCAAATTCAGCTTCCGTGAAGCCGTGCTTCAGGGCGCGGCGCAGTTCGGTTTCCAGCAGCGTGATCGTCGGCTGCCAGTTCTTCGGATCGCACTGGGCCTGGATGCCGTTCACGCTGACGAATTCGAGGTACTCGTAGCTGTAGCTTTCAGCGGTCAGGAACGGCGCGCCTTCGGCCTTCGAGAGCTTGGACAGGCGCTGATTGATCATCATGTCGGCGAGATCACGGATCGTCTTCTCGCGGCGGGTGGCCGCACTGTCGGGCTTGTTTTTGGCAGGGCGGGGGATTTCGATCGAAAGCGTAAGCGCCTCCGCCTGCATCTCCGTGTGCAGCTTGGCGATGATGCCATAGCCGGAGGTCACCTTGCCAAGGTTGGGTTCTTCAGCATCGCCATGCTTCGGTTTGGCATCGGCGAATTGTTTTTCGATCTCCGCTTTGACGGCATCGGGGTCCTTGAAATCGCCCACGGCCACAATGACAGCGCGCTTCGGCGTGTAGTACTTCTCGTAGAAGTCCACGAAGCGCTGGCGCTTCATCGTCTTGATCATTTCTTCCGTGCCGATGGGCATGCGGTGCGGCAGGATGGACTGCGGCAGCGCGAACTTGTAGCCCTCCAGCATCGTGCGGTATTCGATGGAGTCGCGGCTGAGTTTCTCGCTCAGAATGATGCCGCGTTCCTTGTCGATCTCCGTTTCATTCAGCAGCATGCCATCCAGATCATCGCGGAAAAGCTGCAGGCCTTCGGCGATGTACTTGGGCTCCACCTTCGGCAGTTCCAGCATGTACACCGTCTCCTTGAAGGAAGTGTGCGCGTTCGTGTCCGCACCGAAGCCCATGCCCAGGCGCTGGAAGTACTCCACCATCTCGCCGCCTTTGAAATGCCGCGAGCCGTTGAACGCCATGTGCTCAAGGTAATGCGCCATGCCCTGCTGGTCGTCCTGCTCCATGAGCGAGCCCACGTCCATGTACAGGCGGATGCTGGCGCGCCCCGGCGGCTCATCGTGCGGCAGGATGACGTAGCGCACGCCGCTTTTGAGCGTGCCGTACTGGGCTTTGGGGTCTGCCTTGAGATCGCTGGTGTCCTGCGGCCAGGTGGCGGCATGTGCGGATGAGACGACTAATGCGAGAAGGAGAGAGCGGAGCATGGTGGTGCGGCTTAAGGTTGGAAAGTTTAACGGCTGGAAAGTCAACACGGCGGATCAATACGTATGAACACCAATGACGAAACGGCGTTTGAGCGGAAATTCGTCATTCGTCATTCTTATTTCGTCATTCCCGCCGCAGGCGGTCGGCGGTTTAATCCACCTTGCCCAAGCCCGCTTCGGGGTCGGGTTCGAGGAAACCCAGCTCCACGAAGAGCTCGTCCATCGCCATGAGGGTGGCCTCATACATCTCAAAGGAGAGATTGAAATTGAAGAAGCCGTGGCCCTGGCCTTCGAACTCGATCAGACGGCAGAGGTTCTTCTTCTTGCTCGATTTGCGGGCAAACTCATAGGAGCCGTCAAAGGGAACGACACGGTCCCCGGTGCCATGCATGATGAGCATCGGCGGCAGTCCGGGACGGATGCTGCGGATCAGGTCTGCGGCCTTGCTGGTGGCCTGGTCCGGCCAGCGCTCACGTCCGAAGGCGTGTTTCGAATACGTGTCCATCACCGGATTGAACAGCACGATGGCATTGGGCGCCGGGCTGCAATCCAGCGCGTCCGAAGGATCATCGAAGCCGCTGAGAATGGCCGAGGAGGCGATGGCGTGTCCGCCACCCGAACCACCGACACCGACGATCTTGCCGGGGTTGATGCCCAGTTCGACAGCGTTCATGCGAATCCAGCGGATCGCGGAGCGCGCATCAGCCATGGCTTCGACCGGACCCGTGCCGTGACGGGTGGCGACGCGATAATCAAAACAGATCGTCGTCATGCCGCGCGAGGCAAAGTAAACACAGTGCGGGGCAAACTGCGCCACCTGGCCGTTATCCCAGCCGCTGCTAAAAAAGAAAGCCGCCACCGACTTGGGGTACGCGGGGGTCTTGTCCATTTCCGGTTCCCAAATGTAGGCCGACAGATTCACTCCACCAACGGTCTTGTAGATTTCTTCTCGGGCGGTCTTCAGCAACTCCCGATTGCGATCAATCGGGGGGGTGCGGGGCTGACCTTCGCTGTGGGACTCCATGTTTTGTGGGTAAAGACGTTGACGTTTACCAGAATCACCAAATCGGCAAATGGTTTTACTCTGGATTAAAACTATCACAGCAAATTTACCGGGATGCTAATTATAAAATAGTGATGACCGGTTGTTTTTGCCTGAAACATGCACTTCTTCTCAGTTTCAACCGCACCCGCCATGCGCCAGTTCCTCCCGTTTCTCCTTGTCCTCAGCCTGTTTCATTTCTCCCTGCCTGCGCGTGCTCAAGAGGAGGGGGCCGGACTGCAGGCCGCGTTGGAAAAGGTGTATTTAAAATGGCGCGATGCCATGTTGCGCAAAGATGCACAGGCCTGGGCGGCAAGCATCACCCGCTATCGTCAGACGGTGATTCGCAACATGGTCGTCAGTGAACGCCAGACATTTCCAGACGCCGTGTTTGCTTCGGATGTGCAGCCTCCGGCCCTGGCCGGGCTGCGTCTGCTCGAAGTGGAAGCTGTGGGCGATACCGCGCATCTCGTTTATTTTGGCCGGATCGACATGGGGCAGGACAAGGAACTGATCCGGGAAAATCTCCTGAAACTGAAATTTCACCGTGAGAATGGGGTTTGGAGGTATGACAGCAACCGCATCTCCCGCCTGGACGGTGCACCGGAAGTGATCAAGGATCTGCAGGCAGGAAAGCGTCCCGACTTTCTCGACACCCCCGAATATACGCCACCCGGTAGCATGCCTCCGCCGCCGCCTTTGTGCCGTGTGCCGGATTACAAGGCGGGCTGCAAGCTACAGAGCTTCGGCTATGAAACGACCATGAGCATGAACGGCATCAATTATGATCCTGTTCGGGATGGGCTGGATCAGCAGGTTCTCATCGGCGGGCTCGTTAACGGGCACAACGAAATCACGCTGCAGATCAAGCCGGTGCCAAGGCCGGAAGGAGGAAAGGCCGCGTTGCAAATCCGTGTTTACAAGCTGTACAAAGATCCCTCCAAGCCGGGCACCGAAGTGCTGCGCTGGGAGGCACCCGAAAGCGGGGCTCCTGCCCAGGTGACTCTGCCCATTGACGTGAAGCCGTAGCAGCTTCGTGGTTCTCCCCCTGTTTTCATCATGCCAACAATCGACCACGAAAACACGCTGCGCGCCGCAGGCTTCCGCATCGTGGCTGGCATTGATGAAGCTGGTCGCGGCCCGCTCGCCGGTCCCGTGTGTGTGGCGGCGGTCGTTCTGCCGGACGATTTCTCGCACGCCGTGCTCAACGATTCCAAGCAGCTCAGCGAGCTGAAGCGCGAACGGCTGTACGATGAGATCACCGGTGACGCACGTATCCACTGGCATTGTGTGAGCATTGAGCCCGAGGAAATCGACCGCATCAACATACTGCAGGCGACGTGGGAGGGCATGCGGCGTGCCGCGCTGGGGTTGCGGCCGGTGCCAGATGCCGCGCTCATTGACGGCAAGCCGGTCAAGCGTTTCCCCCTGCATCAGGTCGCTTTGGTTAAGGGAGACAGCCTCAGCTACTCCATCGCGGCGGCCAGCATCATCGCCAAGGTCACTCGGGACCGCATCATGGTCGCCATGGCACGGCAGCACCCTGAATACGGTTTTGAGATTCACAAAGGCTACCCCACGCCTGCACATCTGGCGGCCTTGAAACAGTACGGCCCCTGCCCGCACCATCGCCGCAGTTTCAAACCCGTGGCGCAACTCGAACTCGATCTGGCATGAAGTCGCGCCCCTCGCGTCTCCAAAGTCTGTGGCGCTGGCTGCGGCGGCGGGTCACGGGAGATGCGCGGGTGCGCACCGCAGCAGTCTGGCTGCGCGCACAGCCGCTGCGGGCATTCCAGCGACGTCTGGCGGGTCGGAAGATGAATGGCAGTGAGATCGGCACCATGGGCGAACTCATCGCCGCACGCTGGCTCTCCGCACATGGTCGCAAGGTGCTCTTTCGCAACTTTCGCGGGGTGAATCGCGGGGAGGTGGACATCGTCGCCCGGCATCGCCACGTGCTCACGTTCATCGAGGTCAAATCCCGCACTAGCACCGCCTTCGGCCGGCCTGCCGATGCCGTTGGCCCGGACAAACAGCGCCTCATTCAACGTGGTGCCATGGACTGGCTGCGTTTGCTGGGGCATCCGCGCATCCAGTTTCGCTTCGACATTGCCGAGGTCATCCTCACCGAGGGCGAGCTCCCGCACGTCCACATCATCGAAAATGCTTTCCAGATGCCTGACCATTCCATGGCCGGGCGGTAGAGGGTAAGTGACGATTTTGACAGGTTCATGCCTCCATCTTGCCAGCGCTGGCAGCGTGATTAAGAGAGGCATCCACTTCTCATGCAGCCTGCCGCCCCACCCACTTCCGCCGCCAATCTCCTCGGCACCGTCACCATGCTCGTGCAGGACACCCAGGTGGACGTCACCCGCTTGATATACATGCTCTATCAGGACGTGGAGCAGCAGATCAACCGGGCGGATTTGAAAGCGCAGCTCACCCTGAGCACCTCCGCCGTCCTGATGGCCATGATCGTGAACATGGGACCGGGGCTGCGCCTGCACAGTTGGGCGGGCTTGCAGGGGTACGAATATGCCGTGCTGGCGTTGTATGCGCTGTTCATCGTGTGCATGAGCCAGGCTTTTGGCCGCGGCATCGCCGCCGCCTTTCCGCGCGCCGTGAATAAAGCTCCAGACGCCAACCGGCACCCCAACCTCTATTTCTCCGGCCAGATCGCCAAAATTCCAGGGGATGAATACGCCGACTTGTTCTGCAAGCAGTCGAATGACGGGGTCAAGCGCTCCGTGCTGGGGCAGGTGCATTCGAAATGCATCGTCTTGGAAGCCAAGCTGCACAACGTCCGCAAAGGCATGACCTTCCTGCTCGTGGCGCTCGGCCTGTGGATCGTGGCCCGTCTCGTGCTGCTGATTGGCAACGGCTTCCAGTAGGGCGGGGGCGCGGAAGCGTGGCAATCGGCTTTGACAGCCTCGGTGCTCGCCGTAAAACTGCCGTCTCATTTTTCCAACCCAGACGATTCAAACCATGAGCCACGCCAATCCTGCCAAAAAGATCATCAACAATCCGCTGAAGTGCGCCGACGAACTCTTTGAAGGTCTCGTGCTGGCTTACGATGGCAAAGCACGCCGCGTCGGTACGCGCTCCATCGTCATGAATGATCTGCGGCCGGACGCGCCAGCGTTGCTCGTGGGTGGTGGGGCTGGGCATGAGCCGATCTATCATGGCCTCGTTGGCAAAGGCATGGCCGATGGCGCTGCCGTGGGTGAAATCTTCGCCGCACCGCCCCCTGACATCGTGCTGGAAGCCGCCCAGGCGGTGAACCGTGGCAAAGGCGTGCTCTTCCTCTACGGCAACTACGCCGGGGATGTGATGAACTTCGACATTGGCGCGGAACTCGCTGAGGAAGAAGGCATCACCGTGAAAACCGTCATCATCGCCGACGACGTCTGCTCCGCACCTCCGGACATGAAGCGCAACCGTCGCGGCGTCGCGGGTCTGGTGCCAGTCGTGAAGCTCGCCGGTGCCGCCGCACAGACGGTCGATTCCCTGGATGAACTCGTCCGCATTGCGCAGAAAGCCTGCGACAACACCCGCACCGTCGGTGTCTCCACCAAGCCCGGCAGCATTCCCGCCACCGGCAAGCCGACCTTTGAACTGGCCGAGGACGTGATCGGCCTCGGCATGGGCATCCACGGTGAAAAAGGCGTGGGCCTCATCCCGATGTGTACGGCGGATGAACTCGCCGCCAAGATTCTCGACCTGCTCTTTGCCGACGATCTGGTGCTCGCCGCCGGAGATGAAATCGTGTTTTTCGTCAACAGCCTCGGCTCCACCCACATGATGGAGCTTCTCATCTTGCTGCGCGGTGCCAAGCCCATCCTCGACGCGCGCGGCATCAAGATTCACCAGACCATCGTCGATAACATCGTCACCTGCCAGGAAATGGCCGGTGTGAGCTTCAGCATCACCAAGCTTGATGCGGAACTGAAAAAACTCTGGGACATGCCCTGCGAAAGCGTAGGCTACACCAAACTGTAAAACCTGCGCATGCCATGAAACTCCCCGAGATCTTCGCCAGTCCCGCCAACGTGCGGACGGTCCTGCAAGGGACTCCTGTTTTTAACATCGGCGACGAATCAGGGGAGATGTATGTGGTGCAAAGCGGGGAGGTGGACATCCTGATCCACGGGGTCGTGGTGGAAACCATCGGCCCCGATGGATTCTTCGGCGAAATCGCCCTCATCGAAGAGTCCGTCCGTTCCGCCGATGCCATTGCGCGCACCGATTGCAAACTGCTCCCCATCAACCGTCATCATTTCCTCTTCATGGTCGATGAGATGCCACAGTTTGCCCTGCACATCATGAAAGGCATGGCCGACCGGCTGCGCCGCGCGGACAAACGGGCAGAGGGGCGGGGTTGAAACCGGCGAAAAGAGCCATATCTTCAGCCGCATGAACTCAGCGCCCACCACAGAAGCCGGCATTTTAAGCCGTGTCATCCAGCCGGAAACGGGCGGATGGGACAAAGCCGCAGCCAGCGCTATTTTGAGTTTTTCTTTCTCGGCGGATGATCGCGAGCGGATGCATGTTCTTTTGGAGAAGGCCAGAGCGGCTGAACTGGACGAAGCAGAGCAAACCGAACTGCAGAACTTCCATAAGGCTGGTCGGACATTGGAGCTGATGAAAGCCCGTGCACGCATCTCTTTGCAACAGGCTGCTGCGTAACTCATGCCAAGACCGTCACGCGAGCTGGAACGGCAGGTGATCGCACAGGCAGCCGGTCGATGTGAGTATTGTCGCTTGCCGGAGCATGTATCAGACCTGCCATTTCATTTCGATCACATTATCGCGGAAAAACATCGTGGCCTCACGGTTCTTGCCAACCTGGCATGGGCATGTTTTTCCTGCAACATGCACAAGGGGCCGAATGTGGCTGGGATCGATCCTGTGACAGATGAGGTGGTCAGGCTGTTCCGTCCACGGCAGGACGTTTGGGAGGAGCATTTCAGTTGGCGAGGCGCGTGGTTGCATGGGCAGACGCCCATCGGACGCACGACGGTGCTGGTGCTGGAAATGAATGATCATGACGCAGTCCTGCTGCGTGAATTGTTGCTGGTTGAAGGCACTTTCTGAGAGTTGGTTCTACCAAATGCCTGGGCATCTTTTTTACATGGGAAGGACGCTGTTGATCTGCCGTGGCAAACCAGCTAACCTGTAGCATGTCTGACCACGACATCCAAGTGCTCGAAAGCCAGTTCCCGGCCATGTCAGGCCTGGCCTTTGCCGCCGTACGTGCGCAGGTGCTGGCCTCCGGGCAGAGCGTGCTGCAGTCTGAAGGCGCGTTTGTCTATCGCGTCTTCCCAGACGGGCGCAAGGAGTTGGTGAAACAGATCGAGCCGCCGACGCAGGTGAAACCCGGCACGGTTTACACGATCAAGCGAACGGGCCAACGCCCAGGATGCGGATGTTTGCCGGGCCGAATGGTTCTGGGAAAAGCGTGCTGAAGTCCCACCTGCCGGAGCCACTGCTGGGGGTGTATCTGAACCCGGATGAGATCGAGCAGGGAGTGAAGGAGCTTGGCTATGTGGACCTGCTGGGTTTCGGCATCCAAACCACGAGCAATTCGTTGGCTTGCATATACAAAATGCCCAGCAACTTCCTTTGCTGCCGACAGGCGCGACCGCACCGCAAAGTCCGCGCCGCTGCGGGCATGGTGAATGCTGAGGCAAGAGGCTGAAAATGAAATGTGGGTGTCGCAGGTCTCCGCAGAACGGCATCTTTGTTCTATTTCTATTGTGCCTGAATTCGGTAAAATTCTGCCGCGTTCGGGGATGTGAAATTTAACTCCACCCTGCCCTCGCCATCGATTTGAATCTGAGAGGTGGTCATGGGAAAAAGGGTGAAGTCAATGAGGTTTGTGGACTTCTGCAACCCGAAGATCAGCTTGAACTGGTTGGTGACTGGGTTTCTCTGAATCAGCAGGGTTCCTAGGTTGAGTGCGTGGACTTGGGCGCTGGTGTAGTAGCCAGAGGGGGGGAGGTTGGACTTAAATGCCGTCACCTTTGCCGTTTGGTTCACCTGCCAGTCGAACCCCTCGGCAGCGAGCCGGAACTCAGTCGCGTCGTCCATGCCATCGCTATCGGTGTCGTTAGTCGAAGAAAGCGACTGGCCAGTTAGAGCGATGTCGAAGGGGTTCTTCGTCCCGCTTACATTACTGGCGATGTGGATCGCCGCCGTCTTGGCACCGCCGCTGGATGGGGAGAAACTAACGTTGAATGTCACCGTGCCCTCGCCCACCGGGATACTGGTGCCACTCAGGGCGCTGACGATGAAGTCGCTCGCATTGGTTCCGTCTTTTGTCACGGCGAGGCTAATCAGAGGTGCGGTGCCGGTGTTGGTGATGGTGAAGGTTAGCACGTTGCTGGTTCCGACGACCGTGGTGCCGCAGGACACAGTGCTAACGCCATCCGTGAGTGGGGACGATTGTGAAACAGCAATGTCTGGTGCATTTGGCTCAGCCCCATAGATGGCCCATTTCAGATTACTGTTGGCATAATCGTGGTAACTTACAGCAGGGCTGCCATTAAACTCGATCAGTGAAGGTGCTAGACCGACATAGCCCGAGGAGTAATCCGCAGTCAGTGGCGTTTCCCAGCTCGTCCCATTTACATCCATTGCCCGCACATACTTGAGGTTAGGTCCTGTGGGATCTGTGTTGAAATCAGTATAGCCGATGGCGGGATTACCGTTGACCACTGCGAGCGAAGGGAATATCCCGACGCTTTGGTTGTTATCAACGGTCAAAGGCGTGCCCCAGCTCGTCCCGGTGGCATTCTGTGCTCGCAGGTATTTGAGATTGCGGTTAGTGCTGCCGCTGTAGCTGATGGCTGGCTTGCCATTGACCACTACCAGTGAGGTCGCCGCTCCAGCATTGATAACACTATCAAGGCTCAAGGGAGTTGCCCAACTGGTTCCGTTCGCATCAAGTGACCGTATGTATTTGAGCAGGCCGTTGCCATTGGTTCCTGCATCGTAATAGCTGATGGCTGGCGTGCCGTTGACTACCACCAAAGAATTTGCCCTGCCTACATAGCCCATACTATCAAGGGTCAGCGGTGCCCCCCAACTAGTCCCGTCGGCGTCTATCGCGCGAACATATTTGAGATCAGCATTCGTTCCATCCCAGTAACTTATCGCAGGATTGCCATTCACGACTGCCAGCTTGTTATCATACCCCGCATGCAGCGTTGCGTCTGCGGTCACGGGTGTGCCCCAGCTAGCGCCAGCCATGTCCAGCGAACGCACATATTTGAGGACCGCGTTCTTGCCAAAGTAGGCGATAGCCGGTTTGCCATTGACTGTAGTCAGCGAGAGGTAGCCATCGTCGCCCGCACCGTCAATGGTCACGGGTGAGTCCCAGTTCAATCCATTGGCGTCGAGTGCTCGCATGTATTTGAGAGCACCATTGGTCGTGTCATAGTAAGCGATAGCAGGAAGGCCATTCACGATGGCCTGAGAGGTGGCGTATCCGACGCTGCCGCTCTGCACGCCAGCGTCCACTGTGTCTGGCACTGGCCAGTTCCATCCGCTCGAGTCCTGTGCCCGGATGTATTTGAGGTCGCCATGAGTGGCATCGTAGTAGCTGATAGCAGCGCTACCATTGACCTCTGCAAGTGAAGTGAATGAACCGACCTCGCCATTGTAGTCAAGGGTCACTCTGCTGCCCCATGCTGCCCCGTTGGGGTCGAGCGCCCGCATGTATTTGAGGTCAAGATTGGTAGGGTCGTAGTAGCTGATCGCTGGGTGACCGTTGATTACGGCCAACGAAGAGTGTAGGCCGACATGGTCGCTGGTGTCGTCGAGGGTTACTGCAGGACCCCAACTCGTTCCGTTTGAATCAAGCGCTCGCAAATACCCGAGACCCCAACGGTTGTTTGGGATCCATCGCAAGTAAGCGATTGCAGGGTTGCCGTTGACAACAGCCAGAGAGGTTTTTTGCCCATTGCCATATGGCGCTAAGCCTTCCAAGAACAAAGGCACACCCCAACTTGTCGCATTCGCGTCTAGCGCTCTGACGAAATAGAGAGACCCACCGCTATAGTAACTTACGGCTGGATTACCATTGATTAACGCCATCGAAAGGAATGTACCCGAGCCGCGAGTGCCATCGATAACCTGGGGTGCACCCCAGGTTGTGCCCTTCGCGTCTACTGCCCGTATGAATTTGAGGAAGCCATTGTCATTATTGCCGTCATTGTTATTGCCTATGAAGCTAACAGCCGGATTGCCATTTACGACTATCAGCGATGAGTGCCCAACGTTGATCGCCCAATCAAGGGTCACAGGCGTGTCCCACCTCGTCCCATTCGCATCAAGGGCTCGCACATATTTATAGCTTCTGTTGGTATTGTCCAAGTAGCAGATCGCAGGATGACCATTGACCTGTGCCAGCGAAGGGTATTGACCCACGTAGCCGATGTATTGAACAGTGTTGATGTCCCAAGTGCCTGAGCCATCTGGTGCGCTGTTGCGGGCAAACATCAAGCTTGATTCGGTCTCATTGAAGTAGGCAATGGCGGGGTGGCCGTTGATGATGGCCTGTGAGGTGTGTTGCCCCGTTTTCCCGCCGCTACCCCAATCCAGAACGCGGGTGATAAATGACTGCGCGTGTAGGCTCACGGAGATGACGAGGAGAGCTATTATCGAGAGGACGGTCTTCATAATGTGTCATGTGTGTATGAGTTTTACTTGCCGGTGATTGGAGAGGTTTTTTTCTTCGTGGTTGCTGCAGCTTGAAGTGCTTTGCTCACAATCGAAGGAGCTGGCTTGGGATGCACTGCCAGCCTGACGTAAATCACGGGATGTGGTGAGGGTGCCGGAGCAGCACTCTTGAACCGTCTATTGAAAACGTCATCACATTGCCACCGTGTGATCCGAAGATCAGAGGATGATTGAAAGCGAAAGCGTGCGTCTTTCATCCACCATGAGTCGCGCCTGCATGGAATTCTACAACCAACTCATTTGTCACTAAATGGAGTCAAAGAAAAAACGTTCGGCTAAAAAAGGCCAAAAAATAGATGCTAGGTATTTGGCCACCGAGAGGAGGCGGCTGGAACTGAGGGCGTAACAGATTCCAGCGTGGTTTAGTCTAAACGCAGCGTGCTGGACAAGATTGCCTAAGCCTGCCGTTAGGACTCTCTGGCGCGCCTAAAGCGAGCGGCGTGCAGCAGTTCAGGTTTATTGAAAATCAGTGGTTTGGGTGGCGAGGCTTTACAAACTGCCTGGCATGAATGGCAATTTAATAAGGGAGGGCTTCGTGGATTTCGAGTGCTGGATGGCTTCTGGGAGCAACGGGCAAGCGGCGGAGGTCCATGCAGGCGCTGCTGGTGAGCTTGGTGTTTTTAAGAATGCGCTGGGTTTGCTTCCCGGTCTTGTGCAGCCAACCCAGGGTCGCCTCGCTGAGGCTCGGCTGACCCTGGGCTGACTCCGCCGCCCTTTCAGGGCTCAAGAAGGCTGAGACTGGCAAGGCCGCAAAGGAGCGAAAATGCGGTTTAATTAAGTGCCATTCATGCCTGGCATCTTATCTGTGATCCTGAGAATCCCAGCGTCACACTAGGCACCCTATCTCGTGCTGACAAGGCACTTGGAAGGCGGGTCACGCTGGAGATGGTCAAGGTGTAGCCAGCACGCACAGAGCCTCTGTTGTGATTTGACTTCCCCGCCAGCGCGCCAACAATCGCGGTCCGATGTCCAAAGCCAACCTTTCCAAAGACGAAGTCAAAGCCATGCTCCTGCTCGCCTGCGAGCGTATCATCGCCGCCGAGCCGATGCTGTCCCAGGCGGATCGTGATCTCGGAGATGGCGATCATGGCATGGGCATGGAGCGCGGCATGCGTGCGGCCACGGAAAAACTCAATGCCGGCGATGTCGAAAGCATCGAAAAAGCCTTCTCTACCGTGGGCATGGCGATGATGAGCAGCATGGGCGGCGCGAGCGGCGCCATCTTCGGCACGTTCTTCCGCAATGGCGGCAAAGCTCTCAACGGCAAAGAAACCTTCGACGCCGCCGGACTGGCCGCTTTCCTCCAGGCGGGTGTGGATGGTGTGAAGCAGCGCGGTGGTGCCGCCATCGGCGACAAAACCTGCGTGGATGCCATGGAGCCTGCGGCCACCAAAGCCGCTGAAGTCGCCACTCAGTCTCTGCCCGACGCCATCACCGCCGTAGCTGCCGCCACCGAGGCGGGCAAGGAAGCCAGCAAAGCCATGGTGGCCAAGTTCGGTCGTGCCAAGACCCTCGGCGAGGCCTGCATTGGTTTCCCGGATGCCGGGGCCTGCTCCGTGGTGGTGATCCTCACTGCCTTCCGCGATTTCATCGTGGCCTGATCACCGGCCGCTGCCAGTCCTTCCAAAACGCTTCCGTTTGCAGCGGATCGGGGCGGATTTCGATCACCATCGGCATGGCCAGCAGGTCTTCGAGATCGTTCGCATCATCGGTCAGCAGGTACTCCATGCCCCACATCTGCGCCCACGGTTCAAAGCTTAGCGCGTGACGGTTTTCGATCACGCTGCGTGCGGCCTCGGGCAGGGCGCGCATGCTGGCTACGCGGGAGAAGATTTTGCCGCCGCCATTGTTGATCACCACGATGCGCAGCCGCGGATGCTCCATCTGCGCGATGACCCACGGCGCGGCGAGATCATACAGCGCGCTCAGATCCCCGAGGATCAGCCAGCATTCACCGGCATGTACCGCGCTGGTGCCGAGAAAGGTCGAAACCAGGCCGTCGATGCCGTTGGCTCCCCGGTTGGCAAAAAATTCCACGCCCGGCTTTGTCGTCTGCAGCGCCAGATTGAATTCGCGAATCGGCAGGCTGTTGCCCAGAAACACCCGCGAACCTGCCGGAATGGCGTTCAGGATGCTGCGCACCCAGGCCGGTTCGGACTCGGGGAATTTTTCAAAGTCGGGCTCAAAACGCAGAATGCCGCAGGGCGGATCGACGCGGGCAAATTCGGTGCTGCGAATATTCTCCCAGGCCAGCGTTTCGACATTCTCCGTCCGTGCAAGTCCGCTGAAGCCGGCGCGGGAGAGGTTGGTGACCTTGATCTTCGGCTGCGCCTCCAGATCCCGCCACCACCGCCATGAGGGCACTGCGCCGAGGCGCAGCACATGCGCCGGGCGCGCGGACTGCAGCGCCCGCTCTCCGCCGGGAATCAGCAGCGGCTGCAGCTCAGGGAAACCATGCAGATTCGCCGTGGCTTCAGCCACGATGGGCGCGCCTAGCCGGGCCAGCAGCGCGGCGGCCTGAGCCGCGTCTTTGGGGTGCATGCCTGCTGCCACCACCAGATCACATTGCAGGGTGCCGATGGGCCCTTCCTCGGATGCCGGAGGCGGCGGTGCGGCGGAAAAATCCACGCCGGGCACGTTCGTCTCCAGCGGTTCATCCAGGCACACGTTGAGGTGCATTGGCCCGTCCGAGCAGTGGCCTTCGTGGGATTCATCGGTGGCATCCCAGTCGCCCACGATAGTCGCATAAACGCCAAACAATCCGGCCTGCTCGATGGCCTGCGGTGCCCCGCTGCCACGGTAGCTTTTTGGCCGGTCCGCCGTCACCAGCACCAGCGGCAGATTTTGATAATGCGCTTCGATCGTGGCAGGTAGGAGCTCTGCCGCCGCCGTGCCGGAAGTCGTCACCACCGCCACCGGCTGGCGCTCGGCCATGATGCGGCCCAGCGCAAAGTAGGCCGCGCTGCGCTCTTCAAAGAAATTCCAAATCTTGATGCCACTGCTGGCCAGCAGCGCGGAGACCAGCGGCGCATTGCGCGCACCGGCGGCGACACAGACCTCGCGTACCCCAAGGTAGGCGATTGTGTGCAGGGTTTGTTGAATGAGCTGCGTCTGCGTCATGATTGAAGTGCCAGCAGGCGCAGCACGGCCTCGCGCTTGAGGCGCAGTTCGCGCCATTCGTGATCGAAGGCGCTGCCCCCTACGATGCCGCAGCCGGAGGGCAGGCTGATCTGATTGCCCTCCCAGCAGATGCCGCGAATAGAGACGACGATGTGCGTGGTGCCGTCCGCTTCAGCAAAGCCAAACGGTGCCCCGAAAAATCCCGGCACCTTCAGTTGCTGACGGTACTCGCGCAGCTTCTCCAAGGCCTCCGCATCGCGCGGCAGGCAGCCGACCGCGGGTGTGGGGTGCAGCAGCGGCACCAGTTGCGCCGGATCAGCGGCGGCGTTCAGTTGCACGCTCAGTTTGGATTGAAAATGCACCAGACCGGAAGTTTGGCACAACGCACGTGGCTCGCGCGTGACGACCCCGAGCGCCTCCAACTGCTGCGTGAGGTAGCGCACCACGATTTCATGCTCCTCGATCTCCTTCACATCCGTCAGAAACGCGTCCTGATTGCCCGGCTTGGCCGTGCCGGCCAGCGCCATCGTCTCCAGTTGCTGCGCCTGCACCTTGAAAAGCAGCTCAGGCGTGGCACCGAGGAAGCCGCCGTCTTCTTTGACATGCGCATAGCCCCACATGTTCTCAGGAGCTTGCATGATCGCGTCGAGCAGCCGTCGCGGGTCGCCGGCGGTCAGCGTGCCGGACTCGGTAAGCACTGGCACCATTTTTTCCAGGCGCTTGGCCTGCACCTCGCGGCGAATGCGGCGGAAGGCCATCTTGAACCACTCCGTGGCAGGCTTGGCCCATTGAATCTGAGGCTTTTGCGCGCCATTGAGGAGGATCGTCTCCGCCAGACTCCCGGCGGTGATTTCATGCAGCCGCGCAGGCACTTTCCAGGGTTTGGGGTCCTGCAGATCAAAGTCATTGATATAGAACGCCCCACCCGCAGCTGGCGCGGAGGCCAGCGCGGTGAAGGGGCCTTCTCCCAGCCATGCCCGCCCGTCGGGCAGCCTGAACATTGCGAATTCCATCATGCGAGTTTGCATGCATAGTGAAACGCGCCGTGCATCGTGCAAGATGGGAAACAGTCACATGTGAACATCCTTTCCGCCGCGTCAGTCGAACCCTCTATAGAATGAATGCCGCCGATGAATTCCTCAAGGTCGCCACTGACTATCAGCTTGGCGCGCTTGACACGGAATCGCAGCATCCCTTCACCACCTCCCTTTCGCAAATGGCGCATGCGGATGTGGGGGAGGCGGTCAAGCTCATGCACCAGGTGGATGTGCTCGCGCTGCGGCAGTTTGCAGCGAAATCGGCTCCACTCGCAGACCTCGCCCGCGCCATCGCCGCCACCTTGACCGCCGGACACCGGGTATTTCTCTGCGGCTGCGGTGCCACCGGGCGGCTTTCGTTGAGCATCGAAGTGTTCTGTCGCATGGGTGTCCTGCCTGTGACTGATCCGGAGCGCGTCGTCGCCTTCATGGCTGGCGGGGATCTCGCCTTGATCAAGGCCATCGAAACCTTCGAGGATCATCCCGAATACGGCGCGCGGCAGCTCGAAGAGCTGGGCTTTGCCGCCGGCGACCTGCTCATCGCCACCACCGAAGGCGGGGAGACGCCCTTTGTCATCGGCGCTGCCGAGCGCGCTGCGGAGATCTCTGCCAATCCCCCCTGGTTTCTCTATTGCAATCCCGATGAGCAGTTGATCAAGGCCGCCGCGCGCTCCAAACGCGTGATCGAAAATCCCGCTATCCATAAGCTGAACCTCTCCGTGGGTGCCATGGCGGTCTCAGGCAGCACTCGTTTGCAGGCCAGCACCGTGCTCATGGCCGCCATCGGCTTTGCCTTCCTGCATCAGCACGATCCTGAAAACGCGCCTGGTGAAGTGTTGCAACTGCTGCGGCACGTCGCCCACTGCGACGGTCAATTTCTCGTGCCCTTCATCGAGCATGAGGCTGCGGTGTATGAGCGCGGAGCCTATGTGCTCTATTCCAGCGCACGATTTGGCATCACCGTCGTCACCGATACCACCGAACGTGCGCCGACCTTCAGCCTCGTGCCGTTTGAAAAACAGGATGATCCCGCCGCCCCGGCCTCCTGGTGCCATTTCCTCATGCCGGAGCAGCCCGGCGCTCATGCCGCATGGCAGACACTGCTGCACCGCGAGCCACGCACCCTGGAATGGCCGGACGTGCGCCACGTCGCCGGAGCCGAGGTCCTGGCGTCCTATGATTTCTCTGCACAACTCTCCGCACGCCGTCAAATCCGCACGCAGCAGGCCGAGCATCTGCAATTTCACATCGACGGCGGGGCAGGGGAGCTGGTTTGGGAGTTCGATGGCCTAAAGCACCAGATCGATCTGACCGGCATCCACGAATTCCATGCCCACCTGCTGCTCAAGCTGCTGATCAACATCCACTCCACCCTCGTCATGGGCCGTCTCGGCCGCTACCTCGACAACCTCATGACCTACGTGAAGCCCAGCAACAACAAGCTCATCGACCGCGCCGTCCGCTACGTCCGCCTCCTTGCCCAGCGCCGCACCGGCAAACTCCCGGGCTATGAAAAAGTGACGCGCCTGCTGTTTGCCGAACGTGACAAACTCCAGCCCGGTGAGCCCATCGTGCTGAAGACGCTGGCGGCGCTGGGGGTGAATGTGTAGTAACAGGGCGTTTCTATGAAGCTCCGCAAACTGCTCCATAAGTCCATGAATGCGCCGCAGAATGTGCGGTTTGCCGATCTTTGTAAGCTCGCAGTTGCCTTTGGCTAACATCTGGATCGCGTCAGCGGCAGTCATCACATTTTCGTGAATCCTAAAACCACAAGGCCGCTTAATCTGCAAAATGCCTCCGGCAAGGCCAAACCATATCAGGTAAAGCAGTTCTTGCGCGACATTGAGGAGTTTCAGCTTACGATGATTGAGTGATGAAAGCGGACTACCACATCAATCTCTTTTTCAGCGCCGAGGACGGTGGCTACATCGCTGATGTGCCGGATTTAAAATCGTGTGCTGCCTTTGGGGTAACACCACAGACAGCGCTCAAAGAAGTTCTCATAGCAAAGACGGCCTGGCTCGCTGCGGTGAAAAAGCACAAGAAGCCGGTGCCAAAGCCGCGCTACCGTCCGGCGATCTATGCGCTGGGGGCTTGATGAAACATCCGCCCTGCCGCCTGCGTAAGCTCGCTTGATGATTTCTCAGCACGACAGCCAGCTCCGCGACACCACGCGCCGCCATTTCTTCAGCCAGTGCGGCATGGGCATCGGCTCCGTGGCGCTGGCATCGTTGATGGCGGAACGTGGACTGCATGCGGCGAGCGCGGCTGCTGCGGCAGGACCGGGGGTGATGAAAAAGGCGGACGTCACGCCCCGCGCCAAGAACGTGATCTACCTGTTCATGGCTGGCGGGCCGTCGCAGCTTGAGCTGTTCGATTACAAGCCGAAGCTCGTTGAATTGAACGGCCAGCCGATTCCGCAGAGCTACATCGAGGGCAAGCGCTTTGCCTTCATGGGCACTAGCAACGGCTTCAAGCTTCTCGGCACCCGCCGCGAGTTCCAGCAGCGCGGCCAGAGCGGTGCCTGGGTCAGCGACATGCTGCCCTACATGCAGGGCGTCGTGGATGACATCAGCATCGTCACCACCTGCAAAACGGAGCTGTTTAATCACGCCCCCGCCAAGCTGTTCATGAACACGGGCAGCGGCCAGTTCGGGCGGCCGTCGATGGGCTCCTGGGTCACCTACGGCATCGGCAGTGAATCGAGCGATCTGCCGGGCTTCGTCGTCCTGCAAAGCGGCCCGCGCGGCCCTCGTGGCGGTGCCGTGCTGTGGGGCAGTGGCTTCCTGCCGACCACCTACCAGGGGGTGCCATTGCGTGGCACCGGCGAACCCATATTGAACCTCTCCACCCCGGCGGAATACAGCGCCGCCAGCCAACGACGCGTCATCGACACCGCACGCGAACTCAATCTTTCCCGCCTCGTTGAAACTGGCGATGACGAGATCCAAACACGCATCAACGCCTACGAGATGGCCTGGCGCATGCAGAGCAGCGCCCCGGAGCTGATCGACCTGCGTGGCGAATCCAAAGCCACCCTCGATCTTTACGGCGTCGATCCCTCCCAGCCCTCCTTCGCACGCAACTGCCTGCTAGCACGCCGTCTCGTCGAGCGCGGCACCCGCTTCGTGCAGCTCTACCACACCAGTTGGGACAACCACGGCGGCAAAGGCGAGACGCTGGAAGATGATTTCCCCAAAGTCGTCAAAGATGTCGATCAAGCCTGTGCCGCGCTGATTCGCGATCTGAAATCACGCGGCCTACTGGAGGAAACCCTCGTCATCTGGGGCGGCGAATTTGGCCGCACCCCCATGGGCGAGAACCGCGATAAGACCGGCCGCAATCACCACATCGACGCCTTCACCATGTGGTTCGCCGGTGGCGGCGTGAAAGCGGGACAAACCCTCGGCAAGACCGACGAACTCGGCTTCGGCGTCGCTGAAGATCCCGCCCACGTGCATGATCTGCACGCCACCATCCTGCATCTCCTCGGTCTGGAGCACGAAAAACTCACCTTCAAATTCCAAGGCCGCGACTTCCGCCTCACCGACGTGCACGGCAAGGTCCTGCACAAGATGCTGGCCTAGGTCCTACTCCACCAGATACAAAATGCGCCCGCAGGCTTCGCACTGCGTCAGTCCCTCGGACTGCTTCAGCGACTGGATCACCCCCACGACCACCTTCATGTGGCAGCCGCCGCACATGGCATTTTCCATCGGCACGATGGCGGCGTCACCTTTCTTGATGAAGATGCGGTTGTAGAGATCAAGAGAATCGGGATCAATCGGCTCGGCCAGTGTGGTGCGTTCGGCGTTGAGGTCATCGAGGCGCTTTTTCACGCCCACTCCGCGTTCTTCCAGGTTTTTGAGTTCCTCGTTCACGCGGACCTGGGTGCCGGCCAGTTTGGCCTGCGCCTCCTTCAGCTTCGCCTTGGCCGCTTCGAGGGACTCCATCTGCTCCAGTTCGCCATCTTCCAGTTTGGTGACGTCGGCCTGGTAACGTTTGATTTCATGTCCGAGGGCGGCAAATTCGTCGTTCTTGCGCGTCTCGAACTGCTGATCCTGCAGCCGCTTGATGGAGGTCTGGCGCGTCTGGACATCGAGCTGGATGTTTTTGATCTTCACCTCGACTTCCTTCATCGCCAGATTTGCGGCCTCCACGGCGGCCTGATCTCCCGCGAGCTGCATTTTAGCCCGGGTTTGCATCGTAGGGATGTCCTTGAGGTCTTTCTGCAGCGCACGAATGCGCTGGTCACGTTCCTGAAGCTGAATGAGTTTCGTGATGTCTTGAAGCATGTGCATGGATGTAAGCCGAAACGGCGAAGGAGCACAAGCTCTCTGTTGTGAGGTTCGGCGCATGTCTTGACCTCAGCACTTCGTCTTGACCTGACAGCCACCCGACGAAAAGGTGCGCGCCCTCACCCAATTCCCACATCCATTTGATGAAACCCACTCTCCTCATCCTCGCTGCCGGCATGGGCAGCCGTTACGGCGGCCTCAAACAACTCGATGCCATGGGACCTTCCGGCGAGGTGGTGCTGGACTACTCCGTCTTTGATGCGATCCGCGCCGGTTTCGGCAAGGTGGTCTTCGTCATCCGCCGCGACTTTGAGGAGCTGTTCCGCACCCAGATCGGCTCCAAGTATGCAGGGCGCATTGAAGTGGACTACGCGTTTCAGGATCTGCACGATCTCCCCGCCGGCTTCACTGTGCCAGAGGGCCGCACCAAGCCCTGGGGCACCGCCCACGCGCTGCTCGCGGCGGAGAGCGTGGTGAATGAGCCTTTCCTCATGATCAATGCCGACGACTTCTACGGCCAGGACGCCTTCCAAAAGATCGCCGCAGACCTCACCCAGCCACGTCCGCAGGACGGCCTAAGCCACTGGTCCATGGTGGGCTTCTACCTCAAGAACACGCTTTCCGAGCACGGCAGCGTCTCCCGTGGCGTCTGCACCTGCGATGCCCACGGCATGCTCAGCACCGTTTTGGAAATGACCAAGATCTTCAAGTGCGACACCGGCGCGGAAAATCGCGAGGTGGAGGGTTCTTACGTTCCCCTCACCGGCAACGAAGTCGTGTCGATGAACTTCTTTGGCTTCACCCCGGACATCTTCGCGCACCTGCGTACCGCCTTCGCCGCCTTCCTCGCCGAGCGCGGCACCGAACTCAAATCCGAGTGCTACGTTCCCGCCCAGGTCGATGCCCTCATCGCTGCTGGCAAAGCCGACGTCCGCGTCCTCGAAACCACCGGCAAATGGTTCGGCGTCACTTATCCCGAAGACAAAGCGGAGGTTGTCGCGAGCATCCGTGCGCTCATCGACGCCGGCGAATACCCGCAATCGCTCTGGGGATAAAGCAGTCCCGAGCTCTAGCTCGCTCTCGAAGCCGCACATTTTGCCGAAGCGAATGGAAGGATGGCAAATGAAGGAATGGGTCACAAAGGTAAAGTGGTTCGCGCCTCATCACACCTCCTGACCATTTTCCATTCTCAGTTCCTTCATTTGCCATTCCTCCATGGTTTGGCGCGGCCTGTTCCGCATTGCTTCCAGAACGAGTTAAGGCTCCCAGCTACTTGCCCAGCAGCCGCTCCACGCTCAGCATCGTCGCGCCTGCGTGAATCGCCAGCGCATCATGTCCGGCCTGTGCCATGCGCGCCGCTTTGGCCTGATCCTTCAGCAGCATGCAGCAGGCAGATTCCAGCTCTGCAAAATCAGCGACCTGCTGTGCGCCACCATGCTTCAGGAGCAGATCCACCAGCGGTGTGAAGTTTTCCATGCGCGGGCCAAAGAGCACCGGCTTCTGCGCCAGCGCAGCCTCAGCAGGGTTTTGCCCTCCTTCAGCGAGGAAGCTTTTCCCCACCACCACCAGCGTGGCAAGATGCTGCCACGCGGCGAGTTCGCCCGTGGTGTCGATCAGAAAAACCGGCGCACTGGCATCGACACGTGAACCAAGCACGCTGCGCAGGGCAGGGGAGATGCCGATGTCTTGCAGCGCGGCGCTGATTTCTGCACGGCGCTCCACATGACGCGGCACGATGAGTAGAGCGAGATCGCTCACCTGTTCCCGCAGGCGTAGGAAGACACGCGCCATCTCGATCTCCTCTCCCGCATGCGTGCTGGCGGCGAGCAGTGTGGGCTGAGTCTCGTCGATGCCTGTCAGCGCGAGCACGATGCGCAGTTCGTCGATCTTTGTGGCAGGCACGACAGCACCATCGGGATCGTACTTGATGCTGCCGGTGAGGTGGATGCGCTCCGCTTCGACCCCGAAGCCCTGCCAGCGCGCGACATCATCAGCCTCTTGAACAAGGACCTGCTTGAGCATGCGAAAGATTGGCCCGGCGAACCAGCTGAATTTGCGATAACGGCGCTCACTGCGCGGAGAGAGTCGTGCGTTGACCAGCGAAACGGGAATGCCTAGACGCGAGGCGGCTGCTGTCAGGTTGGGCCATACCTCGGCCTCCACCAAGACAAGTTGTGTGGGCTGAATGCGTTCCAGCATCAGCCTACCGACACCGGGCAGGTCGATGGGACTGTAGATGGCCACCACACGTCCTGCATGCTGTGCCGCCAGCTCTTCAGCCAGCGCGTACCCCGTCGGCGTCGTCGTGCTCAGCACAATGCCAAGACCGGCATGCGTTTTCAGCAGCCTGGCAATAAGCTTTTTCGCCACCCCCACCTCACCCACGCTCACAGCATGCACCCAGAAACGCTCACGTTGCGGCAGGGCCTTGATGGCAGACTGCGTCTCGCGGGAGAAAACACCGACACGCTGCGCCAGATCGCACCAGCGACCGTTGCGGCGGCGCATTTTGATGAAGGCACCGGGCAGCATCAGGACGAGCCCCAGTGGCAGCGCCAGATTGTAGAGAGTGAGGCTAAGCGCTTTCGATGCCATGCGGAAGTTTGCGCAGCCAGACGATGCGGGTGGAGCCGTAATTGCGATCGGTCAGCACCTCCCAGCCGGGCCAGTTTTTTGTTTCACGGTTGAAGTGGTGACTTTCGAGAATGAGATGGCTCTCCGCATGGAGCAGCGCGGGCAGCGCTTCCTCGGCGAGCAGTTTCGCGACGAAATCCGTGTCCGCATCGCAGTGCGTGTACGGTGGGTCGGCAAAGATGAGATCGAACTGCTTGCCGTCTTTTTCCAGCAGCGGGAGCATGCGGAAGACATCGCTTTGACGCACCGTGGCCCCCATGAGGCGCGTTTTGGCGATGTTCCGGCGGATGACTTCGCAAGCGCCCTTGTTCTCATCCACAAACACCGCCGAGGCCGCCCCCCGGCTCAGGCATTCTAGGCCGATGGCCCCTGTGCCTGCAAACAGATCCAGCACATGTGCCCCCGGCACGAGTTCCCCGAGCATCGAGAACACAGCCTGCCGCACCCGATCCTGCGTGGGTCGGGTGACGGTTTTCGGGACTTCGAGTGCAAGCCCTCCTGCGCTGCCGGAAATGATACGCACCCGTTTCCTTTAGCGGTGGGTTGTGGGGATGCAAGAGTTGGATGCCTCGGGATGCTGACAGGTGATTTGCCCCGGTCGCTGAATGACCTATCCTCCTCGCATGATTTCGATGGGCGATATCCAGCGCTAATGTGAAGTCGCATGATCAGCAGCCAGCCATAGCGTTTGCTTCATGATTGACAAACCTTAGAGGTGCTCCAATAATGTAGCACCATGAAAACTGCCAATGTCCGTGATTTGAGAAATCACTACACGAATCTTCTGGATTGGATTGATGCAGGAGAGGAAATTGTCATTTTGCAGCGCGGTAAAGCGGTTGCGCGGCTTGTCCCGGAACCTGCCACCGCCGCGCTGAAGGTGGATTGGACGCAAAGCCCTGCGGTGAAGAGGGATCGCTCCGGTTCACAGAGACTGACGGCTGAGGCTTCACGCGAAATCATTCATGAGGCAGCGGGGAAATGGTGACAGCTTGCGATACCAGCTTCTTGTTTTCCCTCTATGGGAAGTCGCAAGACAGCGCTGACGCTCACCAGTCTGAACGAGTATGAACTTGGAAATGCCCTCCGATTTGCTGAATTTCGCAAAGCCATCGGCGAGGGGGAAGCGGCTCTCTTCTGGTCGCAGTTTGAGGCTGATCGCGCTGGCGGAAGGCTGTTGTGCCAAGTCTGCAATCTGGCCCGGGTAGTGGACGAAGCCAGGAGGCTGTCTGCCGCCTACACTTTGACCAGCGGCCATCGTGGTTTTGACATCCTGCATGTGGCTGCCGCGCTTGTGCTCGGTGCCGATGAATTCCTAACCTTCGATGCAAATCAGAAAAAATTGGCTCAAGCCGAAGGTCTGGTGGTGCCGCTGGGATGATTTGTCCTGAATGTGGATCAGCAAGGCATCACAGGCTTGCCAAACAATCTGACGGTTGATGAAGAGAGCGAGGCCGTCGCCGGCAGAAATATAAGGAGATTGCGCCGATCCTCACTTCCCATTCTTAAACACATACATCACCCCATCATCCGCCCCAAAGATCACATACTGTCCCGCAATGGCCGGTGACGTCTTCACCGGGGCACCAATCTCATTGTGCCAGACCTCTTTCCCCGTCTTGAGATCAAGCGCGTAGATATACCCGTCATCACACCCAAAAATAGCCACTTTCCCGGCGCAGATCACGGCGCTGCTGTCGATGCGGTCTCTCGCGCGGAATTCCCAGAGCTGCGCGCCGGTGACGCGGTCGATGGCGTGGAAGCGTTTGTCGCGGCCGCCGACATAGACTCCTTTGTCCCAGATGGCGGGCGCGGCGTAATACTCAAACTCGCGCTCGCCGTATTCCCAGACTTTCATGCCGTCGGCGATGCGGTAGGCACCGACGCGGTTGCCGTAATGGCTGACGTAGATGACGCCGTCGGCGATGGCGACGTTGTTGCCGATGTAGGCACCCACTTCGATCTGGCGCTCTTCTTTGCCGGTCTTCACATCGTGCACATGCAGCACGCTGTCGCATCCGCCGAAGACGACCTTGCCATCGCCCACAGCAGAGCCGCCGTTGATGTAGTAGCCGGTTTCAGCGGCCCATTCCTTGACGCCCGTTTTCGCATCGAGGCAGTAGATGGAGTAGTCGTAGCTGCCGATGATGATTTTCTGCGCCTTGGTTTCGGGATTCGTCCAGACATTGGCGGCAGCGTGGATCTCGGCCTGCGTTTCAAACTTCCACACTTCCTTGCCGGTGTCGGCGTTCCAAGCATAGACAAAACCGTCCTGACAACCGGCCACCACGAGATCACCCGCAAAAGCAGCCGCACCGTCAAAGGCTCCCTTGGCCTCGGTCTTCCACAACTCTTTGCCAGTGACGAGATCAAGGCAGAAGAACTTCCCATCTTTACAGCCAGTATAGACTTTGCCGGAACGTACAACCGCGCTGGAGACGAGCATCTCCGCCTGCCCCTTTGGCTTGTCCATCAGCTTGAACTGCCAGGCGAGTTCCAAGGGGAATTTCAGTTCGACGGGCGAGGCGCCGGTCATGGCGGCGTATGCAGAAAGGCTGGCAGGAGGAGGCTGAGGAAAAGCGTGGTTCGCATGAGTTTGCACTGTGAAACTGGCATAGTGTGCGCTTTGTTGCAAACAAGCCGATGTCTGATCACGATCTCCAACAGCCGCCGCCGATCCCGCCCGACCTGCGGTGTGAGTATGAGGAGCGTCCATTTCAGAACTGCACACGCTGCGGTGAGTCGTTGCCAGACTTCCCCGGCGGCTTTCAAATCTCGAAGGCCTACAAACGCGGTGAGTGCGTGATGGAGTACGCGCTGTGCGATCACTGCCGCTCGCAGATGATGGAAGATTTTTCCCAGGAGTCGAAGAAGCGTCTGGCGCAGTATCAGGATGAGCAGGTGACGCTGGACCGAGGCCTGGAATCCTGCGCCGTGTGCAATGCCTCGCGTGATGAGCCCGGCATGGAGGATTTTGTGATCACCGGCGTGTGCGAAGGTCTCGGGCTGCTGCACAGCGTGATGATCTGCGGCAAGTGCGGCGACACCGTGCAGGGCTTCATCTCCCAAAAAACACGCGACACCTGGCGTCGCTTCGTCGATGACAATTTCCCGGGCCCGCCGCCTATGGATTCGCTGCCAGAGCCAGTGACGGACTACCGGACACCAGTCCCGGTGATGTCGAAGATGTGATTCTTTGGCTGAGATTCTTCCAGGAGGGGGATCATCCTGATCCCTTCCAGACCAAAGGACCATGATGATCCCTTTTCCTTTAGTGCCCGCAGTTCTGGCCTTCGGGATCGGTGTCTTCGACCTTCGCCGTCGCTTTCAACCCTTCCAGGAACAGGTTGAACTTCTTGTCGCGGTACTCCTCGATGAAGCGGACTTTGACTTCGTCCTTCACCTCATCATAGGGGCGCGCCACAGAAGGCCTGCGACCGGTGACGGTGCAGACGTGGAAGCCTAGCTGGGTGGTGAAGACCGGGCTGATCTCCCCCTCGCCCATGGAAAAGGCGATGGTTTCAAACTCCTCCATGAATTCACCGCGCTTGAACCAGCCGAGATCGATCTGCTGCTGCTCAGCGGTGCGGTGCTCTTCGGCCAGTTTGGCGAAGTCGGCGCCGGCGAGAAGCTCGGAGCGCACATCACGCATGGCCTGGTAAATTTCCTGGCGGCTGGTGGCCCCTTGCAGGCTCTTGGTGATGTGGGAGGCCTTGATCTCCTCCTCGGTCATATAGTGCTTCAGATTCGCCTCGTAGCAGGCGCGCAGTTCGGCCTCGGTCGGCTCGGGTTCGGGCGCGTAGATTTCCTGCAGCGTCTTGTCCAGGCGCACACCGCCCGCCACGTTTTCGCGCACGGCGGCCTCGTCTTTGACTTGCATGCCGATGTTCATGTAAAACTGCTGTTCTCCACCCGCC
>NCCR01000013.1:0-3831 GCA_002279765.1 Verrucomicrobia bacterium 12-59-8 | reverse complement strand
CTTCGGGGTGGCGGCGGCGGCTTTCCTGACCCAGCAGCGCGCGGGAGGTGAGGTTGTCCTTGGCAATGCCGCGAAACTCAGGATCTCGCTCGCAGCAGGCCACCTGAAGGGTGCGCTCAAAGTGACCTTTGATGTGGCGGAACTCCGCCTCGATGATTTCGTCGTCGATCTGTTCGCCGTTGATGATAAGAGCCATATGGGCGGCAAACATGGAGCGCGGCGCGGTGGGCGCAAGGTTTGACAACAAACACCCGTTGGCCTAGATGCACTCCGCCATGGACCCGGGTTCGGCATGACAACTGCGAACCGGCCTGGCATTTGCTTCACAATGATGATGATGATGAAATTGCTCCAGCGTTTTTTGATGACAGGCGCGGCCATCGGCTCGCTCGCGAGTTGTGCCGAGCAGGGTGTGACACGTGCCATCCCCATCGCGCCAAACACCGCGCACCTGTATGCTGACGGAACCAGCGCGCAGATGATGCCCGTCATGCTGCCAGAGCGCGCGATGCTGGTGGCCACCTCCGGCCCCTCCATCCGTGCCGCCTCCTACCTGCTGCTCAATGCACGCACCGGGCAGCACCTTGCCGGGCGCAGTTTTGAAACCGCTCGCGGTGTGGCCAGCACGCAAAAGCTCATCACCGCCCTGGTGGTGCTGGACGCGGGAAACCTGGACAAAAAGGTGCGCGTGCAGGCCTCTGATGTGGCCGTGGAACCGACCCGCCTGGGTGTCAAACCCGGTGAAGTGTACTCCCGGCGCGAGCTGCTCTATGCCTTTCTCGTGAAAAGCGCCAACGACGTGGCCAATGTCCTGGCGCGCGACAATGCTGGCAGCATCGCCGCTTTTGCGTACAAAATGAACGCCAAGGCGAGCGCGCTGGGCTGCTCCAACTCCAATTTTAGAAACCCTCATGGACTCACCATGCCCGGGCAGTACTCCACTGCCCGCGACATGGCTCGCGTGGCGATGGCCGCGTATCGCAATGACGTGATCCGCGATGTGGTGCGGCGGAAGTATTTCAGCTTTCATCGTGCTGACGGGCGTGTGATCACACTGACGAACACCAATGAACTCCTCGGCAAAATGTCAGAATGCAATGGCATGAAAACCGGCTACACCGTGGCCAGCGGCCGCTGTTTGATCTCCAGTGCGAGCAGCGGTGGCCGTGAGGTGATCCTCGTTCAGCTCGGCACCAAGACGAAGTACATCTGGGAGGACGCCCGGATCATGATGAGCTGGGGCTTGAAGCGGCTGGGCTCCTCCGGCGGTGTGGCCATGAATGATTGGGCCGGAAATTGAACCAACCACCGGTTGCGGCCAATCGTTCCTCAGACAGTATTTGATCTTCCAACGTCCAGCCAAGAATGCCGGCCACCACCCTCGTCTGTCCCCACTGCGAAAAAACTGTCGAAATCCAGGTTTCATCAGTGACGCGGTCACGCCCATGCCCTGAGTGCGGGCAGATGGTGATGCTGCAGATGGCGGAGAAGACCACCAAGACGAAGCGCCGTGCTCTTTTGATGACTCAAAATGAGCCAGCCGAGGCGGCCGCGACAGCAGGCCAGTCTCGCCTGGAGCCTTCGCATGAGCCGCAGCCGCTCCTCGGAGATGCCTTTGACCGCATGCGCATGGATCCGGAGATCCAGCAGTTCCGTCGGCGTTTGCTGTTCGGAGCCTGTGTCGTCGGCTTTAGCGTGCTCATCCTGGTGATCTGGAGCTTTTGGCCATCCGGGACGCCATCAGCAAAACAAGCGGGCTCACAGCAAACGGACAAGGGCGCTGCGCCATCGTCCGCAGGAGTGGCGCTTCCGCCGGGAACGTCGATGATGCCACCCGAAGAGCCTCTGCAGCAGGTGAATGCGGGCAATTTGGTGTTCCGTCCGCCAGGCAGCGAAGCCCTCAAAACCGCGACCGCTCTGCCCACCACTTCAGGCGGGGATCTGGCCAAGCTGGCTGCTGCCGAGGAAATGCTGGGCAAGTTTCTCAAAACACCTGAGTGGAAACAACGCGTCGTCCTGGTGCGCGACCGGCTGCGCGTCGCCCAGTTGATGAGCATTTATTACTCGAAAAATGCGGACGGCCCGATGGAGTACGATTCCATCGTCGAAGCACTGGAACTCTCCCCCAAGTTCAGCCAGCATGTCGTGGTGTTTGAAGGCGGGGGCCGGCGTCTTGCCACCGTTGAGCATACACCCGCAGGACCGCGGGTGGACTGGGAGGCATTCGTCGGTGCCGGTGAGATGGGCTGGTCGGATTTCCTCGAATTGAGGCAGGCCGGACCTACGCTCTTCCGTGTGCTCGTTTCTCCCGCAGGCCATTTTGAAAATCAGTTTGGCGATCCCTCCGCGCTGCAATGCTACAGCCTGCGCAACATTTCCGAACCAGGGGCCAAGGTTGTCTATGGTTACGCAGCGAAGGGCAGCACGATTGCCAAGTCACTCGACTACCAGCTTCAGCAGAGCGATGACGCCACGGTGCCGATGATTCTGCGGCTCAAATTCCCCCCGGATGCGCCCGTGGATTTCCAGGTTTGGATCAGCCAGTTTGTCCAGGCTGGCTGGGTGACCCCATGAGGACGTAAAGCACGATTTACGTCATTTTTCGCAAGATTTGCAAGAACGTCCATGGGGGGCCGTAACTCCTCCCGTTCACAACAACACCCCCTCTCTTTATGAAAATGCATTCTCTCTGCCAAGGCAATCACCTCGACCTGCGCTCAGGTGTCAGCCGTCGTGACTTCCTCTACGTCGGCATGCTTGGCGGCCTCGGCCTCAGCCTGCCTGAGATGCTTCGCCTGCAAGCCGCACAGGTCATTCCCGAAGTGGAAACCTTCAAGGCGGTCGCAGACTCGATCATTCACATCTATCTTCCTGGCGGCATGGCTCAGCATGAGTCCTGGGATCCAAAGCCCTTCGCCTCCCCTGATTATCGTGGCCCGTTCACCCCGATCAAGACTTCCATCCCCGGCGAATACGTCGGCGAGAACAAGCTCACCGTCATCCGTTCGATGACCCACGGTGAAGCCGCTCATGAGCGTGGCACGCACAACATGTTCACCGGCTACCGTCCAAGCCCGGCGATCAAGTTCCCAAGCTTTGGCTCCGTCATTTCCCACGAGCAGGGCAGCCGCAACAATCTGCCTCCTTATGTGGTGGTGCCAAACATGGTCGCTCCTGATCAGGGCACCGGCTACATGAGCAGCGCCTTCGGCCCCTTCGCCCTCGGCAGCGATCCTGCTGACAAAGGCTTCACCGTGCGCGATCTTCTCACCCCGAAAGATGTGAATGAGAAGCGCTTCGACCGCCGTCGCAATCTCCTCGGCACCGTGGACGAACATTTCAAAAACGTGGAAAAAGCCGACTCCATCAGCGCCATGGACAGCTTCTATCAGGCCGCCTATGGCCTGATCAGCAGCAAGCAGGCACGTGAAGCCTTCGACCTCACCAAGGAATCCGACAAGCTGCGTGACGAATACGGCCGCAACACCGCCGGTCAGCGCTTCCTGCTGGCCCGCCGTCTTGTCGAAGCCGGTGTCCGCATGGTGTCCGTCAACTACGGTGGCTGGGATCACCACTCCAACATCAAGGACGCCTTCAACGGTCAGGCTCCGAACTTCGATCAGGCCTTCGCCCGCCTCATCACCGACCTTTCCGATCGCGGCATGCTCAAGCGCACGCTCGTCATGGTCAGCTCCGAATTCGGCCGCACGCCAAAGATCAACGGCACCAACGGCCGTGACCACTGGCCACGTGTGTTCTCCGTCGCCATGGCTGGTGGCGGCATGAAGGAAGGCTACATCCACGGTGCGTCTGACGCTCTCGGTGGTGAGC
>NCCR01000136.1 GCA_002279765.1 Verrucomicrobia bacterium 12-59-8 | reverse complement strand
GAAACTCCAGGGGCAGGGCAAGGATTCGGTTCCCGTGCAAATCCAGCTCCACCAACCGTTTTAGCCCCGCCAGCAAGGCGGGCGCGGCGGTCAATTCATTGCTGCGCAGATAAAGCCGCTCCAGAGACTCCAGATATTCAATCCCGTCGATGGCCGCGAGCCGGTTGAAGTTCAGCCCCAGCCAGCGCAGGCGGGTGAAGGCGCTGAGGCCGTGCGGCAGTGCCGTGAGTTCATTGCCCGTCAGGTCGAGAAACTCAAGCTGGGTGAGCCGGGCGAACTCGGGAATGGCATCCAGGTCCGCCGTGGTGAGGCCCATCTCCGCCAGATTGAGATGATTGCGCCGCCGGCGGTGGCAAAGCTGGATGCGGGCAGTGGCTTCGATCAGATTGGGAGTGCTCATGAGGGTAACATTTGAAAAAGCATGCCCCGCCGCCCGTCCTGACCCGGTGCTATGCTGCACCAATGGGCTACTGACCGGCGGCGGGGAGCTGGGGTTTCGTCCACCACCGCTGGCGGTGCTGGAGCTGGACAGCAGGCCGGTTCCATCCAGGCGCTCCGGCCTCCGGCTGGAGCTGGGGGAGACACGCAGGCCGTAGTTGTTGTTGTCGAACTGCGGTTCGTTGCCGTTGCGGATGCCGGCGGCAGCGTTCCTGCCGTTGTTGATCCAGGAGCCGCCGCGCAGCACGCGGTTGCCGCCCATGGACTGCCGCCCAAATTTACCACCACCCGCCGCCGCCAGTGCAGGCAGTCTGCGCGCAGGGAAAAAGCCGTCAGCGCCACTGCACGCACCTGCGCCGCCGTTTCCTGCATGCTGCCGCCCTCCACGGCATGGGTCAGCGCCCGCAGCCGGTGCTGGTAGCGCCTGCGGCTGGCGCGGTTGAGGCCCAGGTGATCGGGAAAAACCCGGTGGCCCAGAAAATCCATGCCGTGTCTGCTGCGGTTGATAAAGGCGGTTTTCATTTCCAGGTGCAGTTCGTCCCGCGCATAGGCCACCACTGCTGCTCGTGCCGTGCGGGCCTGGTCCGAGCCGTCCACCCAGAGCGCCATGTCATCCATGTAGCGCACATAGCCGCGCGGGCGCAGGTGCTGCAGCACCTGGGTGTCCAGCGGCGAGAGGTAAAAATTCGCCAAATGCTGAGAGATCAGCGTGCCGATGGGCAGCCCGCGGCCAAGCTGTGGCGCGTAGGCTGCCAGCACCAGGCGAAAGAGGTCCAGCACGCGCTGCTCTCGAAACACGCGCTCCAGCCGTGCCAGCAGGCAGGCGTGGTCGATGCTGTCGAAGTATTTGCGCACATCCAGCTTCACAAACCATGCGCCGCGCCGTGCTGCCGCACTGGCGGCCGCCAGTGCGGCGTAGGTGCCCTTTCCCGCCCGGCAGGCATAGCTATGGTGCATGAGCCGGCGCTCCAGCACCGGACCACACACGCGCATGATAGCATGGTGCAGCACGCGCTCCCGGAACACCGGCGCGGTGATCAGCCGCTCTTTCGGATCGTAGATCGTGAAGGTACGGCAGTCGCCGCAGTGGAGCTGCCCGCAGACCAGTTCCGTGCGCAGGAGTTCCAACTGCCGGTCCAAATCCGCCAGCCAGGCACGCACCGCCGTCTGGGAGCGCCGCCCTCTGGCCGCCAGCCAGGCGGCGGCGGTCAGATTTTCCCGCGCCACGATCTGCGCCCAAAGCCCCCCCACGCTTCTCATGCGGGCCGCCCCCCTTCTTGAAGCGCGGCCAGCACCTCCACGCCATATTTGGCCACGCGGGACTCGCCCACACCGGGAATGCTGCGCAAATCTGCCAGAGTCTGGCAGCCGCGCTGCACGATCTCAGCGAGCTGCGCATTGCTGAACACCGCGAAGACCGGCGTGCCCTCCCGTTCGGAAATCGTTTTCCGCAGGGTGCGCAGCCGTGCAAAGAGGGCGAACTGCTCCGGTGGCAGCGTTTCCTTGTAGTCCACCTTGTCACTGCCCGGTGTTCCAGTGCCAGCCACACCGTCCACATACTCCACGCTGAAGGCCCAGGCCCCCTCGTTCTCATGCCACTGCTGCGTCACCCGCAGCACGCGGTGGCTGCGCAGGAAGGCATTCAGCTCTGCCGCCACTTCCGGCCGGGCGGCGGCGGGGATGCTGAAAAAGGCAAAGGGCATTGGATCAGGATGGTTCAAAAAATTTCACCGCTGCGCGGGCTTATCGCTTCACTCGTCCCTCGTTGCGCTCTTTTTTTCTTGCTGGATGGAACTGGGGGAGACACGCAGGCCGTAGTTGCCGCTGCCGAACCGCGGTCCGACGCCGTAGCGGAAGCCGGCGGCAGCGTACCTGCCGTCGTGGAACCAGGAGCCGCCGCGCAGCACGCGGTTGCCGCGTTCCTTATCGAGCCAGTCGGCGCACCACTCCCAGAGCTGGCCGTGCATGTCGTGCAGGCCCCAGGCATTTGGCGGGAAGCTGCCCACCGGGAGGGTTTTCTCACGGTAGATCCAGTTGAAAGCGGTGCTGCTCTGTCCTTCGGGGTAGCCGCCATCGAAGTTGGCCAACTGGCTGTTCAGGCTGTGGCCAGCACCCACGGCAAAGTCTCCGGTACACCCTGCCCGGCAGGCGCGCTCCCACTGCGCCTCCTGCGGCAGCGAGAGCTGGGTCTGCCCGTCTGGGAAGAGGCGGCGGGAGGCCTGGGCAAACTCTTGCGCCCTGTCCCAGGACACCTGGTCCACCGGGTGCTGCCCGCTCTCGGCAAAGCGACTGGGGTTCCCGCCCATGAGTGCCTGCCACTGCGCCTGGGTGACGAGGTGCTTTCCCAACCAGAAGCCCGGCTCCGCGCCCGCCGGGGGGCACCAGCAGAAGATCATCGGCGTCTTCTGGGATGGTGCGTCCGGTGTGAGGTCGAGGTAGCACTCGTCCCCCGGCTCCTTGCCGAGAAGGGCGGGCTGGTAACGCGGCAGATCGGTCGTGAGACTCATGCGGCCATCTTAAACCGGCCACGGTGCGGCCTGCCAGTGTTTTCCTGACACTGTCCCGCCACACTGGCGCAGGTTGGTGCGGTGCCTTGATGCTGCCGCGCATCGCCAACTTTCAAAAGAGCCCCCTCTCCAAATGAGAGTTTGAGGTGCAAGTCTTGTCGTACGTTGGGTGTGTTTGGCGCGTAGCGGTGGCTCATCTTTCAGACGCTGCTGCGCCAAACCGCCTGACTCTGGAGGGGGTCAAGATATGGGACGCTGCCACCCGCTCAGGGACGGGCGGGCTGTCGCCACCCCCATCCCACTCCGGGGCATGGGGCTTGAGTGCTGGGGAGGAAAGGGCGCGCTGATCGACGGGCAGGAGTGCCCATCGTACTGCCTCATTCCTCGATCCACACCGGTGTCCCCACCGGCACGAGATCAAACAGCTCGATCAATTCGCGGTTGCGCAAGCGGATGCAGCCGTGGCTGGCGGGGCGGCCGATGCTGCTTTCATCATTGGTGCCGTGGATGTAGATGTAGCGCTGGAAGGTGTTCTCATTGCGCGGCTCGGTGCCATGCAGCCAGAGGATGCGGGTGAGCACGAGATCGGACTTTGTCTCCATGCCAGGGTGCCAATGCCCCACGGGCTGGCGTGCCTTGAAAATGGTGCCGCTGTCCGCGCCATCCCCATGCTTTTCCTTCACCACAAAGCGGCCCAGAGGGGTCTTGTTGCTGCCTTCGGTGAAGCCGATGCCGAATTTCGAGGTGCTGCATGCCCACTCGCGCACAAGACGCCTGTCATCAAACAAGCGCAGCCGCTGCGTGCCGATGCTGACTTCGAGGTGTGGGTGGGCGAGGCTCATGGGGGAAGATTCATCCGATGGCGTGTGTCTGCACGCGAGAACTGCGTTTCATCGTTGCAGCAGGTGGAATGGCCGAATCCAAAACGCATTTGACAAACTAGACCGATTGGTCTATTTGTCCGGAATCATGAGCGACCGAACGACCAAAGAACGCATTCTCGACGCAGCCGAAGGGCTGATGCTCGAGAAGAGCTTTCATTCGGTCGGACTGACGGAGATTCTTGAGGCTGTGAAGGTGCCCAAGGGTTCGTTCTACCATCATTTCAAGTCCAAGGAGCAGTTTGGCGTGGAACTGCTGAAGCACTACGTGGCTGATGCCACGGCCTACAAAAAGCAGATGCTGCTCTCCGCCACACCTGAGCCCGATCCGCTGCGCCGACTGCTCAGCTTTTTCGAGGGTGTCATCTGCCGCGTCCTCGAAACCAAGGGGAAATGCCCCTGTCTGGTGCTCAAACTGGCCGCTGAAGTGGCTGACATGAGTGAACCGATGCGCGAGGTGCTTGCCGCAGGAAACCGCGAATGGATCGCCATCCTGGAACAGGTGCTGCAGGAAGGCGTCGAGAAAAAGAAGATCGCCCAAAGCGTGCGCCCTGCGGAGATGGCCGTCATCATTCATGATCTCTGGAATGGAGCCATGCAGCGCTCTGCCGTCTCTCGCGATGCCACTCCTCCGCGCGATGCCCTGAATTTTGTGCGCACATTGTTGACCCCTTGATTGCTTTTGACTCGTAAATAAACCGACCGGTCTATTCTTAACCTAATCACCCCTATGAAACCCATCACTCTCACCACCGAAACCTTCGACACCACCCTCTCCGGCACGGACCAGCCCGTCCTTGTGGACTTCTGGGCGGAGTGGTGCGGCCCCTGCAAAATGATGTCGCCCATCCTCGACCAGCTTGCCACCGAGCAGGCAGGACGAGCCACCATCGCCAAGGTGGACATTGACGCCTATCCCGATCTCCAGGCCCGCTTTGGCATCCGCGCCATCCCCACGCTCATCGTCTTTAAAAACGGCCAGCCCGTGAACACGATCACCGGGGTGAAAAGCAAGGGCTTCCTCGAAGCCGCGCTGGCCGCCTGATTTTTCCAATCTCCCCAAAACCAACGCCAACACACACCCGAATCCCATGTCCATCGACCTCACTCAACGTCCCCCACGCAGCCCACGCGTCCGCCTCGGCGGTTACGTCCTCCTGCCACGCATGCTCGACAAATGCCGTGCTGAAATCGCCGGCAAAAACGGCGAGTATCACTACAACTGCCCGCTTGATCAGCGCTTCCTCAGCTTCACCGGTATCGACCATGAGGCTCTGAAAACCGAAGCAGCCAAGGGCCTGGGCGATGCGGCCATGTTCTCTTGGATCGAAGCGACGGCCCTGCACAAACGCAGCGACTACGAGATCGCCAACTGGAGCGAATTCCGCGAAGCTGCCGTGCCAGCGGACAACGAAAGCCGCGAGTACATCAGCGCGCAAATCGCCAAGGCCGGAGGTGCCGAGCGTGAAGACATTGGCACCTGGTTCGACTTCCTCGATTTCGACGACCACGTCAGCTTTGGCGGCAAAGCATAATCCACATACGCATGAAAAACACTTCACTCATCTGGGGCGCCCTGGCCGTGCTCACAACAGCCGCATTGGCTGAAGACTCATTGAGCGAGCAGTTGCTCGCGAAGCAGGCGGAATTTGCCACCAAGGCCCCGGCCGAGGTCAAAACCGCCTACGCGGCAGGCATTCAGGCCGTGGCCGATTCCGGCATACTGAAGTCTGCCAAACAGGCGGGTGAGCGTGCGCCGGACTTCACCCTGCGCAATGCTGCGGGAAAAGAGATCACACTGAGCACCCTGCTGAAGCAAGGGCCGGTGGTGCTCACGTGGTATCGCGGCGGCTGGTGCCCCTACTGCAATCTCTCGCTGCGTGCCTTGCAGCAGGTGCTGCCGGAACTGCAGGCCGCTGGCGCGCAGCTGGTGGCCCTCACGCCCGAGCTGCCGGACAAATCTGCCACGACGCAGGAGAAGAACGCGCTGCAGTTTCAGGTGCTCACGGATCTGAATCATGGTGTCGCCAAAGAATACGGCGTGGCGTTCAAGCTGACGGCGACCGTGCGCGACCTCTACAAGCAACATTTTGATCTCCTCGAATACAACGGTGCGGAAGCGAGCGATGACACCCTGCCCCTCGCGGCCACCTACATCATTGATCGCGATGGCACCATTCGGTACGCCTTCCTTGATGCTGATTACCGCAAGCGCGCCGAGCCTGCGGAACTGGCCGCCTTTGTGAAGCAGCTCCTGCCGCAGCCGGGCGATGCCGAAGCGGTGGCACTGCTGAAGCGCTTCTGGCTGCGTGTGTGGAACCCGCCGCATGACCTCAGCGCTGTGGACGAATTCGTGGCGGAAGATTTTATCCTCACCAATCCCAGCGGCGACACGGTGGGGCGCGATGCCTTCAAAGCCTGGCTGCGCGAGTTTCAAACCAAGCTGGGTGATGCGCGGCTTATGCCCATGGAGACCTTTGCCAGTGCCGACGGCACGCGCGCCGTCTCACGCTGGCAGGCCACAGGCATCAACCACGGTGTGCTCGGCACGCCTGATGACGGTCAGTCCGTCGAATTTTCCGGTATCGCCATCTGGGAGATCCGTGATGGCAAACTCACGCACAACTGGGTGGAGCGATCCGCCTGGGAACTGCACCGGAAACTCACCCGCAAACCCTGAACTCACAAGACCCCACTCCCATGCAAACCTCATTTCAAAACAAAGTCGTACTCATCACCGGAGCCACCAGTGGCATCGGCAAAGTCAGCGCTCTCGCCTTCGGCAAGGCCGGAGCCAAAGTGATCGTCAGCGGCCGCCGTGAAGCGGAAGGCCAGGCCGTCGTCGCCGAAATCAAAGCCGCCGGCGGTGAAGCCACGTTTGTGAAAGCGGACGTCGCGGTGGAGGCTGACGTCGCGGCCCTCATGGCCAAAGCGGTGGCCACGTATGGCAGGATCGACATCGCCTTCAACAACGCGGGCGTCGAGATCACCGGCCCCATCGTGGATGCCACCGAGGCCGACTACCGCCGCGTCTTTGACATCAATGTCTGGGGTGTGCTCACCTCCATGAAGCATGAGATTCCCGTCATGCTCAAGCAGGGCGCGGGTGTCATCATCAACACCAGCAGTGTCGCCGGACAGGTCGGCATGGCCGGAGCCGGTGTCTATGTGGCCAGCAAGCATGCCGTCGAAGGCCTGACGAAAGCCGCTGCGATGGAATACGCCAAGCAGGGCATCCGGGCGAACGCCGTGGCACCCGCTGCGATTGAGACTGACATGCTGGACCGCTTCACCGGCGGTGGTAACGAAGATGCGCTCGGCTACATGCGCTCACTCCATCCCGTGGGCCGCCTGGGCCGCTCTGAGGAGATCGCCAATGCGGTGCTGTTCCTCGCCAGCGACGCCGCTTCCTTCATCACCGGCACTTCGTTGAATGTGGATGGTGGCTTCCTGGCCCAGTAACCACAGCGCGCCATGACCCCGCTCGAAACCATCCGCGAAATGTATCGCGCCATGCGCGCGGGCGATGACGCCGCCTTCACCGCGCTCTGCACCGACGACCTCGTCTGGCAGCAGAGCGCGGGCTTCCCCGGCGGCTCCACCTGGCACGGTGCCGCCGCTGTGATTGAGAATGTCTTCCGTGCCAATGCCAGACGCTGGACGGGCTTCGCCTTCACGGAAGAAGAAATGTTCGCCACGGATGACCGAGTTGTCGTTCTTGGCCACTACAGCGGTACTTCTCCTGCTACGGGTAAAGTAATGCGTACTGCCGTCGCCCATATCTACGATTTGAAAGAAGGCCAGATCGCCCGCTTCCGCATGTTTGCCGATACGCACCCGATGTGGCAGGCGATGGCTGAGTAAACTGCGTCCGCCGTGAACGACCTCACAGGCGACCCGCGAGATACTCTTTGAGATGGGGGTTCAACCTTTCGGCAAAGATGCCATGATACCATGGCGAACGAATCTGCCACGTAATGACCAGCACGGTAACCGGCAGTTGAAACAGCATGGGCGAAAGCCAGTCCAGTATGCCGAAGACAAGGTGCATACCGACATTGAGAACGAACGCCACCGCCCACAGCAACTCCCAGCGTCGCCATAGCAGGAAGACATTGCAAAAGAGGAAGAAGTGCCCGAGTGCGGTGGGGACGATCCACCAAAGTGGAAATGACTGGCGCATAAGCCACCCTGACAGGACCGCTCCGAGCAGGAGAATCGCCGCATCAAGCCACGACAGGCGGAAACCGCATCTTCGACTCGGGGATGGGTTGGGATTCATGGGGGACGTTGGCTATTGAATCAGCGCTTCGTAGCGCTGCCGATCCGCCGCTGCGAAACAGCAGAAGATGATCTGTTTTAAGGACGATGATTTGCTGGTGAATTCGCGCACTGTTTCCACGGCGATCTGCGCCGCCTGGTCTGGTGGAAAGTGGTAAACGCCGGTGGAAATGCAGGGGAAGGCGATGGTTTCCAATTGGTGCTCTGCGGCGATGCGCAGTGAGTTCGCATAGCAGGAGCGCAGCTTCTCGCGCTCACCATTTTTGCCGCCATTCCAGACAGGGCCGACGGTGTGGATGATGTGGCGGGCCTTGAGGTTGTAGCCTCGGGTTATTTTCGCCTCGCCCGTGCGGCAGCCGTTGAGCATGCGGCATTCGGCCAGCAGGTCTTTTCCTGCGGCACGATGAATGGCACCGTCCACGCCGCCACCGCCCAATAACGAGGTGTTGGCTGCATTGACGATGGCATCCACCGCGAGTGTGGTGATGTCGGCTTGGATGGTCTGGAGGAGGGGGCTCATGGTGCGGATAGTTCGGCTTACGTTGTTACCGGGAAAGTTTGGGACACCTTGATCTGACCGACAATGTGCTGATTAAACTCTTCCAGCTCTTCCGCAGGCACCCAGAGTTCACGATGCACGGCACCACCAACGACTTGCTCCTCAAAGCGGCTCAAGTATTCGGCCTCGACCTCGAAGCGCGTGACAAAGCCCGAACCCGAGGCGGGCACGTTCCAGTCACGGGCGATCTGAATCGCGTAGTCCTCATTCATCACGGGATAGAAGATCGGCTGGTCCGGCAGACGCGGTGGAAAGGCTTTCCAGCCGGAGTCTTCGATCAGTTTTAGCTCCTTGGGGCCGACAGGGCGATAGAGAGTGGTGGTGTTCATATCTCGAATAGGAATCCCTTTTTCTTCAGCCTCTCATACTTCACGGGATCGAAACGGAAGAGCTGGGCGGGGCGGTGGGTGCCTTCGCGGTGTTGTTCTTTGAGGGGGATGAGGAGGTCGTAGCTGAGGACTTTTTTGCGGAAGTTGCGTTTGTCGATCTCGGTGCCGAGGACGCTCTCGTAGAGGCGTTGGAGCTCGGTAAGGGTGAACTTGGGGGGGAGGAGCTCGAAGCCGATGGGCTGGTAGGTGAGCTTGCCGCGGAGGCGGGTGAGGGCGGCGGCGAAGATTTCGGCGTGGTCGAAGGCGAGCGGGGGGATGTCTGTGACGGGGAACCAGCGGGCCTCGGCGGCGTCTGTGGAGGCGGCGGTGGTGTGGTCGGCGGGTTTGGTCAATGCGTAGTAGGCGACGCTGACGACGCGCTCGCGGGGGTCGCGGTTGACGGTGCCGAAGGTGTAGAGCTGTTCGAGGAAGAGGTCTTTGAGGCCGGTTTCTTCCGTGAGCTCGCGGCGGGCGGCGTCATCGAGGGTTTCTTCGACGCGGACGAATCCGCCGGGGAGAGCCCAGTGGTCTTTGAAGGGGGCAAGGCCGCGGCGGATGAGGAGGACCTGCAGGCCCGCTGCGCCGCTGTCGAAGCCGAAGACGACGCAGTCCACGGTGAGGGCGGCCCTGGGGTATTCGTAGGTGTGTTTCACACACCAAGTTTTGTGTTTGATTTACACTAAGTCAAGGCGGGAGTTTTTGAGGGCGAGAGAACGGCTCTGGAGGGGGGGAGTGACGTTTGCCCCCAACCAGCTGAAGCCGGACTACAATACGAAGAGCCGGAACCGCACGGGCTGAACAGCGTGTGAAAACACCTCGCGAAGCGGTTGCCCGAATGAGGGTTAAAAGTCTGGCGCCGCTGGCGGCAAATCTCAGTCAAAGCCCGAACTACGTACTCAGAGGAAAGAGGAGCCGGAAGAGTGCGGGATGTGGAGTGGTAGTTATTCGGGAGGAGTGCTTGCTCAGTTCAGGCCCACGTCTTCGGGGACGCCGGCCATGACTTGGTAAACGGGGCCCATGTCTTTGAGGATGGCGGACCACATTTGCGTGGGCTTTTCGACGGTGAGCACGAGGGGGCGGGGGTCGGCGGTGATCCAGGAGCGGACTTCGAGTTCGCTTTCGAGCTGGCCGCCGCTCCAGCCGGAGTAACCGACGAAGCCGCGTACTTCATGGCCGAGGCTGAGTGCGTGCAGGGCATCCGCGACGGAGAGATGGGTCTGGCAGCGCAGGGTGCGGCGGCGTTTGTTCCAATGGAGGGCGGCAAAGGCGAGCTTGTCGGTGGAAACGGGGCCGCCCATGAAGACCTGGACCTCGCCAAGGGCGCCGAGATCCTGATCTGGCAGGAGATCGGCCACGCATTGCTCCAGCGGGCGGTTGAGGATGTAGCCAAAGGCACCGTCTTTGGCGTTGTGCGCGGCCATGAAGACCACGGAGCGGGCAAAGTTTGAGTCGCGCATCGCGGGTGAGGCGAGCAGAAGACTTCCGCTGAGGGAAGACGATGATTCGTTGGTGTTTTCCGAACTCATATCGATGTCTGACGCAATAACTACGCCAGTCACTCAATTAGCGCACCGAAAAACTGCGTGCTGAATTTATGGGGTGTGGCAAACTTCGGGCATGACTGCGCTGCCAGCCACCACGCCGGAGCATACCTCACCGGGACGTCCGCAATGACGATCCCTGACGGCGAGGCTGCGTTTGTGAATTTGCGCGGCAGCGGCGTGCCACTGCCTGCGGGTAGCACTTTTTATGCGGCAAACCGTGACCGCGCCTTTCTGGATCTGCTTCTGGGCAATCTACAGCAAGGCCGCCGACCGGACCACCTGCGCATTGATGATTACTCGGACGCTGACACCGACGCTGAGCATCTGCGAGTGGAGATCCGGCGGCTGCGTGACCGTCTGGAAGAGGGTGCGCAACTCAGGCTGCTGGACGAATGGCTGGCGCTGCAATGAACTTCACTCCCGCCCAGCAACTGCACGTGCGCATCATGCGTGAAGTATTATTGATCCTTGTGCTGTAGACTTACATAAACGGCATTCGCTCAAGGGAAACGAGCGTAAATTCTGGAGGGGTGGCTCACACAGGCAGCAGCGGCAGGACGTTGAAGACGCTTCTGGTGGACGCGGTGCGCGAAGAATGCACTGGGTTTGCTTTCCGAATGACGCTGACGCGTTTACCAGGGAAGCACTCGCTAAAGCTCGGCATCCCTTCGCTATGATGCGGAAGGCCTTTGGCCTTCAAGACACCACGGCACGGGATCTGTATGATGTACACTTCCTGGCGATGCACTTTCGCGCCGATTTCGAACAGGCGGCGATTACGCGTCTGCGAACGCTTACCGCAGACATGAATCGTCTGGAGGGCCGTTCCCGGCCTGCGTTCGAAGAGACGATTTGTTTCGTGACAGGAAGGAACTCGTTGCCAGCCTGATCCTGGAGCTTCGGGCAACACTTGGGTGAAGAGGGGAACCCTGGCGTTGCCGCACACGTTGGTCTTGCAGTGGTGCAGGTTCTAAAGTTTGAATATCCAAGTCTTTCCCGACAAGACGGCGGGATCAAAGGTGATGTGGTCTGTGCTCTTACCGGATATCCCAGACGGGCAGCGGGTCTGGAAAGACTGCGCGAGTGCACTGAGAAACGGGTGGGCCTGACGCCACACCCGTTCCACGAGCGGAACTAGCACGTACCTCTGTTGATTATGCTGCGGCGACTTCGAAGCCTTTGCTGTAGGTTTTGGTGAGGAGCTTGTCGGCTTCGGGGGAGTTGGTGAATTTGAGATTGGCGGCGTCCCATTCGAGGACTTGGTTGGCTTCTTCCATGCGACCGGTGACGGGGTCGATCTTGGGGATGGCGAGGCGGGTGGCGACGTTGCCGAGCTGCACGGTTTCGGCGAGGGGGCCGGCGTAGTGGAAGCCGTCGCTGGTTTTTTTGCCGGCGAGGCAGGCGTCCACCCAGGTGTGCCAGTGGCTGCGGGGCTCTTCCTTGGGGTATTTGAAGCCGGTGAATTTGTCGAGCGGATAGAGGCGGGGGCCGGCGACGTGGGCGAGGACCATGGTGCCGCCTTCGCCGATGAAGATGGAGCCGCTGGAGGGCAGATCGACGTCACCGGGCATCTGCGCGAGCTTGTGGCTGGGCTTGAGGCCGCCGTCCATCCAGGTGAGCTTCATAGTTTTGCCGGCGGTGTATTGGGTGCCGGGGAAGACGTAATTGATGGTCTCGTGAGTGGGCCAGATCTGGTTGTTGAT
>NCCR01000135.1 GCA_002279765.1 Verrucomicrobia bacterium 12-59-8 | reverse complement strand
GAGGCGATCGTTATATTCATTGGATCCCACGAGGCTGGTGCGGCCCTCCACGATCACCCGTTTGATCTAATCTTTGTGGGCGTTCATCACATCGGCCACCTCATCCAGCACCAACTTTGCGGAAGCCAAGAGGCGATCTTTGTTGGTGATGTCGGTGGGATTGACGGAGACGATATATCCATTGTTCGTCGTGTTGCGGCGGAAGACGAAGGAGACGGGCACGTATATGGTGGCAACCCGCACCGGGATTTGTGCCCAGTTCGGCTTTTTCACCGCTAAGGTGAGGATATAGACGATGGCTTTGCGCCCGTCGTCGTGGGGTGAGAAGTTAACGGGGGCGCGGGAAACGATGAAGTTGCTGCCCACTCTCCGATCTATGTCGTCAGCAAGGACGTTGACGGCGTCTTCGAGCGCGAGTCGCACGCCTTGAAGATCGTCATCACTGCCGCTGATTTGGGTAACCACGGAAGAGTCGTTATTCTCGATGCGCGCGAGGAATGTGCCCCCCTGATGCACGGCGTTCGCAGGGAGCGGAGCGTCCGCAACGAGCACTGCACCGGAGGAGGTCGTATTGACAGTGGCGGTGAAGATGCTGGCGATGTTGTTGAGAACCCAGCCTGACTGCGCGGAAGTATTATGGAAAAACCTGGTTTGCGGCTCTGCGCCCACCTGGGCGCTGGTGCTGGTGACAGTGATAAGACGGAATGATTCGGGGAAAGGCGTGCCCACTATACTGACTGTGAGCCTATTCTTTTGGAGCCCTGCGACACCGGTCTGCCGCATCGCCACTTTTGGCGCCGTTACCTGCGTATTGTGCAGGATGCTGAGTGTGGTGGAAACGGGGTGGTTCCCGCCATCGTGCCCCGTCTGCGTGGCCGTGGCATTGGCCGAACGCTGCTGGGCTTGGCTGTTGGCGGTTGCGAAAAACAGGGCGGCAAGCGCCGTGCAGTAGAGAAGGATGCTGGAACGGATGTTTGTGTTCATGTGTTGGTATTGGTTTCCGATGGACTGGCTGTGTCTCTGCGGTTTGTTTTTGGAGAGCTTGGACATGTTTTTTGTCTGTGGTGCCGGTTCCGCCGCCTAAAAATTATATTGCGCGTAGCGACGCCTAACTAGTAGATGAGAAACAATTCTGCTAAGTGCGTCAAATGTGCTATGGGTGTCAGTTTTGTTGAGTGACGACGGGTTTTTAGCTGGATTGGTGTAGGTGTTTAATGCAAATGCGCGTCGCATTCAACCATATTGTGTTTTTTACGCATGTGGGTGTGATAAATATACCCAGGCGTCTTGAGGTGATTTTATTTCATCTCATCCGGGTAAACCCTCATAACGTCCGTTTGGAGTCATCAAGTGTGAAAGGTCAAGGCGGGGTGCCTTGACCTTTCAGCGCAGTAAATTTACCGCTGGCTCGCTGGTGTCCTCGAAGGCCCTTCGGGCTTCCGAACTCCTGGGACAATGAGTAATGGGAATGGTTTGGCGGAATCAAGCCGCCCTTTTGAGCAGGAAGTACTCAATGCCATCGACGAGCGCCTTCCAGCTTGCGTCGATGATGTTGCAGCTCACGCCCACGGTGCCCCAGGTGGCGTTGCCGTCGGTGCTGGTGATGAGGACGCGGGTCTTGGCTGCGGTGCCGGTGCCACCATCGATGATGCGGACCTTGTAGTCGGCGAGGCGCATGTCCTTGAGGGCCGGGAAGAAGGGCAGCAGGGCTTTGCGCAGCGCGTTGTCGAGCGCATTCACGGGGCCGTCGCCTTCATCCACGGTGTAAACGCGGCTTTCGCCAACTTCGAGTTTGATGGTGGCTTCGCAGGTTTCAAAACCATGCTCGCCGCCGTGGAAGCGGTGCGTGGAGTGGTATTCGATGAGATTAAACACCGGGTGATGCTGGCCGAGCTGCTTGCGGATGAGCATCTCGAAGGAGGCTTCGGCGGCTTCGAATTCGTAGCCTTCGCTTTCGAGGCGCTTCACTTCGGTGAGAATGGTCTGCACGCGGGGATCTCCCTTGGCAAATTTGAAGCCCATGCCTTCGGCTTTCACCAGCACGTTGGACTGGCCGGACATGTCCGAGATGGTGATGACGCGCTGGTTGCCGACGAGCGTGGGGTCCACGTGCTCGTAGGTGCGGGCCAGCTTCTGCACCGCATGCACGTGCAGGCCACCTTTGTGCGTGAACGCAGCCACGCCCACATACGGGGCACGGATGTCATGCGGCACGTTGGCGAGCTCATCGACGAAGTTGGCGAGTTCGCGCAGGCGGGTGAGGTCGAGGCCGAGAGCAATGCCCATCTTGATCTGCAGATTGGGCATGATGGTGGTGAGGTTGCAGTTCCCCACGCGCTCGCCGTAGCCATTGATGGTGCCCTGTACCTGGCAGGCACCGGCGCGCACGGCGGCCAATGCATTGGCCACGCCGACGCCGCCGTCGTTGTGCGTGTGGATGCCAACGGGGCGTCCCAGATGGGCAATGACTTTGCGGGTTGTGTCCTCGACGAACTCAGGCAGGGCGCCGCCGTTGGTTTCACAGAGCACGATGAGGTCGGCTCCGGCATCCTGGGCGGCCTTGATGGTTTTGAGTGAGTACTCCGGGTCTTCTTTGAAGCTGTCGAAGAAATGCTCGGCGTCATAGAGCACTTCGCGACCGTGCTTTTTCAAGTAGGCCACGGTGTCGGAGATCATGGCGAGGTTCTCTTCCAAGCTGACCTGGAAGACCTCGGTGACGTGCAGCGCCCAAGTCTTGCCCACCACGGTGACGGCAGGGGTCTTCGCATCGAGCAGCATTTTGACCTGAGGATCGTCCTCGACCTTCATCTTGCCACGGCGTGTCATGCCGAAGGCGGTGATCTTCGCAGTCTTCCAGGAGCGCTTGGAGGCCTCTTCGAAAAAGGCGGCGTCTTTGGGATTGGAGCCGGGCCAGCCGCCTTCGATGTAATGCACGCCGAATTCGTCGAGCTTTTCGGCGACGCGGATTTTGTCGAGGGTGCTGAAGGAGATGCCGGTGCCCTGCGTGCCGTCGCGCAAGGTGGTGTCATAGATGGTAACTGGAGACATGTGGAAGGGGAAATGAAGAGATGGAAGGTGGGTGCAATGAGAAAACAGGCCGGACTGGCAGTTGCCAACAATACCGGGACGCCGATGCCAGGGGCGCTTTCAGCGCAGGCACACATGACAACGGACTCTTCCGGCGGCGTCAGGCGCGGATGAGTCCGAAGCTAATTCGGATGGTTGGACGAATATCAGGGCGGTTTCCCATGAGCAGCGCGAGGATTACGCCGGGGTGGCCCCGCTGGCAAAGAGAAGTTTTCACCTGCCTGTGGGGTCTGCTGGCCGCCTGTGGCCTATGTCAGGCGCGGGCTTACTGGCCCAGCATCCCTTCGAGCCCTGCCTGGATGGCGGGGGTGGCGTTTTGGAGCGTGGGCTGCTGCCTGCCAGTCGCTGGCAGGGTGGAGGGCGGGTACAAGTTGCCTTCGAGCACAGGACGCACTTCCAAGTGTTTGCGAAGCAGCATGTCGGCCATGGTGGCATCGTCTTGCTGAGCCATGCGTGCCAAAGGAAGATCGCTCAGGTCCAGTTTGGGGACGAAGGGCTTCTCAGAAACGACAGGGGCTGCGATCAGTGCCGCGCCTGGCTTTTCGGCAGGATGCGAGAGCAGCCAGAGGCTCATGGCACAAACAGAAACAGCCGCCGCCACTATGCCCCATTTGGGGACCAGAAGATGATTCCACCAAGTGGTGACACGCTCCCAGAACAATTCCAAGGACGACTGCTGCAGCATTTCAGCGCGCTGTCTCTGATGAAACTGCTGGAGAAAATTTTCGGTGAACCCTTCCTCGGGTTGTTCAAACCGCTTCAATCGAATCAACCGCTGGATGTCTTCAAACTCACTCATGGCGTGCTGTGGATTGTAGTTTCTTTAATCATGTAGGAGACGTAGTTATTTCACGAAATCTTCAAGATAGGTCTGGAGCAGGCGATGTGCGTAAAACAATCGTGATCTGACGGTCCCTTCCGAGACTCCGAGTATCTTGCTGATTTCGGCATGCTGGAGACCTTATACGTCGTACAAAGTCACCACCGTGCGGTGATCTTCGGACAGTTTCATCATGGCTGCGTTCAACCTTTTTTGCAGTTCGTGGATGTTTACTTCGCGCAGTGTGCCCGAGTTGGCCGTGGTGACGCGAATGAATTCTGGATCGTTCTCAATGCCCGTATCTACATCGTCAAGACTGACTTTGTGATGCCTTCCGCGCTTCTTAAGAAAGTTCAAAGTCATGTTCACCGCGATGGAATAGATCCAGGTGTAGAACGAAGACTTGCCCATGAAACGCTTGATGGAGCGGTAGGCCTTGGCAAACACATCCTGCAGCAGATCGGCGGTGTCCTCGCGGTTTGAGGTCATGTTATAAATCAAGCCATAGAGCTTGGGCGTGTACTTGCGCACGAGGTCATCAAAGGCGCGTGTGTCACCTGCTTGCGCCTTGTCCACCAGGATGCGATCTTCAGCAGAACTGCTGTTCGGCACGGGCTGTTTCAGCGAAGCGAGGGGGGTCGCTGCGGCGCTGAGTGGTGATTCTTCCATTAAAGTAAGAGAAACACTCGTTGCTTCAAGAGACAAGCGTTTCTTATGGATGCACCAATATCAATTATTTTTGAACGCTCCAGAGATGGTCCACGCAGATCTGTGACCAGGTTTCAAGCTGGTCGCGCATGGCATGCAGTTCCGCGAGGGTATGGAAGCGCAGGTCCTGGATGGCGTCCTCGTTGGACTGCACATCGTCGCTGCTGAGGTCAAAGAAATGCACCACACCGAGGTGAACGCTGCCGACTTCCGTCGCGTCGTCATTGATCAGGCCGATGACTTTCTGCGTGTGTGTGCCGCCGATCACCAGTTCTTCGGCCATCTCACGTTCGACGCCGTTGTAGTACATCGTTTCGCCCAGGCCGTCCTGAGCAGCATCCACTGGATTGATGTGACCGCCGATGCCGATGGAGCGCTTGGCCACGAGGCGCTTCTCTCCTGAGCTGCCGCCGCGCGTGTAGCTCAGGTAGCGGCCCTCATAATGAAAGATAGCATACGGGATGAGCTGCTTGTGGGAGGGATCTTTTTCCGCCGCAGGGCGTTCCATGAAATGATTGGCTCCGGGGACCAGCATCGCCTGCAAGTAGCGCATGACATCGGCTTGGAAACCTTGAAAACTGCCCAGTTGATCGAAGAGCTGACGGGTGATGACGAGAACGTGTTCCATGTGAAGAGCGGCAGAATGGATAGCGGTGCCTGGTGCGCAACCAATCAATCCAGCAACCAGACATTGGCGGCGTCTCCCGCCTGTAGGTTTTGTCCGGCCTCCAGCCGCAGCAGCGCATCTGCACGGCTCAGGGACAGCAGGGCATGGCTCTGCTGCAGACCGAAGGGCATGAACTGACCGCGGGAGAGAGTGCCGCGCAGATAGTGGGGCCGGTCGCCGGGGTTTGAGAGCGCGGTGCCGGTGGTCGCAGGGATCAGGCGCGGCTTGAGGTGGGCATCCGCCGCACCCATCATCTTCAGCAGCGCCGGACGTACAAACAGCAGGAAGGTCACGAAGGACGACACCGGATTGCCCGGCAGGCCGAAGACGAAGGTCTGCCCACTGCGTGCAAACAGGAACGGCTTGCCCGGCTTCACCTTCACACGCCAGAGCTCGGGCTCGATGCCGAGCACCTTCAGCGCGGGCTTGATCTGATCATGATCGCCGACGGAAACGCCGCCGCTGATGAGCACGACATCATGGGCCGGCAGCAGCTCGCGCAAGGTTTCGGTGGTGCTGTGCAGATCATCACGGCAGTGGGCCTGGGTGCTGATGCGAATGCCCAGCCGTGCCAGCATGCCGCGCAGCATGAGGCCGTTGGTGTTGTAAATCTGCCCGGCCTGCAGCGGGCCGGCACCGGGTGCCACCAGTTCATCCCCGGTGCTCAGCACGGCCACACGCGGCAGTGCGTGTGCGGAGATTTGATCGAGCCCCTGAGAAGCCAGCAAGGCCATGCGGCCTGGTGTGATCAGATCTCCCTCGCGCAGCACCAACTGGCCCTGGCACAGGTCCGCTCCGGCGCGCCGGATGTTTTCGCCGGCCGTGACCGGATCGGTGCAGAGGATGACATCCCCCTCGCGGCGCACATCCTCCTGCATGATCACGGCATCGGCTCCGGCGGGAACCGGCGCTCCGGTGAAAATGCGGATGGCGCAGCCGCTTTGGAGGCGCAGCCCGTCATCCAGCCCGGCGGCTTGTTCGCCCGTCACCCGCAGCGGCTGGGTGCTCGTGCTCTCAGCGGCGATGACTGCATAGCCGTCCATCGCGGATTGATCAAAGGCCGGGATCGGCACCGTGGCGGTCGCCTCCTGCGCGGCGTAACGATCCAGCGCCTCAAACAATGCCTTCGGCTCGGGCGGCAGCGGGGCTACTGCTGCCAGCACGCGTGCGAGTGCTTCGCTTTCAGAGATCATCGGATCACAGGCGGCAGTTTGCTCAGATCCGCCGCTGGTTCATCGGCGGTCGGCGGGGCAGGGGCCGGCGGCATCTGCCGCAGTTGCGGTATCGGTGGCTCAGCCGAGGGCCTCATGGTGGGTTGCACCGGTGCCATCTGCTGAAACGGTGCATCGAGCGGCGGGATCACATCGGCCTGCATCACCGGCGTCAGAGGAACGACGGCACCCGTTGCCGTGGTCACGGTGGGGGCGGGCGCATCCGCGCGCTGGACCTGATAGACCACGAGATCGCGCACTTGGGGCACGCCCTGCGTGATGTCAGCCGTGATGTAGTTGCCCTTGCGTTCCGGCGTGACCTTGAGCTTCGCATCCGAGCCGTTGACCCCCTGGGAGATGATTTCCGTCCCTGCGGGGATGTCCACCCGCTGCTCGCAGTTGATGAGCACGTAGTTCTGCTCGGGGTTCACCATTTCGATCACGCCGATCACCTTCGCCTCGCCGATGCGTTTGTCTTCCGCGCCTTTTTTCGACAACGACGGCATCATGCCCCCGAACTTGTTTTCAAGGTAGGTGCAACTGGACAGCCCCAGCAGCAGCGGGAGGCACAGGTGGCGAAGAAACGACATGCCCCTATTGAATCCCATGGGCGGCTGGCTGTCCAGCCTGTAACACGGGCACCCAATTGTGGCTGGCGCGCCGATGATGACTCAAGGGCCTAGCTTGACGACAAAAGGCGCAGAGGAAAGGATGTACGATGATGCCGCCACTCATTGATTACCACCGCCTCTGGACGGCCGTGACTCTCGCGCCGAATCATCGCGCTCCTTACTCCGTGCATGGCCCTGACCACTGGCGGCGGGTGGAGCGGAATGGGTGCATCCTGGCCACGAGGACGGGGGCCAACATTGATGTGGTGCGCTTGTTTGCGCTGTTTCACGACAGCCGGCGCGAGAATGAGGGGTGGGATCCCGGCCACGGGGAACGAGGGGCGGACTTTGCGGCGACATTTCGCGGCCGGCTCTTTGACCTGTCTGATGAGGACTATGAACTGCTTCGCTTTGCCTGCATCTGGCACACCGACGCGGAGCGCCATGACGACCCCACCATCGGCTCATGCTGGGATGCTGACCGGCTCGATCTCGGCCGGGTGGGCATGATCCCCCATGCCCGCTTCATGAGCACGGCCTTCGGCGCGGAGATCGCCGACCATGGCGTAATTCACCCATGGCTGCATCTGGCCGAGCCTTGCCTGCCAGCCTCCAAGTGAAGGCTCCCAGACTCGGGCCGTTTTAATCCTCTCGCGCCGGGCACGCGCAGGCCCAGCGCGGGCGGGGCAGGCTGTCCTCAGCCAGCCGCCGTCGCAGCCCCTGATGTTCGGGCAAGCAGCAACCGGCTCAACGGAAATGAGTTTTGCGAACCGCTATAAGGGCTGTTGGCCGCCATCTTGACTAGGGCGATCAACCACCCGATGGCATGCGGAAGTCCGGGTTTGCGCCCTTGCTCAGGGAGTGCTCGGTCCATGGTCGGCTCCTGCGTCTTTCTTCTTCGCCTCCCGGTTCATCACGTCGCTGAAATGTGTGGTGACGCATTTCGGACAGATGCCATGGGTGAACCGGGCCTCGGATCGTGAGGCGACGTATTCTTCAATCTGCTGCCATTCTCCATTCTCGTCCCGGATGTCCTTGCAGTAGGCGCACGTGGGCAGGAGCCCCTCAAGCGTGCGGACGCGGGCGCGCAGGGCCTGGGTCTGTGCAGACAGTTTGCCGCACAGAAACGTGATGAAGAACAGGAGCGTGAGCCGAATGATGGTGTTGATGATGGCGACGGGCAGTGAGTACGGAATGCCCCAGGCGTATTGGATGCAGAAGCGAATGAGGCACAGGATGGCCCCCAGCCACAGGGCGGTACGCAGACCGCAGTTCCACGCCATCAGCGCGACTGGAATCACGAACAGGAAGGGAAAGAAGACAACGGGGCTAGCCAGGAAGTCGCTACAAGCCATCAGCAGAGCTATGAAAAACAGCACCCGCCTGTCGTTCCAGGGAAACCGTTCGAAAAAGTATTCCGACGGAGGTTGAGGCTGAGGTCCATTCATGGCTTTGGCTGCTTAAGAAGCATGGGATAGGTGCTGCACAAGAGCAGAGTCACGCTGGTGACTATGTGTTAGTGACTAAGGGACGGCAATGAATTCCGTCTGGGAACCACGGCAGGTTATATTGCGATCCGCAAAAAACAGGTCTGTCTGTGAGCCGGGGAAGCCCTTGCACGCTGACCGGCTCACGGCTCCTTTTCAGATCCACATGGCAGGCGGCAGAAGGCACAGGCAAGGCCAGGAAGTGTGCGGTTGGGGGCGGGGCTTTTCAAAAGGGGGAATGCGATGAGGCCGCAGACCACGCTGGAGCGAAGGATGCCACGGACGCGCCCAGCGCATCCCTACCACCCCGAGCAGCGCGTGCCGCCGGGCGGGTAGGGAACCGCTGGGCGGGTCCGAAGTTTCGGGTCTGTGGCGTCGCGGGCGCTGAAAAAGGTGCGCTGTCCTTGGAACGGGGAAAGGCAGGAGGTGGGGGTGATTGCCGCGATGGTTTGCCCTACCGCACCGGCTCCGCGCTCCAAATTTTGAGGTCGTCGAAGAAGCCGTCTTGGCTCATGCAGCCGAACTCACAGTTCACCACCCTGACGCATGAGAAGGCGCATGCGTGGAGTGGGATGAGGGAGAAGGTGGCGTGGAGTAAGGAGTGTGGTTTCGCAAACCACGGCCATTCATTCCCAGCCTCTCTTTCCTGCTCAATACGTCACCACCGTCAAACCTGGCACACGACTGAACTCGTCCCGATTATTCGTCACCACTCCCATGCCGTGAACCAGTGCTGTGGCGGCGATCCACATGTCATTGGCGCCGATCAGTTGCCCTTTTGAAGCAAGCACCCGATAGATCTCACCATACTGCCAGGAGACCTCGTTGGACCAGGGCAGGATCGGGTAGGGACGGCATAGGCGCTCCCAGTCCCTCTTGGGGCTCGCCGACTGGCCGCAGGCCAGTTCGCCTGCAACGGTGAAGGTGATGTAAAAGTTCTCCTTCGCTCTGCTGGCAAAGAACTGGTCAATGGTCGTCGTCACACCCCGCCTGGCCTCGCGCTCGGCCACGATGATGAAGTTCGTGTCGAGGATTAGGCCCATGGATCGTCGGGAATGGGATCGTGCTGGGCCGCTTTTTCCACTGCGTCCAAATACTTGTCAGAGATGCCACTCCCGCCGTTGTGGAAGTGCTGGAGCAGGCCTTCACCTGTGGCAGGGGCATCCAGCCAGACCGCCCGGCGTACGACCTCCGTGAAGGATTCACCTCCACGTTTGACCTGCCGGAGCTTCTCGTAGGCATCGAGTTCCAGAGTGATCGTCTTTGTTGCCATGCACGAAAAATGCACGAAATATGTGAATTCTCAATCGAAACCTTCGGGTGGCGATGCCGGGGGGCTTGAGGCAGGCGAAGGGCTTGCCATCGATGGAGGCGCGCATGCTCCTTTGTAGGATGGGTGTGGCGACAGCCCGCCCGTCTGTCAGCGTGCCGCAAACGCAATGGCCCGCGAACGTCCTCGCAGTCGGGCGGTTTGGCGAAGGGTGCTGTGAGGCGTGGGAAGCCCATGGACGCCAAACACACCCAACCTACGGCCGGAGCGCCGCGCTATTCGAGAACGTGTCTAGGATGCATCGCTCTACTTCACCGGCTCCGCGCTCCAAATTTTGAGGTCGTCGAAGAAGCCGTCTTTGCCCATGCAGCCGAACTCGACCTTGGACTTCGTCGGGTGGGCGATGCCGGGGGACTGGAGGAAGGCCACGGGCTTGCCGTCGATGGAGGCGCGCATCGTGTCGCCCACGGTTTCGAGCATGAAGCTGTGCCAGGCGTCGGGATCGAGGCTGAGCGGGAAGCTGGCGTTCTTGCGGCCTTTCGGGGTCGGAGGCTCGCCGGTGGCGCCTTCGGGCCGGGCCACGGCCAGGCCCTTCTGATCCACGAGAATGATCTTGTCCGCCGCGATGCGCGCCATGCAGAGGTGCCCGTAGTGCGAGCCGTTGAACTTCCGGTCGTCAAACTCCGCCGTCACCGACTGCGCCCCGCCGAGCCGGAAGCGGAACTCGATCACGCTGTCCTGCGTCGGGATGTCATTGCCGATCACCGCCTGGTGCCCCTTCACCGGCGGCTTGCCCTCTTTCGCGGGGGCATCAAAGCGCATCTGCGTGCCCTTCAGTGCGCCGTTTTCCACAGAAAACGTCGGCACCACGATGGCCCAGCCCTTGTCCTTGCCCAGCTCCGCCCGCTCAAAGTCATCGGAAAAGAGCAGCTCCTTCTTCTTCGTCTTCGCCGTCGGCTCTGCGGGCTTGCGAAGCTCGCCGCTCATCTGCTTCTCTTTGGCAGCGGCAACGGAAGGCAGCTTCGGCGCATCCGCAGCGAAGGAGAACGTGGAGGCGGTGAGAAGGCTGGCCAGAGTGAGGAAGCGGAGGTTCATGGGGGAGAGGGTACGCGCGGGGAGCGGCGGTTTGTCAGCTTATTGAGCCTTGCTGGCCGTCTTCTTCCCAGCTTTGCCATCACTCAAAGTGAGTCGCTGCCGGGCGCGGACGACGGCTTGGTGGAGCTTTCGTTCGAGCTGCTTTTTCGGCAGCAGTTGGGTCCAGTAAGTCGCCACGTGGATTCCGCTGCTGGCGAGTTCGAGCAGCTCGACGTGCTCATCGTTCTTGCCCGCGCAGAGGATCATTCCCAGCGGCGCTTCTTCGCCCGGCTCCACGGCGTGGCGTTTCAGCCAGCCGAGATACAGCTCCATCTGCCCTTTGTCCCCTGCCTCGAAATCGCCGAGTTTCAAATCAATCGCCACGAGCCGCTTGAGTTTCCGATGGTAGAACAAAAGATCGAGATAGTAGTCCTTGGCATCAATCTGCATCCGCTTCTGCCGCTCCAGGAAGGCAAAGCCGATGCCGAGTTCGAGGATGAAGCTCTCCACCTCGCGCAAGATCGCCGCCTCCACGTCCTTCTCGGCATAGGTGTCCTTCAGCCCGAGGAAGTCGAGGATGTAGGGATCGCGAAAGACCAGGTCGGGCGTGAGCTTGTCCTCGCTGCGCAGGGCGGCGAGTTCTTGCTTGATGAGCTTGTCCGGCTTCTTCGAGATCGCCGTGCGCTCGTAGAGCATGCTCTTGATCTTCTGCTCCAGCGTGCGCGTGCTCCAGTTTTCCATGCGGCACATCTCGGCGTAGAAGTCGCGCTTCAGTTCATCCTCCATCGGGATGATCATCCGAAAATGCGTCCAGCCCAATTGTCGCCGCAGTGCGGCGACAATTTGCTCTTCCGGGAAAACCTCCGCGAACTGAACCATGCGATGCAACGCCTTGGCGGTGAATCCCCGGCCAAACTCCTCGGACAATTGTCGCCCCAGTGCGGCGACAATCTCCACTCCATACTCCGCGCGCTTCTCCTTGAGAATGTCCTGATGAATCCGGCGACCGATGTGCCAGTAAAGCGTCACCAGACTGGCATCAATCGTCCGGGCAACGGCTTCGCGGGCCGTGAGGATGAGATCGCGCACATCCGCAAGCAGCGGTGCGGCAGGGGCGGCGGGTTTGGGAGCGAGCGTGCGAGGCTTGGGCTTGGCGGGCATGGCTCCGTCAGAGTAGCGCGGTCAGGCGGCTTCGGGAAAGGTGAATTGTCTCCGCAGTGCGGAGAGAGTCCTCGCCCCGTTCTCCAGGGAAAACGTCGGCACCACGATGGCCCAGCCCTTGTCCTTGCCCAGCTCCGCCCGCTCAAAGTCATCGGAGAAGAGCATCTCCTTCTTCTTCGCCGTCGGCTCTGCGGGCTTGCGAAGCTCGCCGCTCATCTGCTTCTCTTTGGCAGCGGCAACGGAAGGCAGCTTCGGCGCATCCGC
>NCCR01000134.1 GCA_002279765.1 Verrucomicrobia bacterium 12-59-8 | reverse complement strand
GTGGAGAAAATGGCGGCGGGAGGACATGGTGGTGGACGTTGTTAACGCCTGCCAGAAGGGACTCATTGCAGCAGCCTGCTAAAACCAACGGCCTCAGGGGGAATCTTGCGCGGCCTTCTTTTCAGCGGCGATGTCCTTGCGGCGAAATCCCTGTACACGCCCGTTGCCTTTGTAGAGGTAGATTTTTTTGACATCCTCCAGCCGCATGATCACCCAGGGGGAAAGGATGTTTCGTCCGTTCTTGGTGAAGACGATGTTGTCCGCCAAGTGTACGCAGGAATGAAAGGCGTCGCCGGTGGTGTTGTCGAGAAAGAAGAGGACGTCGGCAAACTGATAGGGGGGCTCCACCGGGGTGAACTGCTCCAGCACCTGGCTGGTGGCCAGCCGGGCGTCCAGCAGGTACTCATGGGGCTCGTAGTTGAAAAAATTGAGCGAAGTCCAGTGGCAGTCCGGCATGACGCCGTGCTTGGCCATGTCCAGTCCGGGATAGGTGTAGAGCAGCTTGCGCGCGAGTGCAGGCAGAATGTGTGAGATGCCAAGATCATCCACACCATCGAGTTCAATGACGGAACGAACGAGGGGTTCCAAGTCCTTGCGGCGGAGGCCTGTCCCAAAACTCCAGTATTTAATGATTTCCTCCGCGTTGGATTTTTTGTCGAGCTTGAGGCGAATCATCAGGTTGCGGGTGCGGGTGCAGGCCTTGAAGATGGCCCGTGCCTCGGAATCCGACTGGGCATAATTCAGCAGCACCGGAATGTCGCTGAAAGCGACGGCCTCACCGCGTGTGTAGCTGAGCTGCTTGATTTTGTTGATGATCTCCGTCCGCAGCTTGCTGCCTTTGTACCATTCATCAATCGTGGTACCGATGATGAGAACCGGATCGGCATGATATTCGTTTTCCGGGTACTTCGCCAGCTCGGAGTAAACCACCGCCCGCATTTCAGGCGTCAGGCTTTCCAGTTCGTTCAGCGGCGGCAGCAGATGCACAAACGGCCCCTCTTTGATCAGATGATTCGGGGCGAGGATGGCGTCAACGAATGACTTTGACAGACCTGCTTTGGCAAAGAGGGCTGGCAGGCTGGAGATCTCGGTGATGGGGAAAGTCCAGCGCGGAATCGGACTGGGCAGGGGGAACTCCTCGATAAGACTGGCGGGAGCCTCCAGATAAACATAGGCGCACTGCAATCTTCCCCAGGGGCCGGGCTGGGCTTCAAAGACGGAGGGACTGGGGGCTGGCGTGGAGGATTGTCCTTCCTGGCGGTTCGCGGAAGCACTGAGGATGACGCTGAAATTCTCCGGAAGACTGCTCTGACCCCAGCCAGCCGCCGGTGCCAGCAAGACAGAGACAAACGTGGTCAGCAGCAATGAAACCCTGACTTTGTGAGCGATTAAGATGTCCTCTCCAAGGCTTCTTGAATTCAAAAGAGGGAGAAGGGCTAGAGGCATTGGGTTGAGGTGTGCATTGAGCAGAGGCTACTCACATATTCCAGCGGGAAGATCGCCTCGACTGGGGCATGGAAGGTACGCGTAAAGGTATCACGAAATTCATACTGAATCTACAGACGCGAAAAAAATCTCCGTTGTTAGCGGAGATTCTTTGGTCTGGATGTCTGCGATTACGCCTTAAAGGCGTGGATCGCGGTGACTTTGACCCTGCGGTTGACGCCGTGGCTGTCGGTCGGAAGGTCCAGTTCTTCGCCAACCGCCTTGCCGATCAAGGCTTTGGCAGATTCCGACAGGTAGCTGATGATGTTCTTGTCCAGATCGCCATCCCAGGCCCCCAAGATGGTGAAGGTTTCCTTTTCTCCGGAAGGAACATCTTCGACCGCGACGACGGTGCCGATGCCGACTTTGTCCGAAGGCACGTTCGCGAAGTCTGTACCGCGTGCGTTGCGCAGTTCGCGCTCAAGTTTGCCCTGCATGCGCAGAAGGACGGACTGCTGGTCGCGGGCGGCCTTGTAGCCGCCGTTTTCGCGCAAGTCACCCTCATCGCGGGCGATCTGAATCTCCTTCTTGTTGTCCGGGATCTTGACGTTGACGAGGTCTTCCAGTTCCTGCTTCTTCTTTTCCAGGCTTTCCCAGGAAACGATGAGGGAGTCATCTTTGTGAGCCCCGGCATTTTCGTCCATCATGGCTTCCATCTCTGGGCGCACCTTGATGATGCGGGCCATGAGGGAGCGGCGGGTCAGTTCGTCAAAGAGGGAGCCGTTGATCAGGCGCTTGGCCAGCAGGCGCACATCTTCGTCCTCGGCTTCGGCCACCATTTCGCCGAGCAGCGTCTTGTCATCTGAGAGCAGATCCTGCAAGCGGCCGGTGCGTTTGGGCCCGCCTTCCATGTGGTCACTTTCAATGACGCCGAGGATGGCATGGCCGAGGTCGATGTCGAAGACGGATTCCGCCAGGCCTTTGCGCTCGCGGGCCATCCAGATCAGCAGATCAGCGGAGAGCATGCGGTTGCGCAGGGATTTTTTCAAGGCGTCGGCCAGCACGTCGAGTTCGTCGTTGGCATCCAGCACCGTGGCGATCTCAGCCACGGCGCGACCACCTGTTTTGGTGAGGTGGTGGAGGATTTCAGGAACCCAGCCACGATTGGGGAAAGCTTCGGGGAAGGCACGGTAGATACGCCCAAGCAGACTGGCGGAAAGGCCTTTGATCGAGTCCGCGAGCACTTCCTTCGTCTCAGTGATGAGATCGGAAATCTTCATGGAACCCATCGGCGCGGCGGCAGTGAGGCTTTCGAGAAGTTCGTCCCGTGCGAGCAGGAGCTGCAGGCACTCCTTGAGGTTGAGTTTCACGCTTTTGCGTGCGGAATCGGAGATGTCCTGAAAGACAGGGATCAGTTCCACCTTCGGATCACTGAAGAGATCGATGTCCTTTTGGATGCTGGCCAGCGTGGCGAGCTTGGTCTTCAAGTCACGTGCAGCGAGGAAGGACTTCACCATCTGGGTGCCGGCGTTCTCTGCCTGATCCCGCAGCACCAGCTTTTCGGAACGTTTGGCGGGAACAACCACGTGACGGTGCGTTTTGAGCGCGCGCTTGGCAGCTTCCCACCACTTCTTGTAGTCGGCGTCGGAAATGATGCGGCCCTTGAGCAGTTTTTCGAGATCGTCCAGGTGCAGGGTGTTGCCGCTGCTCTTCAGGGCGAGTTCCACCAGTGCTGGGGCATTGCTGGCGGCCAGTTCCTTGAGAGCATCGAGATCAGCCAGACGACGGGCGAGAATATGTTCCGGTGAAATGATTTCCAGCGAACTGATGGCAAAGGTGAGCTTGAGCGGATGTCCAGGTTTGCCTTCGAAATCGATCAGCACGCGGTCGCCCAGCAGGTCCCATTCGGCGATCTTGCCGACGCCCCAGCTTTTGTGGAGACAAAAAGTTCCGGGTTCGAGTTTGGAAAGTTTTTCGCCGTCAGCTGCAGGGAGTTTGCCTGCGGCCACAATGTTTTGCACCTCTGGATTCATGGGACGCTCAGAGTAAACAGTCAGAATAAGGTAGCAAAGGAAACCTGTAACGATTCATGCCCCTGTTTGCAACGTCACCACGCAAGGCACCACAGCACCTTCAGATAACGGCTCTCTGGGCAGTTCGACATGACGGGGTGGTCCGCTCCGGCTCCCGTACGGTCGAGGATCTGCAGGCGGCGTTTGTTCCGGTGCGCGGCACGCATGACAATGTCTTCAAATTCAGCGACATCCAGCAGGCCCGAGCAGGAGCAGGTGACGAACAGGCCGCCGCGCTTCAGCAGGCCGAGGGCCACGGCGTTCATGTCGTAGTACTTGTTGCGGCCAAGCTGGCCTTCCTCGGGATCGCGGGAGAAGACGAGTTTCGGTGGATCGAGCACCACGGCGTCCCAGAGCGCTCCGTTTTGCTGCATCTGGCGGCCCCAGGTGAAGGTGTCCGCATGCACCCAGTCGATGCGGACCTGGTTCAAATCCGCGTTCTTTTTCGCCTGCGCGATGGCTTTTTCATCGAGATCGACTGCGGTCACGTCCTCACAACCTCCTAGAACGCGGGCGCTAAGCGCAAAACCGCCTGTGTAGCTGCACAGGTCCAGCACACGCCGCCCACGGGCCAGATGGCCAAATTTCAGCCGGTTGTCTCGCTGATCGCAGAAGAAGCCCGTCTTGTGGCCGTCCTCGAATCCGACCTGGTAGCGCACGCCATTCTCGCGAATGCGTACTCCGCGTGGGGCTGGATCATCCGCTTCCGGCACATCCGCGCGGCGCATGCCTTCGATGCGGGCGATGTCGGGATCGACTTCAATGAGGTGCTGCTTGGTGCCGAGCGCAGCGTGCAGCTTGGGCAGCCAGCGGCTCAGCCGACGCCACACGCCGAGCGTGGTGACTTCGATGGACAGCACATCGGCATAGCGATCCACTGTCAGGCCGCTGAGGCCGTCCCCGTCTGAAGACACGACGCGCCAGGCGTCGGTGGTTTCATTGAGTCGGAGTGTCTTCAGGCGCAGATCCAGCGCGGCATCCAGCCGGGCGTCCAGCGCGTCTTCCGTGAGCACGTCCTCGCCGTGCTGGAGCACCCGCAGTGGCACCTTGGCGTTGGGATTGAAAAAGCCGCTGCCAAAAAGCTGCCCCTCTTTGTCATAGACGTTCACCAGTTCGCCCGCTTTGGCGTCCGGGGACACGGCGCGGAGCATGTTCGGATACACCGCAGGGTGAAACGAGAAGTACTTCATCTGCGCCCAGGGCCGCAGCCAGGACTCGCTGCCAGGGGGCGGCGCAGCGGGGGATTCACGGCGGGGATAACGCGGGGGAGGGGGCATTGGCGGAAGTTGACGGTGGTTGACTGGGGTTTGGCTCTTTCTTTCCACCGTCAACCATCGTCAACAACTGTAAACTACAGTCAACTTCCCTCTGCATTCCCGCTGGCATGCGCGTTGCTTCCCGTTTAGGTACACCTGCACTATGCGCATTCACCATGGCCTCTGAAAAGCCCGTCTCTCTCAAAGACCTCACCATCCTCGGCAAAGAGAACCTTCCCTCCGGGGGCGGATTCTTCATCCTACCCAGCCAGCTAGGGTATTTTGATCTCTTGCGACTGGAACTCGTCCTGGAAGGCCGGGAAGTGATTTATGTGGTGAAAAAAGGCGCGGCCCTGCACCCGCTGTTGCGGGCGCATCTGGAGCGGGAGAACGTCCACGCCATGGAGTTCACACCCGGTGAGACGGAGATCTCCGCCTACCGCAGTGCCATGGCGGAGGCGGCCAAAAGCGGGGCCGTCATCATCTATCTGCCTGCCGAAGCCGCAACGATGGTCTCTCCCATGACCACCGTGCCGGGCACGAAGCTCGAATTTTTGCTCAAAGCCGAAATCCCGGTGCTGCCGCTGCAGGTGCAACGCCGCCAGGACACCGCCCTGCCGATTGAACGGCGTTACAGCGATGCTGAGACGATCTTCAATTTTGGCAAACTGCTCCGGGGTGCTGAGGCGAATCTCGCCACCTATCAGGAGTGCCTGCTGCTGCTTTCTGAGCAGAGCATCAACGAATGTGCGGCGCTCGAACTCAGCCTCGGCTACGCCTTGATCCTGGGCTTTAAAAAACATGGGACGCGCAACAGCGTGGTCGATGGCAAGGACGACAAGATTCTGCGGTTTGACAAAGTCTTTGCCACCGCGCTCGCCTTGTCACAGGTCGTGAAGCAGGAGACCAAGAAGGAGCGCGTCGGCATCATCCTGCCTCCCGGTTTGGGCGGTCTTATCTGCAACGTCGCCGTCGTCATGGCCGGGAAGATTCCCGTGAATCTCAACTTCACCGCAGGCCGCCCTGCCATCGAAAGCGCCATCCGCCGTGGTGAAATCGACCGCTTCCTCACTGCCGACATCTTTGTCCGCAAGATGCAGAGCTTCCCCTGGCCGCCGAGCAAGCAGCTCATTCTCATCGAACGCATCCTGCCGAAGATGAAGGTCGCCATCGCCAAATGGCTGGTGCTCAGCAAGGTGCTGCCTGCCGTCATTCTGGCCGCGCTGCTGGGCATCTCTAAAAAGGGCGGACGCCGTGAGGCGCTGCTGCTCTTTACCAGCGGCAGTTCCGGCGAGCCCAAAGGCGTCGCGCTCACGCATCGCAATCTCATCGCCAACGTCATGCAGTTTGGCAGCCGCCTCGGCATGCAGAGCAATGACAGCATCCTCGGCTGCCTGCCGCTCTTCCACAGCTTTGGATGTACGGTCACGCTCTGGTTTCCCATCATCTACGGGCTGCATCTCGTCACCTACCCATCTCCGCTGGAGGTGAAGAAGCTCGCGCAGCTCATCGAGAAATATCGCATCACGCTCATGATCTCCACGCCGACCTTCCTGCGCAGCTACCTGCGCGGCGTGAATCGTGAATCGCTGGCATCTCTCAAGTACTGCGTCACTGGCGCGGAGAAACTTCCTAGCACCGTGGCGGAAGCCTTTGAAACCCGCTTTGGCAAAACGGTGCTCGAAGGCTATGGCCTCACCGAAACCTCCCCCGCGTCCAATCTGAACCTGCCGGACCCCGAATCGCTCGGCGATGAGGAAAGCGGATACAGCTGGCTGCCTAGCCATCGCCAGGGGTCCGTCGGTCACGTCGTGCCCGGCATGGCGGTGCGCATCACCAATCCTGAGACCGACAATCCGTTGTCGCTGCATCAGAGCGGCATGATCTGGTTCAAAGGCCCGAACGTCTTTGAAGGCTACCTCAACGATCCCAAACGCACCGCCGAAGTGCTGAAGGACGGCTGGTTCCGCACCGGCGACATCGGTCGCCTCGATCTCGACGGCTTCCTGTACATTGAGGGCCGCCTCAGTCGCTTCTCCAAGATCGCCGGAGAGATGGTGCCGCATGAAACCGTCGAAGAAGCCCTGGTGAAAGCCATGGGCCTCGAAAACGAAACCGTGCGCAAGATCGCCGTCGTCGGCGTCCCTGACATCGACAAAGGCGAGGCCCTCATCCTCCTCACCAGCATGCCCGGTGGCCCTGAGCACCAGGAAATCCTCGACCTCCGCTACCGCCTCCTCGACAAAGGCATGCCGCCGCTCTGGATTCCGAAAAAGATGATCCGCGTCAGCGACATCCCGGTGCTGGCGTCGGGCAAGCTGGATGTGCAGAACTGCGAGAAGATCGCGAAGGCGGGGACGTGATCAAAGTAGCCCAGTTGCGCCGCAACTGGAGTGTTTGCTTCGCTCTGCATCACACAATCAGCATGTTTTGGGGTGGAAGCAGCCTTCGGATGGAAGCAGCCTTCTGAAGGTAAAAGTTGTGGCAGCGGCCCAGACGTGCTTCACGTTGTGAGATGCCACGCAACGACCCATCGATGACACCACGCCCGTTCGACCGGCAGGAACACGTTTACCGAAATGACGCCTTTGCTGAGTTGGTAAAGGATGGCGTCCGCTTCTTCAACGGCACGCCAGTTCTTTCGATGCCGCCAGAGGAACGATTCACCGGGACGGGTGTTTATGCCATTTATTACACTGGCAAGTCCAAGCTCTACTCGAGATATTCAGAGCTGAACCGGCTCTCCTACTCCTTCCCCATCTACGTGGGAAAAGCAGTGCCGAAGGGATGGCGACAGGCTCGGACATCCCATGTAGATGATGATCAGTCGAGTGAATTGCATCATCGGCTGCGTGAGCACAGCAACAGTATTGGTCATGCCGCCAATCTCAAGATAGAAGACTTCATGTGCCGCTTCGTCATTTTTGAAGGCGATGGTTCAGACATGATTAGCACAGTTGAGGCAGCGCTAATCAAACTCACGAGGCCGCTATGGAATGTCACGGTGGACGGCTTTGGAAACCACGATCCAGGCAAAGGAAGATACGAACAAGCTCGCAGCGACTGGGATGTAATTCACCCAGGGAGGCCATGGGCAGCCAAATGCAAAGGGATTGCTGCAAAACAGCCGAGAATAACTGCTGCTATCGAAATGCATCTTAAAATTTTTGGCCCCTCCCAATCATGAGATCATTGGAAATATTTTCTGGTGCTGGCGGACTTGCCAAAGGGCTTGATTTAGCTGGGTTTGATCATGCTGGATTTGTGGAATGGAATAAGGACGCGTGCGCATCTTTACGTCTCAACTTCTCTCCGGAGAAAGTGTGTTGCGGCGACATTCAAGCGTATGACTTCAGTCAACTTGATACTGTCGATATTGTTGCGGGAGGTCCTCCTTGCCAACCTTTTTCGCTGGGTGGCAAGCATCAAGCCGACATGGACCAACGCGACATGTTTCCGTATGCGATCAAGTCCATCGAAGTTCTGCAGCCCAAGATTTTTCTCTTTGAAAATGTGAAGGGACTCCTGCGAGAATCTTTCTTCGACTATTTCTCCTACATCATCCAGCGTCTCGCTCACCCTTGCCGCCCTGTTGGGGCTGGAGTTGATTGGCGCGAACACTTGGAGGAGCTTAACCAAAACAACATCCAATCAAACGGCGAAACCAAATATCGTGTTTCCCATCGCTTGCTGAATGCTGCCGATTACGGTGTTCCGCAATGTCGTGAACGCGTGGTCATCGTTGGTGTGCGCGAAGACATTAACCAAGTCTGGCATTTTCCCAAGCCTACTCATACTGAGGAACGACTACTTTACGATCAGTATGTGACGGGCGAATACTGGGAACGCCACCGTGTAGCAAAAAAAGACCGCCCCAGCTTAAGTCCTACGGTAAACGAGAGGGTGGCAGCCATCCGGGCTGATTACATCCTTTTTGCACCGGAGGGAAAGCCCTGGCAGACTGTGCGTGATGCGCTCTTTGATGTGCCTCACCCGAGTGAAAGTCACGGTATTGTGGATCACATTTTCCGAGATGGCGCTCGCAGTTACCCAGGGCATACAGGCAGCAACTATGATCAGCCAGCAAAAACTATCAAAGCTGGCGGTCACGGTGTTCCAGGGGGCGAAAACATGATTCGCTACCCCGACGATAGCATTCGCTACTTTACCGTCTTCGAGGCCAAACGCATCCAGACCTTCCCTGATAATTATGTGATCACTGGGGCATGGGGCGAAGCACTTCGTCAAATAGGCAACGCTGTGCCTGTCCGCTTGGCTGAGCATTTGGGGCGGGCAGTGATCAAACTTCTGAAAGCGCAAACACGGAATCCGTTACAGCACAAAACTAAGCTTGAAGGAATTAACAATCCACCCGCAAAGTCCAAGGGCCAAAAAGCACGAGATAAATTGATGGCGTAATGGTGATCGAAAATTATCGAAGCAAGAAGGAGCAATGCTTCCAATGAGTTGAACTCTCCAGCAGTGGCACATCTGACGCATAGGCTGGCCAAGGTTTGGGACTCACACAATCAGCATGCAGTCCCCATAACTGAAGAAGCGATAGCGTTCGCGAATCGCTTCCTCGTATGCCTGCATCACCAGCTCTTTGCCCGCAAAGGCGCTCACCAGCATGATGAGCGTGGACTTCGGTAGGTGAAAATTCGTCAGCAGTCCACCGGCCACGCGAAAATCGAAACCGGGATGAATGAAGATGTCCGTGCTGCCCTGAGTGGCGATGACTTTTCCGTGGTCTCTCGCCACGGTTTCTAGAGTGCGCAGAGCGGTGGTGCCGACGGGGATGACGCGCTTGGCAGTCTGCACGGCCTGGGCGGTGGCCTCCGAGACTTCATAAACCTCCGAGTGCATCTTGTGATCGGCGATGTTCTCCACCTTTACCGGCTGAAACGTACCGACTCCAACGTGGAGGGTCACAAACGTGTGGGGCAGGGGGGCCAGTACATCAGGCGTAAAGTGCAGGCCCGCCGTCGGCGCGGCGATGGAGCCTTCGCTGCGTGCAAACACCGTCTGATAACGCTCGCGGTCGGCGGGCTGATCATCGCGACCCATGTAATGCGGCAGGGCCAGATGGCCGTGCTTCGATTCATCCACGACGCGGTCGAACTCGATGATGCGGTCGCCATTGTCCTCCATGATCTCCACCACAGTGCCCGTGGCCTCGCCAATCGGCACGGTGTGACCGAGGCGAAATTTTTTACCAGGCTTCACCATGCAGCGCCAGCGTGTGGGCGTCAGCGGATTCAGACGCAGCACCTCGTAGCCTTGATTGGTGAAGTAGCGGGCAGGCACCACGCGGGTGTCATTCAAGACGAGCATGTCCCCGGCCTCACGTGAGATGTACTCGCCGATCTCCCGGAACATCCGGTGCTCAATCCTGCCTTCTTTGCGATGCAGCACCATCATCCGCGACGCCGAGCGCTCTGCCAGCGGTTCACTGGCGATGAGTTCAGGCGGCAGGTGGTAGTCGAAGTCGGAGGTCAGCATGCGGTGCTCTTCCCTAACTTGAAACTTTGAACCTGAAACCTGAAACTTCGCCTCCCCCGTCCGATTCCTCCCAAACTTTGTCCTTCCCATCTCCCGCCGTCCCCGCCTATAAGAGCCGCGTCATCCTTCCAATCATCATGTCAGACAAAAAGCTCAACATCGCCGTCGTTGGCCTCGGTTTCGGGGCGGAATTCATCCCCATCTGGCAGCGCCATCCGCTGACCACCTGCTACGCCATCTGCCAGCGCGATGAGAAGAAGCTCAAGACCATCGGCGATGCTTTTGGCGTGGACGTGCGCTACACCGACTTCAAGGCGATGCTCAAGGACCCGAACATCGATGCCGTGCATATCAATTCCCCGATTCCAGATCATGGCTGGATGAGCATCGAGGCGCTCAAGGCGGGCAAGCACGTCGCCTGCACCGTGCCGATGGCCACCAGCATCGAAGACTGCAAAAAGATCTGCGATCTCGTCAAGAAGACCGGCCTCAAGTACATGATGATGGAGACCGTCGTCTATGCCCGCGAGTATCTGTTCATGAAGGAGCAGCTCGATCAGGGCAAGCTGGGCAAGCTGCAGTTTGTGCAGGCCTCCCACCAGCAGGACATGGACGGCTGGCCCAACTACTGGCCCGGCCTGCCGCCGATGTGGTATGCTACGCACTGCGTCGGCCCGGTGGCTGGAATGATCGGCAAGCCCG
>NCCR01000133.1 GCA_002279765.1 Verrucomicrobia bacterium 12-59-8 | reverse complement strand
ACTCGGCCATCGGCTACCTCACCCCCAACCAGTTCGAAACTCAACAAATCAACCTCAACTAATTAAGCGACTCTGGTCCAATATTGCGTTGCACCTCAGAGCATTATTGCCCTGCACGGGGTGCTTGTTCCCCCCAGGCACCACCACCAGGAGTCTCGATGCTGACGCGATCTCCGGGCTGGACGGCAAAGGAGGTACAGCCATCGAGCAGCGTTGTTTGACCATCGCGCAGGAGAGCCTGGCGGCCGGTTTTTCCAGCGGAGCCGCCGTGCAGACCGAAGGGGGATTCCACGCGGTGCTGGGTGAGGAGGCTGACGGTGAGGGGGGCGAGGAACTCGAATTCGCGGATCACGCCATCGCCGCCGTGCCACTCACCTTTTCCGCCGGAGTCGCGGCGGATGGCGAACTGGCGCAGGCGCACGGGGTAGCGTTGTTCGATGATCTCGGGATCGGTGATGGCGGTGTTGGTCATGTGCGTGTGCAAGGCATGAGCGCCGTGGTAGCCGCTGCCAGCACCGGAACCACCGGCGATGGTTTCGTAGTAGCCGAAGCCTGCGCCGCCGAAGAGGAAATTGTTCATCGTGCCCTGGCTGCAGGCTTGGAGGCCGAGGGCTTTGATGAGGGTATCGACGAGTCGTTGGCTGACTTCGACATTGCCGCCGACGACTGCGGGATCGCGGGTGGCATCGCCGGTGAAGGTGGGATTGAGCAATGACTCGGGGCAGATGATTTCCACCGGCTCCATCAGTCCCTCATTCAGCGGCAGGTCTTCCTGCAGCATGAGGCGCATCACATAGAGTACGGCGCTGCGTACAATGGCGGTGGTGGCATTCAAATTGCGAGGATGCACGCCGGACGTTCCGGTGAAGTCGAGGATGAGTTTCGCGCCGGACTTGCGCATCGACACTGCGATGGTGGAGCCGTCATCGAGCTTTTCCGCAGCGGAGATCGCAGCGGGCAGGCGGTCAATTTGTGATCGCATGACTTCGGCGGAATGATCCAGAATGCTTTGCATCATGCTTTGCAAGGAATCGTCTGCAAGAGCACGCAGGCGCTCTGCGCCGTGGAGATTGGCGGCGAGCTGGGCATGCAGGTCGGCGAGGTTGTCGGCGAGATTGCGTGTGGGGTGGACGGCGGAGGTCAGCAGGGTGCTGATTTCATCAAAGCAGGAGACGCCAGCACGAATGAGGTGACGTGGTGCCATGACGACGCCTTCCTCGATCAAGCACGTGGCATTGGCAGGCATGGAGCCGGGCGTGATGCCGCCGATCTCGGCATGATGCGCGCGATTGGCGATGTAGCCGATGAGGGCCTTTTTTGCATCATGAACGGGCGTGATGAGGGTCACGTCGGGAAGATGCGAGCCACCGTAGGCGGGGTGATTGGTGATGATGGTGTCACCTGGCTGCATGTCGATGGCTTGCGCGACTTCGCGTACGCAGACACCTAACGCACCAAGGTGAACCGGGATGTGTGGCGCGCTGGAAAGCAGGCGGCCGTGGGGATCCAGCAGTGCGCAGGAGAAGTCGAGGCGCTCGCGGATGTTGGTGGAAATGGCGGTGCGGCAGAGCAGGGCACCCATGTCGCTGACAATGGAGTGAAAGCGATGGCGGAGCAGATCGCGCCCCAGTGTGGGGGCCGGGCCGGCCGCCTGATCAAAGCGCAGCACGTGGCCAAAGCCTGCGACCTTTTCCACCCGCCAGCCGGGTGCGATGACGATGGTGCTGAAGGCATCCTGGATCAGAGCGGGTGCCGGTTCGAGCGACTGGGGGTGAAGCGGAGAGTCCTGAGTGGTGCTTTGGACCTCGCGCAGGATGATGCGAAGGCTGACGAGTTCGATCTCGCGACCGGCAGGAGGCTTGTAGCCAAACAGGCGCTCGTAAACTGCGCCGTACAGATTTGGTAAATCGGCGGGATCAGTGAACTCGACTTGAAGCGGGGTGTCTTGGCCTTTGAGGCGAAGTTCGGCGATTTGGGTTCGCTCTCCATGCGGCAGCTTTGCAAGCTCGGCAGCCAGGGGGGCGATTGCTGCCGCCAACGGCAGGCGGATTTCTTTTTCGATGATGCGTTCCGGCACGGCTTCTTGCAAGCCGACGGCGCTGAGGATGCCAGCGTGTTCGGGGACGAGGATGGTCTGCATGCCGAGGGATTCCGCGACAGCACAGGCGTGCTGGGGGCCGGCACCACCAAAGGCTAACAGCGCGTGATCGGCGGGATCAAAACCTTCGCCAATGGAGATGCGGCGGATGGCATCGGTCATGTGCTCAATGGCGAGCCGCAAGAGGGATTGAAGGAGTACTGCCTCTGTGCCGGTGCCGCCTGTTTGGGCATGGAGTTCGGTTAAGCGCCGTTGTGCTGCTGCGACATCCAGCGGGATCGGCGCGCGTGCGGGGTCAAAGCGGCCGAGGAGCAGATTGACATCGGTGATGGTCAGCGGTCCGCCTTTGCCATAGCAGGCGGGGCCGGGATTGGAGCCTGCGCTTTGGGGGCCGACGGCGAGGCCGTGATGGGTCAGGTGGCAGATGGAGCCGCCGCCTGCGGCCACAGTTTCGATGGCAACACACGGCGCGAGCAACTGCATGCCTGCCACATTTTGCGAGAAACGGTAACCGGGGCGTGTGTCAATCCGCGCCACGTCGGTGCTGGTGCCGCCCATGTCGAGGGTGATGATCTTGGTGATGCCGAGGCGACGTGCGGCATTGGCGGCACCGATGGCACCCCCGGCAGGACCGCTAAGCAGCATATCCTTGGGCCGGATGTCATCGGCGGATTTGAGGCCACCCGCACTGGTCATCACTTGCATGTCGGGGGACACGCGGCGGATGCCATTGAGGAAGGACTGCACAGGCGCGTGCAGATAGGCATCTGCCACAGTGCTCTGGGTGCGTGGCAGGAGCTTGGCAAAGGCGGCGGTTTGATGCGAGAGTGTGAGGTGGGTAAAGCCGCACTCGTGCAGGATGGCGGCGACGCGCAGCTCATGCTGCGGATGGGCGTGACCATGCAGCAGGGAAATGGCGGCGGTGGTGATGCCTTGTGCGATGCATTCATGGGCGGCTATGCGAACGCTGGCTTCGTCGAGAGGTTCGAGCAGCGCGCCGGAGATGCTGATGCGTTCCGGCACTTCGCAGGCAATCTCGTGGAAGATTACGCGGGGTTCGTGCTTGAGTGCGAAGAGATCACTGCGACGCTGATCGCCGATTTGCAGGAGATCGCCAAAGCCACGGGTGATGAAGAGGGCGATGCGACCACCTTTGCGCTCCAGCAGGGCATTGGTGGCCCGCGTCGTGGCGATGCGGAGGTTCAAGGGAGGAAACTCGCTCCCTGGGGGTGTGTTGGTCAGAATGCGCGCGCCCAGCACCGGGGCCTCCTCACCCGTGGTGAGTTCCAGCAGAGTGCCTGTCTGCCATGATGTCGGGGCATCGAGTGTGATCTCGTCGGTGCTGCTGTTATAGGCGGTGATGGTGCTTGCCTCCGCTTCGCCAACGGCGTTAAGCTGGAAACCCACCAGGAATCTGGCGGGCAGGGGAGGTAGCCCCGAGAGACGCACCAAGGCATCCTTCCTGCGTGATACCAAGGCTCGCAGATGACCGGTGGAGAGCACTTTGCAGCGTGACTCACGGCCCTGAGGGTCGAGCGCGTGGCAATCAGTGAAAGTGCCACCGGTATCAGCTGCGATGCGCCATTTCACGGCTGTTTGGGCGCATCCTGAGGAGGTGCGAAATCCAGGTCAGGCACCCAGCGCAGTTCCTTGAAGGCATCGTAGTAGGGCTCGCAGTTCGGGACTTTGAAGACGGCGACGCCGCGCTTCACCCAATCATTGCCTTTGTTGGGATCGCCCGTCTCAAAGGCAATGGCCGCCTTGCAGAAATAGTAGGCCGGGGTGTCATCCATGAAGGTGAAATTGTCCGCGACGATCTGGTCGGCGGCGGCGCGGTGCCCCAGCTTGAGTTCACACAGCGCCCGCTTGTAATGCACGAGGTGACGGATGATCATGGGCAGCTTGGGATAGTCCGTGGTCAGCTTGGTGAAGGATTGCAGCGCAGTGGTAAAATCGTGCTTCACAAAGTAGTACTCGGCGAGATTGAATTTGGGCAACGGACTTTCTGGCAGGAGCTGAGCCGCTTTTTCAAACTGGGGCAGCGCGAGGTCAAAATCACGGCGCCGCGGTGCCAGGTAGATGTCACCGCGCAGCGCGTAGATGTCGGCCAAATTGGGGGCGAGCTTCTCGGCGGCATCCAGCTTGTCGAGCGCATCGGTGTAGCGCTGTTTCACCCGCATGTCGCGGGCCTCAAGCAGCAGTTTTTTGACCTCGTCGGAAACAGGAGTGGGGGCTGGGGCCTGCGCCAATGCGGAGGAGATGCCGAGCGTCAGGAACAGAAGGGTTTGGATCAATCTCATGAGAGGAAGTTAGAACGTGATTGGGAATCAGGCAAGGCGGGCGCGCATGCTGGTTTCAGCACCGTCGCACAGGCTGCGGAGGATTTCAGGGCTGAACCACTCGGCACCAAGTGACAGAATCGTTTCACGCACCATGCCGTCTGCGGAAACGACGCGCATGGGCCGCTCCTGGATGTATTTGGCCACGAGGCGCTCGATGATGGTATCCGCCGTGGTGCCGGGATCGGCGTAAATAATCTGAAGACCCTGGGGCTCGCGCTCCTCGTTGGTGCCTTGTTTGGCACCGTCGAACACCACCACCACCTGCATGCCGCTCATGTCTTGAAGATTGCGCAGACGTTTCAGCAGCTCCGTGCGGGCCAGGTGACGGCGCGCGGCAATACAATGCTCGCGCCGCAACTCCGGCCAGGCGTGAATGACGCTGTGACCGTCAACGAGCAGGTAGGTCAGCGGGTTCATCAGTGGCAAGTTTCATGTTTCAAGTTGGCCTGTTGTTTGTTGCCGACTTTAAACATGGAACTGCAAACTTAAAACTTAGATTGGGACGGTCTTCGCCTGCTCATACGCTTCGTTGATCAGGCAGAGATCGCCGAGGGCGTCTTTGAGCGGATCGATGTCTTTGGCGCTGAAACCTAGATGGAGGTGTCTGCGCCAGCCTTCGGCGAATTCAAACTGGCCCGAGAGCTTGCCGATGGCGCGGGAGGCTTCGTCCATGCTGATGAGGTAGGAGTCCATGCCCTGGCTGACGTCGAGCCAGTGTTTTTGGCTTTCGTGGGCGGCGAGAGCTTCGCGTTTATGGTCGTGAACGCTGGTGGTATTGACATACTGCCCGGCCTGGAGTTTCTGGCGCAGCGGGTCACATTGGCCGTGAGGCATGGCGTGATAGATGGTCACATCGTGCAAGTAGGCATCGAGCTGGGGATCTGTCTGAAAGTTGGGGACGCAGTGCGCGAAGGCGGCGGTGACGGCGAGGCGGGATGCCTGCATGTGATCTTCCATGTAATCCGCAGGCGCATGGGTGAGTACGATGCTGGGCTGCGCCATGCGCACCACGGCGGCGACTTTTCGCAAATTGGGCACGGAGTAGGTCAGTTCCAGGTCATCGCTGATTGGCGGATAAAACGTGGCGCCGAGAATGCGCGCGGCTTGCTGGCCTTCATCCAATTGCCGGTGCAGAGGTTGATGTAGTGGATGTCCCAGCCGCGTTTCTTGAGCAGCAGCAGGGTTCCGGCGGCGACGAATTCGATGTCGTCAGGATGGGCGAAGATGGCGAGGGCGGAGGGCATTGGGGAAATGACTAAACCAAAATGAGGAATGACGCGCCTGCTTACATGGCGAAGATTTTGTCCATGCGCTCGGTGAGCATCTTGAGGCCATTGGGATTGATGCCGCCGCGTTGTTCGCTGATGGCCCAGCCGGTGTAGCCTGCGGTGTCGAGGGCTTTCATGATGGCGGGCCAGTTGTTGTCGCCTTCGGTGAGTTCGCAGTCGAAGCCTTTATAGATGCCTTCCTCCTTCATCTTCTTGGTGCTGTATTCTTTGACGTGAATGCGATTGATGCGCTTGCCAAGCACCTTGATCCACTGCTCTGGCCAGCCGAAGCGCAGCACGTTGCCGATGTCGAAATGCCAGCCCACGATGGGATCGCCCACCTCATCGAGATAGCGCACGGCTTCGAGGGGGCTGAGGATGAAGTTGTTCCAGACGTTCTCGATGGAGATCTTCACGCCGAGTTCCTTGGCCAAAGGCACGGCCTTTTTGATCTCCGCAATAGAACGCGTCCAAGCCACGTCATAAGGCACTGTTTCACTGACCACGCCGGGAACCACGAGGATGGAATCTGCGCCGTAAGCTTTGGCATCGCGCAGGGTGGTTAGCACGCCTTGCAGACCTTCCTCCCGGATCTTGGGATCATCGTGGGTGAGTGTCTGCTTCCAGTGCGTGTGGCAGCAGACGCTGGCGGCTTGCAGGCCGGACTGGCCGAGCGCGTCGATCACTTCCTGCTGATTCATACCGCCTGCGGGTTCGACGCCTTCATAGCCTGCCTCCTTGGCGGCTGTGTATTTTTCGATCAGAGTGCCCTTGATGCTGAGCGTGCCACCCATGATGGCCTTGCGCAGTTTGCGGGCGGTTGGTGCGGCTTCTTGAGCGGTCAGGCTACCGGAAGCAGCAAGTAGAGCAGTGGTTGAAAGAGACTGGATGAAGTGACGGCGTGAGGTCATGGTATGAGTGTACGCACATCCATGACGTGAGTTGTCACAAACCGTCAATACAAAGCTGAGGGCATTAGGCAGAGGCTAAAGCTAGCCGTTCTTTGCCAGCAATGCCTTGGCGGCCTTCTCGATCTTCGGCAGCAGATTGGCTGGAAGTTCGGTGAGCAGCGGCAGCACAGGACCGGTCTGGGCCACGCCCGAGAGTTCGACGGCGTGATGCAGCACGAGGATGGGGCTGTGTGCGTTGCGCAGGTCTTCGAGAGCGACGAACTCCTCGCGGATTGCCTCGGCGGTGTCCCAGTCTTTCTTCAAGATGGCCTGAAGCAGGGCGGTGGAACGGGAAGGGGCGATGCAGACGCAGCCAGCGGTGAAACCCGTGACGCCGAAGTCACGCAGATGGATGATCGATGGTTGCTCACCGATGCCGCTGACGATGAGCTTGGTGTCCACTAGCTTGATGAGTTTCTTGAGGTAAGGGTCCTTGCTTGGATCTGGTTCGACAATGGCGTATTTGATCCAGGAGATCAGGCCGTCGTTGACGAGTTCGGCAGCGAGTTCAGGCGTGATGTAGGAGCCGTCTTTGATGTAGAGCACGGCCTTGATGCCGGACTTCTCCACGAAGTGGCGGATGGCGGTGGCGACACCGGCGGGTTTGGACGGGAAGAGCGTGGGCAGCAGCATCGCGGTGGGGAAGGCGAACTCGGTGAGAATCCGGGCCTGATCCATCGCAGTGCCATACATCGGGCCGACGGATGGGACGATCCACATGTCCTCAGGGGACACATCGACGAGCATCTTCAGCAGGGAGTGGTATTCGCTTGGGGCGATGTTATAAAGGTTTGCATTGCCGCCATAGAGCAATGTGCGGATCCCGCCTTTATACATGTGTTTGATCAGCCTGCTGTTTTGTGACTTGGCCAGAGACATATCCTTGTTCCGGCAAAGCGGTGGCACGGCGATGACAGAGGACTGGAGATCTTCAAAGGTTATGGGGGTTGTCTTCATGATGTATTACAGGAGCGCAGACAGCGGCTGCTGCAAAGTAAAACAAGAGCAGTTTGAGGGGGGGATCATTGTCCCTCAATGAAGCTAAGAAGATCTGCCATGTCAGCGACGCTCATCCCGGTCTCCAGACCTTCCGGCATCAGGCTCTGCCCCGTGGAACTGCTGCCTTTGATCTCCGAACGCTGGAGTGCCTTTTCAACTCCGCCCATCATCTTGAGGGTCATGCTGGTTGCGGTATCGTTTGTAATAATTCCGGCCAGTGTCTGGCCATCCTTCGTATTGACTGTATAGGCGATGAACTGAGAGGCAACCTCCTTGTGGGGTTCCAAAATCGCCGTAAGCAGTGCTTCACGGCCCTTAGCTTTTACCGTGACGAGATCCGGTCCTACCTGCAATCCCATGGTTCCTGCGCGGTGGCAGGCCACACAACGCGCCATGTATTGCATCTGGCCTTTCTTGGCATCGCCTTGGGCGGCGATGGCGGGTTTGAACTTTGCGGTTACTTCCTCACGCGATGGCGGAATGACGGAGGCTAATGTCGTCTTTGCAGCAGCGGCAACTTTGGGGGACTTGTGTTTGAGGAGAGCCTGGACTTGGGAGGCCGTGAAATCGGAGGGCTTTACTACGCCAGATTCCAGCAATGCGAAAGCGCGGTCTTCGCGGATGAGGAGGGCTTCGAGAGCGGCTTCTTTGGCTTTGGGACCGAAACCGGCCCAGTTTGTGATGAGTGACTTGGTTACGATGGGTGAGCTGTTTTGAGCCAGCGTGCGAATGGCGGCTGTTTGCACGGCATCTGGCTGACCTTGTGCGAGGCCTTGACTCAGGGATTCGGTGGCTTCTTTTGAGGACGTGAGGCCGAGGAGTTTGATGCCTTCGAGGCGTGTGTCTTCGGATGCATTAGGATCTGCGACAGTCGTAGCGGCTTTGGTGAAGACGGCGGTGAGCTTGTGATCTGTATCGGCTTGAGCAAGATCGATGCCTGCCTTCTTGAAACCGGCTGCCAAAGCACCAATGAATTCAGGTCTGGGCGATGATGTAATTAAACCAATAAGAAGTGAGGCATTGGTTTTGCCGCCTCGGTTACGTTCCGCCTGATGTGCCGCTTTAGCTGCTCCTCCCGCTGCTTGAATGACCTTGGATATTGATTTGAGCTCTGCTGGCTCCGCTTTGTCTAACTCCGATGTGTCAAATAAGAGTGCTGTGACCAAGGCTATGCTCAAATCTGGGTTTCCACACAAGAAGCCATCAACCACCCGATCACTGGTCGGCAAGTCACGAAGAACCATTTCAGCGACACTGGAAGTCATCGGATGACGACCAGAGGCTGGTGATTTTTTGGAGATGTTCTTGTCGAAGAGATCTGCATCCTTTAGAAATTCGCCCGCAGTGAGTGCAATTTGAAAATGAACACGCATGTCGTTACTCCGCGTCTGCGCCGCAATTGCCTTCGCCACTTCATCAAAACCTGCTGAGATTGGTTGCAGAGCCTCAGACAAACGGAGAGCCGCTTCCACAACAAAAGCGTCTTTATCAGAGATTGCCTTGCTGATTATTGACGTATTCAACACATTGAGGCCACGAAGCACCCCCAGCGCATGCAGCTTCGCCAGCGCATTATCCCCGCTCAAGACCTTCTCCAGCAGAGGCACGGCTGCCTTGTCCTTGCGCTCAAACAGCAAGCGCTGGGCGGTGTCGCGGTGCCAGCCGTTGGGATGGCTGAGGGTTTGCACGAGTTCTTCGGTGGTGGCTTTTCCGAGCGACACTTTTTGGCCGATGCGTTCTGCACCTTTGTCAGGAACGATGCGGTAGATGCGGCCACGGTCGTTGCCGCTGTTGAGATCGATGTATTTTTTGATTTCGTCGGGGATGCTCCAGGGGTGCTCGATGACTTCGCGATACATGTCGCAGATGTGCAGGCAGCCGTCGGGGGCGTTGGCGAAGTTCACTACGCGCACCCAGGTGTCCTTGCTGGCGGCGAATTCGAAGCCGTGCTCGTCGGCGGGGCGTTCGCCAATGAGGCTGATGCCGTCGGCGCTGGGCTTGATGATCTTGCGATGCACGAGCTGGCCGCCGGCATCTCCGGTGAAGCTGTTGTTCACGAACTCGGGGCCGCAGGCATCGCCTCGATAGATGGTGGTGCCGCTCGCGCCGGTGAAGTAGCCGCTCACGCGTCCGCCGCCTTCCACGGCGCCTTTCACCACACCGGCAATGCGCCAGCGGGTGCGGATGATGCGCCAAGGCTCGTCCGGGCTGAGGCGAAAGACTTCCGCTGCGCCGCCATCCACCGCGATGCTCTGGCGTGCGGGTGGCATGGGGTAGTAGGGATTGCGGTTGGCGTACTTGTCGTCGTAAACCCAGTACTGCAGGTGGTCGGAGTTTGAGCAGGCGAACTTGCGCCCGTAGTTGTCAAAGCTCATGCCGTACTGAGCGCCGCCGCCTTCGAGACCGAACTCCAGTGTGAGGGGATCAAACCAGAAGTCTTTGCCGCCGAGCTCCAAGCCTTTGTCGTCTGGCCGTTTCATGCAGGTGATGACGCCGCGATTGCCACCACCGGCGAGGACGTGGATGCGATTGTCCTGGCCCCACTGGAAGCTGTTCATGAGGCCCTGCACGTTGAGGATTTTCAAGCCGGTGCCGAAGCCGGTGAAAACCTTCTCGCGCACCTCGGCCTTGCCATCGCCGTCTTTGTCCTCAAAGCGCCAGATGTCAGGTGTGGCACCGACAAACAGGCCGCCATTGGCCCAGACGAGGCCGGTGGGCCAGGGCAGGTCATCGGCGAAGATCTGGCTTGTCTCGTAGTGGCCGTCGCTGTCCTTGTCTTCCAACATGGAGACGCGGCCCATGTGTGGGGTGACGTCGCGCATCTCGCTGTAGTCATTCATTTCGCAGACAAACATGCGGCCGTTCTCATCAAAGCAGATGGCGATGGGATCGCGCACCTGCGGCTCATTCGCGGCGAGCTGGAGCTTATAGCCTTTTTTTACCTGCCATGTGGCGATGGCGTCCTTGGGCTCCACAGCGGGGTAGCGCGGCAGATCCTTGCCGGGATCCACGGCCACGGCATTTTTCGTTTCGCCGTAGGCCTTGGCGTAAGTCGTCTTCGACTTGAGGCCATCTGCCTGCGCGAGAAGGGTGGAGCTGAAGGCGAACAGCAACAGGAGTGAGCAGGCGGCAGTCTGAGTCATGCCGAGATCATACGGAGTCCTGCGGCGGCATGAACAGCCGAAAGTCGCTCAACGTGGTATTCTTGTGATGGCCACCCGTGAAACGGGCTGCCAGCCCGTTCAGTGGATTTGCGCATTGCTTCAAGCTACGATTCGACGCCGGAACCAGACAGGCTGGCAGCCTGTCTCACGTCAAGACACGCGCCTCACAGCACGGTGTCATTCACCACTTCGTTGCGCTCATTGAGTAGTAGACGCTTGGGGATGATGGGATGCTCGCTCTGGCCCCAGGCCATGATGGTGACGCGGTGGCCGGTGTTGATGAGGTGGGCGGCGGCGCCGTTGACGATGATCTGCCCGGAACCGGCGGGTGCGGGGATGACGTAGGTTTCCAAACGGGCACCGTTGGTGATGGAGGTCACCAGCACTTTTTCGCCCACCCAGAGGTCGGCTTTTTCCATGAGATCGGTCGGAATGGTGATGCTGCCCTCATAGGCGATGTTAGCATCGGTAATGGCGGCACGGTGGAGTTTGGATTTGAGGCAGGTTCTAAGCACCCACAAGAGTGCTTCATGGGTGACGGAGGTCAAGTATTGGCTCGCTTGATGGATTGGTTTGATGGAACGGCAGAACGGTGGATGGTGCGGCGATGAGATACCGCGACCAACGCCGCTCCGAATCCGCCCCCCCACGCCCGCATTTCACCCCACGCAAGAGCATGGGGCAGAACTTCCTACAGGATGAGGAGATCGCCCGCTGGATCGGTGATCAGGTGGAGCCGGATGGGGCGGATATTGTGGTGGAAATCGGACCCGGCATGGGGGCTTTGACGAAGCATCTCGTCGGCAGGCCCAAGAAGCTGATTTTGATCGAAAAGGACTCCCAGCTCGCGCCGGAGTTGCAAAGCCAGTTTGAAGGACGGAGTGACGTGGAAGTCATTCATAATGACGCCACGCGCATCAATCTGCGTGCGTGGTTCAAGCTCGGTCCTCTGCGCATCGTGGGCAATCTGCCGTATTCGGTCGGAAGTGAGATCTTGAAACATTGGCTGACGCTGCCGTCACCGGTCGGCTGCGCGGTGTTCATGCTGCAAAAGGAAGTGTGCGACCGCCTCGCGGCCACCTGTGAGGACGAAGCCTATGGCGCGCTGAGCCTGCTGGTGCAAAAGGACTGGAATGTGGAGATGCTGCGGGTGGTGCCGCCGGAGGTTTTCGTGCCGAAGCCCCGGGTGGATTCCGCGATTATTCGACTGACGCCGCGAGATCCCGCCACGCTGCCGGTGTTTGATCACGTGCTGTTTGACCGACTGGTGCGCATGGGGTTCTCCCAGAGGCGCAAGCAGTTGAAGAATCTCCTGCCCGAAGCCCCCGGCGGCTGGGAGTCGCTGATTGAGGCGCTGGGCGTCACTGGGATGGTGCGTGCAGAAGCGCTGTCACTGGCGCAGTGGATTCAGATCGCCCGCCACTACGAGCAGCGCCACGAGGCCGATGCCGGGCAGAAGGCGAGCGAGATGTTTGATGTGGTGAATGAGCGCAACGAGGTCATTGAACAGCTCACGCGTGGAGAAGTACACAAGCGCAAGCTGCTGCACCGTGCGGTGCATATTTTCGTCATCAACAAACGCGGGCACATCTACCTGCAGCAGCGGTCGCATCTCAAGGATGTGTCGCCGCTCAAGTGGGACAGCAGTGCTGCGGGGCATCTGGATGCCGGGGAAGGCTATGCCAGCGCTGCGGTGCGGGAGCTGGGTGAGGAGGTGGGCATTCACGTCGAAGCCACGGAGCTGGCGGCGCAGATTCCGGCAGGGGATAATACGGACCATGAATTCGTCGAGCTGCGCATCGCGCGGCATGATGGGCCTGTGCGCTGTTTGCCCGAGGAAGTGGCTACGGGTGATTGGTTCAAGCCGGAAGACATCAGTGTGTGGGTGGATGCGCGTCCGCAGGATTTTGCGAAGGGTTTTGTGACGTGCTGGAAGGCGTGGGCGCAGAAGTAGCTCGGGCAATCTTGCCCGAAGCGAGTGCGTCTGAGGTGGGCAAGATTGCCCGCACTACTTAGCGCATTGTGCGCGGAATAAACAGCGACTGCATGCCCGCTGCGTTGGCGGCTTGGATCCCGCTGTTTCCATCTTCGAGGACGAGGCATTCGCTGGGGGCGATGCCCATCTGCTCAGCGGCGAGGAGGAACATGTCGGGGGCGGGCTTGCCGTGTTTTACCTTCTTGGGGGTGATGATGATGGGGAAGAGATGGAGGAGGCCAGTGGCTTCGAGGCAGCCGCGAACGGTGGATTCTTCACTGCCTGATGCAACTGCCATGGGGAAGCGGCCTTCGAGGGATTTGGCGAACTCCGCTACCGGGCCTACCGCCTGCATTTCGGGAATGTGTTTGGCGAAGAGCTTCATCTTCAACTCATCCACACTCACGGGATCAACATTGGTGCCATGCTTCGCATTGAGCAGCTTGACGACGTCCTGCTCCTTCATGCCGGCGTGCGCATAAAACTCCTCTTCGGTAAACTCAAACGGCGCATCATGCTGCTTCAGGGCCTCCACCCAGGCGATGTAGTGCAGCGGCATGGAATCGACGAGCGTGCCGTCGCAGTCGAAGATGTAGGCTTGAAAGGGGTAGTCGGGGATTTCGAGGGGCATGGGGTGTATTCATAAACCTCAAACAGGGCATGGCGGCAACTGGACAGTTAGACTTCGGCTCATCAGCTGGTTTCAGTCCGCGAGTTCCAAAGCCGAATCGGATTTGTAGTTCACATCATGCAGCGCCTCGATAACAGGTTCTTCCAAGCTGACGAACTCATCCACATGAAACCAATCTACCTGGTCCTGCTGCTGTTTATCTTCGGGACATACCTCATGTGGACCGGCATCTCTGACATGGTCTTCACAGCGAAGGCGAAATTCTGGCCGACTGTGCAGGGGACGGTGCATGCCAAGGATGTCTGGATGAGGTCCGGCAGGGGTGCCAGCAAGGACTACATTCCGACGATGCGGTACTATTACGAGTTGAATGGCACCGCGTACACGGCTGAACGAATCCGCCATGCCAGTTTCAGCGCAGGTTCCAAGGCCGAGGCTCTGGCAAAGATTTCCGCGTATTCTGTCGGCATGCCGACCACGGTCCACTACGATCCTCTCAATCCGTCCAACGCGGTGCTGCAGGTCGGCAGTTTAACGCATGGCGTGACGAAGTCCGGCATCGGACTTGGGGTGCTGCTTGTGGGGCTGCTGCTGGGGCGTCCTGTTTGGAAGGAGTTAAACAGCAACAATTTCTACGCCACAACGTAGCGTGGCTGCCGCGCCTCCTTTTGAGAAAGCGCGAGCGCATGACACAAAGTAGCACTGAGCTTTAGCTCGTTCGGGATTCTAGCTGCTTGCGGAGCTTCCCAGAATCGAGCTAAAGCTCGGGAGTACTTTCCCAGAGGTCACGCCGCCCGGTTCACCGCACTGAGCACCGCTTTGATCGATGCGAGTTCAATGTTCGTATCAACGCCTGCACCCCAGATAGTTTTGCCGCTGGCGGTTTTGATCTGGATGAAGGCGAGGGCGCTGGCTTCGGTGCCGGAGCTGAGGCTTTGCTCGCGGTAGGTGGCGACTTCAAAGGCGGGTGCTCCGGCTTCTTGGATCAAGGCCTGGGCAAATGCGGCGATGGGGCCGTTGCCTTTGCCGGAGATGCCGCGTTCCTGGCCGTTGATGACCAGACTGCAGCGGCAGGTGAAGACGCCGTCCACGCCATCGGCATGGAAGTGATGGAGTGCGAAGGGGGTCTCGCGCTCGATGTACTCCTGCCAGAACATGCCTTTCAATTCGGCAGCGGTGACTTCGCGGCCCAGCTTGTCCACCAGATCGTTGGCGATGGGGCCGAACTCGCGCTGCATGTCCTTGGGCAGTTCGATGCCGAACTCGCTCTCCAGCAGGTAGGCGACGCCGCCTTTGCCGCTTTGTGAATTGACGCGAATGACTTCGCGGTACTCGCGGCCGATGTCGTTGGGGTCGATGGTGAGGTAGGGGACGTCCCAGATGGTCTTGTGCTGCTCGTAGCCGGTGAGGCCCTTCTTGATGGCATCCTGATGGCTGCCGCTGAAGGCGGTGAAGACGAGTTCACCGCTGTAGGGATGGCGCGGAGCCACGGTCATGCCGGTGGTGCGCTCATACATGTGGATGAGGCCGCTCATGTCGCTGAAGTCCAGGCCGGGAGCGATGCCGTGCATGTAGAGATTCATGGCCACCTGAACGATGTCCAGATTGCCGGTGCGCTCGCCATTGCCAAAGAGAGTGCCTTCTACGCGGTCCGCGCCTGCCAGCAGGCCCAGTTCGGTGGCTGCGGTGCCGGTGCCGCGGTCGTTGTGCGTGTGCAGGCTGATGATGAGGCTGTCGCGGTTTTTGATGTTAGTGCAGATCCATTCGATCTGGTCGGCATACACATTGGGCATGGCCACCTCGACGGTGTCGGGGAGGTTCAGGATCATCTTGTGCTCGGGCGTGGGCTGCCACACGTCCATGACGGCTTCGCTGATCTCCTTGGCAAATTCGACTTCCGTGGCGCTGAAGCTTTCGGGCGAGTACTGCAAGGTGACTTTGGTGCCGCCTGCGGTGAGGCGGTGCAGGCGGTCCTTGATCATCTGCGCACCTTTGATGGCCACGGCGACGATCTCTTCCTTCGTCTTGCCAAACACGTACTTCCGCTGCGCGGGCGATGTGCTGTTGTACATGTGGATGACGACTTTCTTCGCACCCATGAGCGACTCGACGGTCTTCTCGATCAAATCCTCACGCGCCTGCACCAGGCACTGGATGGTCACATCGTCAGGGATGCGCTTTTCTTCAATAAGGCGGCGGTTGAAGCTGAACTCGGTATTCGAGGCGGAGGGGAAACCGACCTCGATTTCCTTGAAGCCGCATTTCACCAGCGCATCGAACATTTCGAGCTTCTGGGAGACGTTCATCGGCACGGCGAGTGCCTGGTTGCCATCGCGCAGATCAACGCTGCACCACATGGGGGCCTTGGAAAGGGTTTGAGAGGGCCAGCGACGGTTCGGTAACGAGACGGGGTCGAAGCGCTGATACTTGGAAGATGGATTCTTTAACATGACGGGACAAAAGGGGACAGGATTAACAAGATTTCAGAATTGGACAGGATTCTTTCCTGCTCTGAGAAACTGCCGTGACGTGACGGCAAGGGGCATGACGAGGAAACACGGGCCGCCTACCCTTGCGTAAGTCGCAGGGAGAGAAGGAGCAGAGCCTTGGCGGTGGTGGTCATGGACAGGTGGAAGAAAGCAGAGATGGGGCGGAGGTCAAGGACGTGTAAAGCGGCTGCCCATTGAACAACCGAGGTTGAAGATTGAATGCAAAAGCGCACCGGCCATGTTGCTCCGAGGTGCAGCTGGCTTGCGGTGCGGAAGGATCGAGGACGATTTTGCTTCGACGAGATGCCTTGACCTTCTGGTGACTGCTTGACCTCTTGACCACACTGCGCCCTTCTCAATTACTCTTCACTTTCTATTCATGACCCAATTCCGACCCTGCATTGATCTACACGATGGCCGCGTAAAGCAGATCGTGGGCTCGTCGTTGCGGGATGATGGGACGGGGCTGAAGACGAATTTTGTGAGCGATCGGGATGCGGCGTGGTATGGCGAGCTGTATCGGCGCGATGGGCTGACGGGCGGGCATGTGATCCTGCTGGGAAAGGGGAACGAGAAGGCGGCGACGGGGGCGTTTCCGGGCGGCTTGCAGGTCGGCGGCGGCATCCGCTCCTGCAATGCGGCGGAGTATCTGGAGGCCGGGGCCAGTCATGTGATCGTAACGAGCTACCTGTTTGAAACGGACGGTACTTTCAATCAGACGCGGCTCGACAAGATGGTCGCGGCAGCGGGCAAGGAGCGGCTGGTGATTGATCTGAGCTGCAAGGCCACGGCAACAGGCTGGACGGTGGCGATGAACCGCTGGCAGACGCTGACGACGCTGGATGTGACGCCGGAGTCCCTGCGCTTTCTCGCGAGACATTGCGCGGAGTTTTTGATCCATGCGGTGGATGTGGAGGGCAAGTGCGAAGGTATCGACGAAGCGCTCGTGAGTTTTCTCGGTGAGCACTCGCCTTTGCCGATGACCTATGCCGGTGGTATTCGGCATCTGGACGATCTGAAGCGCATCGATGAACTGAGCCATGGCCGCGTGGATGGCACCGTGGGCAGTGCGCTGGATTTGTTCGGTGGCACAGGGGCGAAGTATGAGGAGTTGGTGGCTTGGAATGGGCGTCAGGCTGCTTAATATTCCAAATTTCCAATCATGGGCGAAAGCCCAAACTACGAACTTATGAAAATCATCCGCTACTTCGACTCACTGGGAAACATCGCTCATGCGGCACTGCAGGCCGATGGCACGGCGCGGGTTATTGAGGGAGACATCTTTGGTGAGCATCGGGTGACCGACCGCAACGCGGATGAGGCCAAGCTGCTCGCGCCGGTGCAGCCGTTTGCGATTGTGTGTATCGGCCTGAACTACAAGAAGCATGCGGAGGAGACGAAGGCGGAACTGCCGAAGCATCCGGTGGTGTTCATGAAGCTGCCGAATGTGGTGCAGCATCCGGGAGAGCCGATCCTGCTGCCGACGCATCTCAAGAGCGACAAGGTCGATTACGAAGCCGAGCTGGCGGTCGTCATAGGCAAGCAGGCGAAGAACGTGAGCAAGGCCGATGCGCTGCAATACGTGCTGGGCTACACCTGCGCGAATGATGTGAGCGCGCGTGACTGGCAGAAGCATGGCGGCGGCGGGCAGTGGTGCCGTGGCAAGTCCTTTGACACCTTCTGCCCGCTGGGCCCGGTGCTGGTGACGCCGGATGAGATTCCGAACCCGAACAGCCTCGCGATCAAGACCGTGCTCAATGGCGAGACGATGCAGGAGTGGAACACGGACGACATGATCTTCGACGTGCCGACGCTGATCGAATTCCTGAGCGGCAGCACGACACTGATGCCGGGCACGGTGATCCTCACAGGCACGCCACATGGCGTGGGCGCGGCGCGCACGCCGCCGGTGTTTATGAAGGATGGGGATACGGTGAGCGTGGAGATCGCTCAGATCGGGACGCTGACGAATCCGGTGAGGAATGAGGCGTGATGCCTAGCAGTCCTGCGCTTTTTGCAGTTCGCTGATGAGCTTTTCGTAGCGGCGCTGGGGGCAGCATTCTTCGAGGAGGATGCGGAGGGCGGCTTTTTGACGGATGAAGTGGAAGGCGATGATGTCGCAGACGGCTTCGGCTTCGTCCATCTGCTCCAGTTCATGCCGCATCTGCTGCATGCTCATGCAACTGTCATCCGTGGGCGGTGGCAGTAGATCCAGCGCGCGAGACTTTAGCAGGCGCAGGGTTTTGGTGGGCGCGTGCTGCGTGAGCACCGGTTCTACGCGGGCGATGCGAAAGGGCTTCACCTGATCCCAGCCGGTGATACGCACGCGGCAGACGCCGTAGAGCATGACCTGCGATGTGCCATCGGGATTTTTGACTGAGGCGCGGATCAAGCCCGCCGTGGTCACAGGCAGCACGTCATTCGCGCCGTCAGAAACGCCGACGCAGAACATGCGGTCGGTCTGCAGCGCATGGTCCAACATGCGGCGGTAGCGGTCTTCAAAGATGAACAGCGGCAGATGGCAGGCGGGAAAGTGGTAGCAGTCGTCCAGCACAATCACTGGAAGACTGTGCGGAAGCACGAAGCCTTTGGCAGAGAATGTTTTTGAAGAGATGTCCATGGATCAAATGACACGCGGGATACGCGTGCATCCGCCCGATGGTTCCTTGTTTCCCACGCAAACTCCAGTGAATCATTCAAAGCGGAAGGAATACACATCGGCATCTTTGAGCACCCAGCGCAGACGCACGGGCTTTCCGACCAGTGCAGAGACATTGCTGCCGTCCTTCCAGCCGATGACGCGGTCGATGTCGTCATAAGAGATGGCCTTGCAGTCATCCAAGGTGAAACCGGGCAGGGGGTTGCCCTCGGCATCTTGGATTTCTACGGCCACGGAACCGGCGGCACCGGTGGAGAGATTCAGATGCAGAGCATTGCCAGCGAAAGTGAAGGGCTTGGAGGTCATCTCACCACCTCCGTAATCTGCATGTAGCGAGGCGAAGCCGTCGATGCGCAGGGTGAGGCGCTGCAGCAGCGCGGTGCTTTGCCCGTAGTGGCGCTCTACGTAGAGGGACATCTCTGATTTGCCGGTCTGCACCACGCCGCAGGCGGGGTAGTTGCTGCGGCTGGTCCAGTTGCGGAAATCCTGGCCGGGGCGCACCAATCCCTCCATGAAGCTGCGATTGTAGGCCGTGGTGCCAGCACGGCTGGTCATCAGCACGGCTTCGGAGCAGTCCTGAATCAGGGCGGTGTAGGCTTTGGTGTCCGCTGCGAGGTCAATTTTGGCTTGATCATTCAGCACGGCCTTGCCGGGCATGTAGCGTGCAGCGGTAGAGATGTAGAGATGAGGTGCATTAAAGTAAGGATTCGTCTGGCTGACGTATATTTGATCCACCAGGGGCTGGTCACAGGTCATCTGCAGGGCGTCGGTCCAGGTGAGGAAGTCTTTGCTCGTGGCGCGACTGACCCAGCGCACGCCTTTGGGTTTCCAGTTTCTCTCATCGACACCGCCGCCGGTGAAGACGCGGAAGTAGGCCACGTAGCACTGCTCCGCCTCCGACCAGAACGACACGTTCTGGGAATCAAAGGCGCCTTTGGTGATGACCGCAGCCTGCTGCATTTTCTGCCACTGTAGACCGTCCGCCGAGACGAAGGCGCTGAGGCCGCCCGACTTGCCGCCGAGCCCTGCGAGGGCCTTGTAGCGCTGCTCTTTGGGCACACCGGGACGGTGGTCGATGAACGGGGCGAAGTTGTGCGTGTAGGGAGCCAGATCGGCCAGCATGATGTTGTTGTCCTTGCTGCCGTTAATCTCATGCAGGCCGAGCTTGGGCTTCACCCAGCTGATACCGTCGGTGGATTCAGCGTAGCAGGTCACTTCGCCGCTGGTGCCGTCTTTGAAGCCCGCATTGCCACGGTAGTACATTTGGAATTTGTTTGCCTCGTCATTGTGAATGACTGTGATGTAGGCGCTGAAGCGGCCCTCCCACGGCTGGTCAAATTTTACCGCGATGCCCGCCTCTTCGGGATGGTGCAGTCGCAGCGTGGTGCCCTGCATCTGGTCGATGAGCAGCTTGTCCACGAAGAGCTCACGGCGGGCGCCGATGTTCGTGGCATCTTCCGCAGAGACGAGGGCGGAGCAGAGGGCAAGGAAGAGCAGGAGAGAGCGGGGCATGCACACTCATACTGGCGGTGGCGTGGGGATGTTGCAGGGGAAAAAAGTACTCACGAGCTTTAGCTTGTTCTGGGGTGATCGGACGGATCTGACTTATCCGTCCGATGAGAGCATGCTGCGACGCTTTCCAGAGTGAGCACAGGCTCTCGAGTACTATCCCAGATCATAGGCTCTTCAAATACGTCACGATATCGCTGATGGCCTGCGGGGTGAGGCCGAGCTGCTGGGGCTGATACATGAGGGAGCGGGTCATCTTCTGGATGCTGGCGATGCGCTCTTTCGGCACGGTCTGCACGAGACCGCCCATACACTTGATCATGACGGGGTCGCCGCTGGAGAGAATCATGCCGCTGATGGTGAGTCCGTCCCTCGTTTTGATCTCGCTGCCTTCGAAGCCATGAGAGATGTCGGCGGAGGGATGGGCGATGGCGTTGGCTATGACCTCGCTGGGCTGCTGCTTGCCAAAGGTGCTGAGGTCGGGGCCGTATTCGACGCCCATCTGGCCGACCTTGTGGCAGGTGAAGCAGACGGCCATGGCGGTTTGGCCGCGCTTGGCATCGCCGGGCAGCTGGGCGATCTCTGCGCCGGTGGGCAGCTTCGGTGCATCTTTCATTTCAGGCGGCATCTCGACGGCGACGAGCTTCACCTTGGCGGGATCATACAGGCCCAGCGCCTTCATGCCGCCTTCCACATCGTAGTCCTTC
>NCCR01000132.1 GCA_002279765.1 Verrucomicrobia bacterium 12-59-8 | reverse complement strand
CGTCACCAAGCAATGGGCCGCCCTCACCCCAGTGCAGCAAGACGACCTCGACGCCCGCCTTTTAGCCCGCGTCTTGAAGCAACAAGGCATGACCTCGACCGAGGCGGCCAAGGTGGACTGGCGGATGTTGTAGAGGGGGGGCTTTGGCTGTGGGTCGCTTATCTCAGCGGCAGCAGGCAGAATTTATTCTGCACCGCGATGAATAGGATGTGTCCTATTCGGACAAGAGTATGTCTTAATATCAAACTTGACACCATTGGCCTTATTCGTCATGGTTCTACCATCATTCCATGGAAGACTATGTGTGCCGCACCCCAGCCCAAAAAGCCGCTGAGGCGGCATATAAGGACCTAATCAAAGACCATGCGAAGTCCGATCTCTGCTATGACCTCATTCCTAAAACCCAAGGAGGCAGCATCATCAGTACAGATCTGGCCCGTCATTTGGACCCCGCCTATGACTGCGACTCCAAGGTGGAGGGGCGGAAGTGTGATCTCGCCCCCTCCTGGGAGCATGCCTGGCGCTACGCTCAGGGCAGGCTGGAACGTGAGGTCGCGCAGCGCGGCAGGCGCCGTAAACTTCGTCTCATGTCTGGCGGCTGGGGCTCCGGCAAAACCTACGCTCTTGAGCGCTTAAAGCCGGAGGACACTTTTGCCGACCTCGTTTGGGATGGGACCTTGGGAGATCTCAGGTGGGCCAGGGAGACCATCGAAAAGGCTCTGGCCGCAGGCTGGCAGGTTTCGCTGCTCCATGTGCATCGGAATGTGGAGCTGGCGCTCTACGGAGCCATTGAGCGTGGAAATGCAGAGGGGCGCTCCGTTCCGCTGGAACAGCTGCCTGCAAACCACCGCAAAGTCCAAAAAGTGGTCGGAAGCCTGTTGCGCCTGTTTGGCAGTCATCCCAGCATCTATTTCACTCTTGTCCACAATACTGGCACCCGGCAGGTGCCTGGAAATCCCTTGCAACTAGACCCCGAAGTCATTGCTTTGGGCGGTGCCCTGCACTATTCTTTAAAGTATGAAAGATACCACGCCAAAGCCGCAGAAAAAATCCACCGCCCCGGTTAAGAAGGCGGCAAAAACTGGCCGGATCATGGCCTCTTCGGGCACGAGGACTTCGGCGGAGCCGAAGGTGGTCCCAGCATGGGTGCGCAGAGAGGTCAAAGGCCTCATGGATGCCCTTTCCGGCCGCTGAGATCAGGCGCGCTTTCAGGCCACCACCTTGGTGGTGTCTGACAGCCCAAACACCCGCACATGGCTCTGGATGGGGGCCGGGATGTAGTCAAACTCCAGCAGATCATGCGCCAGCACGATCCACCCCGGCAGCCGCACAGAAAGCAAGAAGTCCATGTAGTTCTGGCTGCTGTTCTCGCGCGCCTTGCTCGACCGCAGGATCACCTCCCCCAGCTTGCGCAGATTCGCGGAAAACAGCTCCGGCACGGAAAACTCCACCATCCAGAACAGCTCATCCCGTCCCAGCAACTCCTGGATATGGTCGATCGCCCGGTTCGGAATCCGCGCCCCCTTCCACCCCCGCAGGCCGCGCAGGTGCTCCGCGTACTCATCCGCACTGATGAGCAGCGTGCGCATCACCACCATCCCCTTTGCTGGATCCGCATACCGCTGTAGCCGCGCGCGCCATTTGTTACCGTCATCCGGGAGCTGGTCAAACATGGCAAAGAGGCACTCCGCTCCCAGCGCCTCCGCACGCAGGGGGCTCAGCTTTACCGCCGCTGGCAGCGTGGCGATCACCCGCGCCAGCCATTCATGATTCGGCGCCGACTGGCGATTGTTGTCGCGGTCCCCGCTGTCCGTGTGGGGCAGGGGCTTTAGAAAGTGCTTCGGGCAGCAGAAGTTCGAGCCCCAGTTGTCATCATGCACGATGAAGGAAGCCAGCCATAAGTCGCTGGGCAGGTAGCGCGTTTTCGGCCCCGCCCTGAAGTACTGCTCCGCGTTTGGCACCCAGAGGTCCTGGTTCATCGTATGGCCAAACACCGGCACCGTATGGCCCACGCCCTCCTCTGCCGTGTCAAACACCAGCATCGCGGGATAGCCGGACTCGATGGAGCCGTACACGTAGCGCTGGTAGATCACCTGCTTTGGCGACCACTTCATGTCATAGTCCACATCAATGCAGCGCGCGCCCGCCTCATTCATCACCGCTACCATCTGGTCGCTCCCCAGCCCGCGTGCGGGCCCGCCTTTCCGCAGGGATGCCCCCACCCAGTTTTTTTTGTGATCGATGCCGAGGATGCGGTTGATCTCCCGGTACGTCATGTCCCCCTCCGGGTGAAACACCGCTGCGCAGGTGCGCAGCGCCACATGCGCACAGACATTGGTCAGGGAGTTCTGCTGTGCATACAGAAAGCCCTGGATCTTAAAGCGCCGTCCCTGCACCAGGCACCGCCACACCGGGGCGCGGCGCACAAAGTTGTTATGCGGCCGGCTGGACTTCAGCACCGACTCATACACCCGCCGCCCGCTCAGTGTGCCATTGCGGAAGTCCGTCTTCACGATGATGTAGCCCAGAAAATCCTCCTCCCGCATCTCTTCGAGCTTCAGCCCCCAGGGCCTGAAAAAAGCCATGCGCACGATCTCGGAGGTCACCTGGGTGCCGCGCCCGTAGCGGGTGCCTAGGTCTTCGTTCTCCTCCCGCATGTCCGCGCTGTCCGCCGCAGACAGTTTCTCCAGGTACATGGTGCCCGCCTCCAGCCGTCGCACCTGCGAAAGCAGCCGTCCCAGCGGGTCCATCTCATGGTCAAAGGTGTCCTCCCTGAAGTCGAAAAACGAAAACCCTCGCCCCACCTGAATAGGGATGGTCTTCTTTTTGCACGGTGCCTCACGGGCAAACTGTACCTCTGCCATGAAAACAGAAAACGGGAGGGGAGATCAGCCCACGCGGTGGCGCGTACGGGCGGAGGCGCTCTCAAACTTGTCGAGCGCGTCAAGGAATTCCGCCACGTCATTATTCGGGGGGCGAACGGGCCTTGACACTACTTTCCGTTTGTTATTCTTGGTGAGTTTTGCGAGCAGTGTGCGGCGCATGGAAGCTGTAGATGTAGGAATACTTGCCATGGGCTTCTTATCTATATTCAATGATTCGTGGCCGCAAGAAATTATACTTTTTGAAAAAAGCGGGGCGGTGAGGATATTTCAAAAAGATCGGCGAGCAAGGCGGAATGTTACTTTTTCAGGCGCAGGCGGGAAGCTTTCCCGAGGCTTGCTTTGGTAAACAGAAATTTGGTCCAAGCGGCAAAAATACGAGGGGGCGTGGCCGGGCCCATTGGAAGAAGACCAAGCTTTCCTTCTTTGAACGACTGCCATGGAGTGTTTAATTTTTTTAAAGATACGGCATCCCATGGATTGCCGAACGCTTTTGGACATTGGTGTGATCCTCTTCAACCTCTCCCAACCCATGCCCATCCCCACCTACCAAGAAATGATGCTGCCGCTCCTCCGCGTCCTCGGCACCGCAGGGGAAGAGCTGCATCAAAAAGAATACAGCGCGCTGACGGCGGATGCTTTCGGGCTTTCGGAGGAGCAGCGGCAGGAGCGGTTGCCCAGCGGGGTGCAGACGTATGTTTTCAATCGTGCGGGCTGGGCAGGGTGGTACATGCAGCAGGCGGGGCTGGTGGAGAAGCCGAAGAGGGGCCACCTGCGCATCACTGAGGAGGGCCGGAAACTCCTCGCTTCAAATCCAGCCACTATCGACAACGCGGTGCTGTCGGCGTATCCGAGCTTTGTGGAAAAGATGACCAAGGCCTCCACAGACGGGACAAAAACCGAGCCGGAAATCATTCAACCCACGACCCTCACCCCCACCGACCAAATCGAACAAGCCGAGCTCAAGCTCAAGGCGCAGCTGGCTTCCGATTTGCTGGATCTCATGGCCCGCATGGACCCTTACCGCTTTGAGCAGCTCGTGGTCGATCTCCTCTTTGCCATGGGCTACGGCGGCTCGCGGGCGGAGGCGGCGCAGGTGACGCAGAAGTCGAATGACGGCGGGATCGACGGCATCATCAGCGAGGACCGCCTCGGGCTCGATGTCATCTACGTCCAGGCCAAGCGCTGGCAGAGCACCGTCGGGCGGGAGCCGATCCAGAGCTTCGTCGGCGCGCTGGCCGGGAAGCATGCGACGAAGGGCGTCTTCATCACCACCAGCGACTTCCACAAAAACGCGCTCGATTACGCTCGCGGCGTCACGCACAAAATCATCCTCATCAACGGCCAGCGGCTGGCGGAGCTCATGATCGAGTACAGCGTCGGCGTCTCCACCGTGCGCACCATCGCGCTCAAGCGGGTGGACTCGGACTACTTCGAGGAGGCGTGAGCGCTAGAAGTGAGCCGAGCGTAGCGAACCGGAGCGCAGCGTAAATAGCCGAAGGCAAACAGACGACCGTAGGGAGCCGCAGGGCGAGCACAGCGAGTCAAAAGGGTTATGTGAAAAATCAAAAGGGCAGGGGAGCGGCGTGGCGGAGAGCATCATCGAACATCGAATGCCTAACCAGGAACCAAAACCTTCCGCCTCAGTCATTCCCTCGTCACCAAGCAATGGGCCGCCCTCACCCCAGTGCAGCAAGACGACCTCGACGCCCGCCTTTTAGCCCGCGTCTTGAAGCAACAAGGCATGACCTCGACGGAGGCGGCGAAGGTGGATTGGCGGATGTTGTAGAGGGGGGGGGCTTTTCCCTCGAAAACGAAGAATGCTCCGGCTCATGTGGAGCCTACGGCCCTTGTATCATGCCGTCAGGCTCAGCGTAGCATTGGTCAGCACATCAAAGGTGTCTGTGCGTGTTTGCCGGATCCTTTCCCGCAGTGCGTCCAGCCGGTTGGGCTGGTCCAGGTCTTCCACCGCATCTATGCCTGCGGGTCGGAACCAGCGGGTCCGCAGATACGCACCGAGCATTTCCGCACCATTTTCAATGTTCAGTCCTCCCCTGGCATCGGGTTCGGCGCGGTTGGCAAACCGGGCCGCCTCGGGGTAGAGCGCTTTGAGAAGGTCCTTCACCGCTGCCTCCTGCAGGCCGCTGGACAGCATCTGGATCACGCGTGCCACATGGAGGGCGAAGCGTGCGCTTTGGGAGCTGGGCGCTTCGATGGAGTCATCGGCATCTCTCGGCAGGCCCAGCACGATGCGCGCCCGCTCTCCGCCGATCTGAATGCCAATCCAGCCCCCGCGCCCGAAATGCTTGGCCTGATTCTCAAAATAAGTCAGCGCCTTTTGGGCATCACCACTCGCCAGGAGAATGAGGCCGCGTGTTTCCACAAAGGCAGGTAGCAGTTCCGCATCCACCGCTTGTTCAGGCACATCCAGCAGTGTTGTGGCACGGTTGCACAGGGTTCCCCTCTGGGCGCTGTCTTCCGTGCGCTCTGCCTGCCAGAGGGCGATCATCGCCCGTCCCAGCCGCTCCGCAGTGCTCATGTCCGCCATTGCGCCGCCGTGGTTTGATGAAGCTGCACCCGGCTGTTTGGGCGTAGTTTCCCGTCTGAAATGGATGCTCGCATCCTGGGTGGCCCGCTGCCACTGATCGTCAAAAACATCCAGGCCGCTACGCGCATCTTGATTTCCTTCGTGCGCCAGCTCTTCCAGGAGAGCCCTGGCTTCGTCGCGGAGTGCTGCATCTCGCGTTCTGGCACTGCGAATGGCCAAGGCACGTGCCAAGCCACCTCTCGCGTATGGATCGCTTGCATCCATGGCCAAGACTTCACGATAGAGCCGTTCTGCAGCGTCTGTCTCATTCAGGTCGATCAGCAAATCCGCCAGTCCAGTTCGGCAGAAGACATCATCAGGAAAATCTTCGCAGGCCTGTTCATAGACTTGGCGGGCTTCAGCCACCAGCCCCATTTCACGCAGGGTTTCGGCCAATCCATTTCGGCAGACAACGTCGTGTGGGAAATGGCTTTCCGCCTCACGCAGCACTCCCGCAGAGGCCGCTAGGTCCCCACTTTCACGGAGGATGCGGCCTAGTTCATTACGGACAATGGGGTTCCACGCGAAGCGATGCCGGGCCTGCCAGAGAGCCCGGGTGGCGTCGTCCTGACGGTGGGCGTCACGGAGTGTTTGGGCGTAGATGGTCCAACAACGCGGATCCCAAGGAGTCCATACCAAGACTTCCTCCATCAAGCATGCCGCGAAGCCTGCCCGCCTTCGGTCGGCACGGATGAGCTTGGTCGAAAGGTTGTTGAAGGCTACGTTGATCTGATCCGGATCCCCAGTCGTTTCGGCGTAGGCACGGTGTTGGTCTAGGAAGGCTGCAAAGGCGGGCGTATCGCAGAGAGCCGGATCCCTGCGGATGCGATCTACCCAGTCAAGCGACACCCCCCTGGGCACTGGCCGCGCGCGGCGCACAATGGCCCCTGGCATTTCCGCCAGCGGCGGACGCCAACGGGAGATTCCTGGCAGCAGGGAGGTCAGCCAGTCACGGCTATGAGACGACTCGTGGTGGTGCGGCAGCAGCGGGGCCAGGTGCTTGACCCAGTAGTCCTCAGTCCGCCGGTAAGCGGCAAAAAGGCTGCGCATCGTCTGCTTCCATTTGTTCTGGCCGGTCCCTTGTTTGTCCGCCAGCTTTACCAGCGCCTGCAGCAGCCCCTCGGGCACATCGGCAGCGGTGCGGCCATCCGGCCCCGGCATCTTGCGGAAACCCAGGATGCCGATGTCCAGGTAGTGTCGATCAGCCAGCTCCTCATCGAGTATGAGCCGCCGCCAGAGAGGTGAGAAACTCAGATCCACCTGCGCACGGGCGAGGGCCATCAGATAGGCCCCTTCAGGATCGCGGTCCGGTCCTTCGTAAAAGCCATGCAGCCACAGGCGGATTCGTTTGCTCTGCTTTCGCAGCAATCCACCCGTCTCTGGCAGTTCCATGGTGGCGATGCCACGGAAATACCCTTCCAGTATGGCGGTCCAGCGCTGCAAAGTCATCCGCTCTGGCACCGAGCCCAAAAGATGCTGCCTCAGCCAGTCCGCCGCAGCGGTGTCCAGCGCCGCATCGCCAGGCGCAAAGAGGTCATCGAAGATCTCGCCCAGAGATAGCTGTCCTGCCGCTCCCAGGGGCACGACGCCACGCACCAGCCGGTCAAAGGCCGGGGTGGCATCCTGCGCGAAATCTTCGCGCCAGCGCTGGAGTGCTTCGTTCATGGATCAGGGGGCACGTCAGAACGATACTGCAAATCCAGCTCCAGCAAATCGAAGTGTTGCCGACGAGCGGCGGAAAGCAGGGCCTCTGGCACTTCATCGGTGATCTGGCTGGTCTCCACAAAATCATCCAAAACGTAGTCGATGCGGCAGTGCAGGAGCTCCGCTTTGCAGTCTGGTACACCGCTTGCGTTTAGGTTCACCGTGGCACCGAAACCCAGGGGCACAAGACCTGCGGCGGCTTTGGGAAACGGGAAGAAGGCCGTGCCGGGCCCTCCCTGCCCGCCGGCCTCCAGGACGGTCGGGATGGCCGCCCACGCCGCCAGTTTGGCTCTGCGCGCCTCACTTTCCACCCGCTTCAGACTGTAGCGGCATAGGACGACCGGCTGTGGCTTTGCTGGCGAGCCGCCGAGGTGGGCCAGCCCCAGCACATTGCGCATCTGCGTTGCCCAGTCGGGTGCGGCCAGCAGCGGCTCGATCTCACCATACGGCGCTGCAAACGCGGGCCGCGCGTCCCGTTGTTTGTTCAGCCCGTCCAGCCACAAGGACAACCGGCTGCGCTGATCGTCCGTGAACGTGTCTTCCTTGCCTGGCTCCCGCGATTGGATGAGAGCACGCAGTTCTGCGGCAAGATCGGCCACCGAGTCAAAATCCCCTGCATACAGCTGATACATGGAGCGCACCGACTCCAGACGCACCACGTCTTGATTGGACTCCAGTTTTGCGAGGTGATTGTCCTCATTTTCCACCGCAAAGGTGGAAACCTCCCGCCGCTTGCGTGAAGAGCAGGCGACTTTGCTACTGAAGTGATTGCCAAAATTTTCCCACCACAAAGTCACGTCCCATGCCGTCGGCACGGGGCCGGGGCTCGCGGTCAGAAAGGCCTGCTCACGGAGGGGTGGCAGGCGTTCTTCCAGTAGGAAATTCACTGCGGGTGCGGATTCCTCCAACACAAGTGAACGTGCCGTGGTACGAAGAAAATCGGCAGACGCTGCATCACTCTGAAATGCCATGAACTTGGGTCCGTCTCCTTGGTGTGTGCATCGTTCGCAGGTGAGTGCCGCCCGGCAGCACGGACGACTGCAAAGGGTTTACGTGACTTTTTTCTTCCCACAAGGGAAATCTGAGCCGGGTTGGCGCTGAGGCTTGAATTGAATAGGTGATATTTCTAGTTGGTAGGAAATGCATTCCCCCCACACAAAAGTCCTCCGCGTACGGATGTCCTGCGCGCACTCCCAGCAGGTGGAGAAGACTTGACGTGACCCCGGCGGGGACTTTTTCGCCAAAGGCGTCACGCACAAAATCATCCTCATCAACGGCCAGCGCCTCGCGGAGCTCATGATCGAGTACAGCGTCGGCGTCTCCACGGTGCGGACCATTGCGCTCAAGCGGGTGGACTCGGACTACTTTGAGGACGCGTAATCAAAGAGTGAAAAGGGGAGGCTGAACTGGAGTCCGGGCAGAGTCACAAACCCTGCGGGCCACGCCCTGCGCCAGCCTTCAGCCAGCCACGCGGCCCTGAGTGGAGCACGCGGCCTCGTCATCGAGCCACCCATCCCAATGGTCCTTTTCAGTTCCCATTTTTTACTCCCCCACCGCCACCGCTCTTCCGTCTTCCTTGGCCGAGGCCAGGCATGCATCCAGCACGCGCTGGGTCAGCAGGCTGATGTGGGGCCAGTGCGGGTCTCGTTTCCCTTCGAGCACCAGTTGGGAAAATGTGTGAAACAGCCCTGCCTCCTGCGAGCCGGGGGCGTTGTTGCTGGGTTCATCGAGAGCTTCCGTCTGCTGGCCTTCGTGCATGTTGGCCTGGCAGCGATCCAGCACAAACTCCGACCGCGTGAGGCGGTACTGCGTCTGCGCGCCGGAGAAAGGCAGCACAAAGTCGGACACCTGCAGCAGCCCTTGGCCACCGCTCACGATGGCCCACTGTGCGTTCGCCGTGGTGAAGGAGCAGTAGAAGGAAGCGTGCGCGCCATCCGCAAAGTCCAGCGTCCCGGAAAATTCCAGCGGCACCGCAGGCGCTTCCGCCGACGGCTGCGTCTCCGTGTGGATGCGGCCCGTCACCCGCACTGGCGTGGCCTCGTGCATGGCCCACAGCGTGAAGCGCAGGCAGTACCAGCCCAGATCCCCCAGGCAGCCCAGCGGTTCCAGCTTGCCATGCGCGCGGATGTTGCTGCGTTGGAAGTCATCATCGCTCATAAAGCTGAACTGCGTGGCGATGTGGCGCACCTGGCCCACATCCGCGTCCACCACCGCGCGCAGGCGCCGCAGCCGGCGGCCGTGCATAAACATCACCCCGTCCATAAACTGCACGCCATGCTGCGCGCACGCGTCGATGATCTCCGCCACATCCGCCGCAGTCACCCCCACCGGTTTTTCCACCAGCACATGCTTGCCCGCCTGCGCCGCGCGGAGCACCCACTCCTTGCGCAGCCCCGTGGGCAGCGGGAGGTACACCGCATCAATGTCCGTGCGCGCCAGCAGCGCCGCGTAGTCATCCATCGCCTCAGGCAGAGTCGCATGCGGCGCGCTGCTCTGGCATTCATCAATGAAGGCCTGCGCGCGTGAGAGGTCACGGCTCGCCACCGCGATCAGCGTCGCATTGCCCGCATCGCGAATGGCCTGCCAGTTTTTACGGGCGATGAAAGCAGCGCCCAGGATGCCCCAGCGGCAGTGGTTGTGGTTCGTCATGCCCGGATCAAGCACGCGCCCACACCGCCCGTCAAGGCACAGCACGCTCACAGCATCAAACCAAAGCGCGCCGTGATGGCACGCAGCAGCGCAAACAGCAGCACCGTCAGCACCGCGCTGCCGCCCAGCGCCCCGTGAAAGCCCCACCAGCGCTGAAACGCCGGGAAGAGCAGAAACATCGGCAGCGTCGGTAGTACATACCAGAAGATGTAGTACATGTGGTCTGCCGTCTTCTGCGCCCGCACCTCCGGCGCGCTTTCATAGTGTACCCAGAAGAGCGTGATCACGCTCACAAACGGCAGCGCCGCCAGCAGCGCGCCGAGCTTGTCGCTGCGCTTCACCATCTCGCTCACCAGCGTGATGATCCCCGCGCTGAGCAGGTACTTGAGGAGGAGTTTCAGAGTCATGGGCGGGAGGGTGGATGAAAAAAGATAAGTAACAAAAGTCTGCACGCGGGATTTCTCCGCTCAACGAGATCACGCACACGCGTGACAGCAGCCAACCCAATCTTGTCATGAAAGCGCTCCGCATCACCTCATATCTCGCCCTTGCCCTGGCATGCACCCACGCGCTGCATGCCGTCGCGCAGCAGCCGCCCAGGCACCCCTCCCACCGCCCGCAGCACCCGCCGCATGCGCCCCACGCACCCCAGCCGCATTCACCACCCGCACACGGCCTGCAGCCGCAGTTTGGCGATGCGCTGCCCGGCCTCACCAAAGCGCAACTGGCCACCTTCCTCGATGGCAAAGACGACTTTGAAGACACCGAAACCGAAGCCGGCGGCCTCGGCCCCATCTTCAATCGCGACTCCTGCGTCACCTGCCACAGCGCACCCGCCACCGGCGGTGCCGGCATCATCAATGTCACACGCTTTGGCCGCACCGACGGCGGCGTTTTTGATCCCCTCGCCACGCTCGGCGGCAGCCTGCAGCAGGAGATGGAGATCAGCTCCGTGCTCCATGAAGTCGTGCCCCCAGAGGCCAATGTCGTCGCGCAGCGCAATTCCACCCCGCTCTTCGGGCTCGGCCTCATCGAGGCCATCCCCGACCATGAAATCCTGCGCAATGTGCGGCGCATGCCGCTCGACGGCGTGCTGGGAAAAGTGTCCAAGGTCGCCGACGCCGCCACCGGCAGGATGCTCATCGGCCGCTTTGGCTGGAAGGCCCAGCAGGCCACGCTGCTCAGCTTTGCCGGAGACGCCTACCTCAATGAAATGGGCATCACCAGCCGCCTCTTCCCCGTGGAAAACGCGCCCAATGGCAACACCCAGCTCCTCGCGCAGTACGACACCATCGCCGATCCCGAAGACGTCGTCGATCCCGCCACCGGACGCGGAGACATCGACCGCGTGGCCGACTTCATGCGCTTTCTCGGTGCCCCGCCGCGCCTGCCCCCCGCCCATGGTGCCGCCGCCGGGCACAGCGTGTTTCAGGCCACCGGCTGCGCCGTCTGCCACGTGCCGCTCATGATCACCGGGCCCAACAAAATCGCCGCGCTCCATCAGCAGGAAGTCTGGCTCTTCTCCGACCTCCTCCTGCATGACATGGGCACCCTCGGCGACGGCATCGCGCAGGGCACCGCCGACGTGCGCGACATGCGCACCGCCCCCCTCTGGGGCCTGCGCGCCAGCGCCCCCTACCTGCACGACGGCCGCGCACAGACCATCGACGCAGCCATCAAAGCCCACGACGGCGAAGCCAAAGCCTCTAGGGACCGCTACCAAAAGCTCAGCAAACAGCAAGTGCAGCAGCTCCTCGATTTCCTCCTGTCCATCTGAGACCGTGAGCGTGTGTGAATAAATAGCAACAAGTAGCAGCAAATAGCAGAAGGTGTGCAGCAGGCGTCAAAGCCTGCTGCATGCCATTTGCCGTCCGCCACTTCCCAGCACCCACCGCGAGGTAGGGCGGGCTGTCCTCAAGCCGCCGTCGAACGTCTCCACGCCCCCATTCAGCCCATCAGCCCGCGCCAAACGCCACAAGGAAACCCAGCACACCGCAACCCAATCCGGTTCCTGCCTTCCTGCCTTCCTCATCAAAAAACTCTGGCTCATTGTCCAGGCCCCCTGAATTAGAAATTAGGAAGGCAGGAATGCAGGAAACCAATCCGATTTCTGCCAGTGCTTGGCTCCGCCATCACCCACCGCGCGAGGTAGGGCGGGCTTGTCCTCAAGCCGCCGTCGTTCGCAGGCTGGTGGGCTCCGTTTTTTGGCGATGGACAGGCGTACCTGCTTTGGCCTCACGCGGCTGACTGAGGACAGTCAGCCCTACCCACCCAGCGCAAGGTAGGGCGGGCTTGTCCTCAAGCCGCCGTCGAACGTCTCCACGCCCCATTCCGCCCATCAGCCCGCGCCAAACGCCACAAGGAAACCCAGCACACCGCAACCCAATCCGGTTCCTGCCTTCCTGCCTTCCTTATTCAAAAATCCGGTCACACCGCAGGCCCCTGAAATAGAAATTAGGAAAGCAGGAATGCAGGAAACCAATCCGATTCCTGCCCAGCGCAAGGTAGGGCGGGCTTGTCCTCAAGCCGCCGTCGTTCGCAGGCTGGTGGGCTCCGTTTTTGCCCATGGACAGGCGTACCTGCTTTGGCCTCACGCGGCTGACTGAGGACAGTCAGCCCTACCTACCCAGCGCCGGTAGGGCGGGCTTGTCCTCAGCCCGCCGTCGAACGTCTCCACGCTCCACGCTCCATTCCGCCATTCCGCCATTCCGCCATTCCGCCCTCCCCATTCCGCCCGCGCCATACGCGTTTAGGCCCCTCCTCCAGGGTGGTCTGGCCTGTCCAGACCACCCGGCGCGCAGCCTTTTCAGGCCGCGCGGCATGTCATTAAGAACGGCTTGGGAAAATGCCGTTCAACGCGATGCAATACCGCAGGCCCAGGTAGGGGTTGCGGATGCTGAGGGGCTGGCTGCCACCTGCTGCCCCACACTGGCTGACCGCCAGCGCGGCCGTACCATCGGCCGGGCCATAGGCCGTGACGTTCGCGCCCAGTGAGTCATAAGTGACCGCCGGAACCAACCCGTTCGGGGACTGGCTGGTGGCAGTGGCGGTGGTCGCGCCGACGCTGACAGCGTGGCTGTGTGCCGGCATTTGGTTAATGCCCAGGGTCGTGGTTTCCGCGCCGCCGATCTCGCCCATCTCCACCGGTGTCAGTCCCGGTCCAGATCCTGCACCGAGAGGAATCCTGCTGCGCAGATCCGGCAGGGCAAAGGTATTCCTGCCATCGCCGCCATAGACGGTGCCCAGCAGCGAGAAGAGCGCCGTATTCTGCTGGATTTGCATGAGCTGCCCTTCGCAAGCCGCCCAGTTCGCCGGTACAAAGTTGTAAGGAAAGAGGCAGATTTGTCCCAAGTATGGTTCCATAATAGTCGTGTGTTTCGTGGTTGTGTTACAAATAAGTTGATGTGTTGAGGGTTGAGTTCCTCATCTCATCAAAAAAAACTTTTATCAGCCCTTGAGGAAAAGGGCAATGACCAAATGGAATCATCCGTGTATTCACGGTCAGCAGGGCAGGGGGGCGGGCGCAGAATCCGTCCCCATAGATTTTCCCCGCATCCGCCGCCTACCAGCCCATCGCACCCTCCCCCGCACACATGGGCGGTCCTCAGCACCGGCTCCATCTCCCGCCTGCCTCATCTCTATTTCCGAGACGGCATCGTGAGCCAGATTTTTGGATGAGGAAAGCAGGAAGGCAGGAGCGGATTGGCATTGGGCGCAGCCACAGCTCCGCATTTTCTTCCGCACCCCCCTTCACCTCCCCGGCGCATCCACCACCTTCACCTCCGCGTACACATTGCCTCGTTCGTCAGGCTCGGTGAAGCTGCTCACGATCACATACTGCCCGGCGCGGATGATCGGGTCCTCTTTGGCGCGGTCCACTTTGCCCTCCTTGAACTGCCGCAGAAACAGCGGGAAGTCCGCACGCAGCAGGATGCCCTTTGCCGCCGTCTCCACGGAGGCTTTCGTGCCGGCATTGCCCAGGTACAGCGCCACCTTCGGGGGGCTGACGAGGTAGAGGCTGCTCCACGGCAGCGCATCCATGGGCTCCCCGGCCGCGACGCCGCCCTTCGGCATCGTCACGCGGCCAAAGTACACCCAGCCCGTGGCATCCGTCGGCGCACGGGGCGGGAGGTCCGCCTTCACCTTGGAGGCCAGCACCGCCACGGAGAGGCCCTTGTCATTCTGCCCCACCGTCAGCGCGCCCAGCTCCACCAGCGTGGTGCCTGCGTCCGCCAGATCAAATGGCAGCGTGGCCAGCTCCCCCACCTTGATCCGCGCCGCCTTCGCGGCATCCGGCACGTCCAGCCAGTCAAAGCTCTGGTTCGCCGTGGTCTGCGTCTGCAGGCTCAGCTCGCTGGTTTTGTCCGCCAGAAACTCCACCGTCGCCATCAGCTTGCGGTCATCCGTGGTGATCTCCAGCACGCGCGGGTCCGCCGCCAGCACCACGCCGGCCAGCACCTGGATGAGCAAAAAGGAACGAATGAAGAGGGTCATGGCGCGGCGAGATCGGGGTTGGCCGCAGCGTGTGCGTCAGCAGACGGCGTTGGCGGGGGATTGCTGCTGGCATTGGCCGCCGCAGGCGCAGCAGCCTGGGCCGGAGTGTTGAAGGAATTGGCAAAATTGACCGCTTTCAGGATTTCTCCGTCCGCATGCAGGTTTCGCTCAGCGGTGATTTTCTGTGTTTCTTCCGCGAGCTTTTTATCGCTGGCCTCCTGCACATTTTGCACCTGTTTTTTGGCCGCCAGATTGCCCACCCCGCTGAGAAACATGCTCAGCACCACCGTGGGTCCAGCCACGCCGTAGGTGAAGATGGTGCGCAGGCGGTTCTCCGCCCAGAAAAACGCCACCGCCCCGCCCACCAGCGCGGAGGAGAGCAGCACGCCCACAGCAGGCAGGATGGAGCCGCCGCTCTTGCTGCCCGTATCCAGCAGGCCCATCTGGTCCGGCGCGACAAACTGCGCCAGCGACATCAACGACAGCGCCGGCAGCAGCCCGGCCAGCGCGCCCAGTTTGAAGGCCGTGCTGTTGCGCACCTTCTCCGGGTCAATGTCATCCAGCGAGGTCAAGCTCAGCAGTCCCAGCACCTGGCCCCACGCCCCCTGGCTCTGCGGCGCTGGGTGAGTGGCCGTGGGACTGGGCGCAGCAGGGTCAGCAGGCGCAGAAGCAGGTGGCGCAGAAGCAGGCGCAGCAGAAGCGGGCGCAGCAGCAGGTGGCAGATTCTCCCCGCCTGTTTCAGTCGGGCCACCCTCTGCCGGTGGTGGCTGCACGGGAGTTCCTGAGTCTGGGAGTGGATCGCTCATGGCCGGGTGGTGAAGTGTTCGAGACGAAGCTGACGCGGACCGCGCCGCCCCGTGGCGCAGGTCGCTTGGGCGCACGATTTAAAACAGCAGGCCAAAATTTGCCAATCAAATTTTGCACATCCCCTCGCCACCGCCGCAGACGCTTTCCTAAGGATCTACGCAGGCCATGATCGCATTTTCCGAAACCGCAAAACCAATCCGGTTCCTGCCTTCCTCATTCAAAACGAATTCCCGCCAAGGGTGCCTGGAGCCGCCTGACGGCCATGGGAGGTGCTCTTGTCCATGGGGAAAGAGGGAGCCCACCGGCCTGCGAACGACGGCGGTTGGGGGACCAACCGCCCTACCTTGCGCGCGGGTCGCAGGTAGGGCGGACTGTCCTCAGTCCGCCGCGTGAGGCCATGGGAGGTTGAGCGACT
>NCCR01000131.1 GCA_002279765.1 Verrucomicrobia bacterium 12-59-8 | reverse complement strand
AGTCTTCCGTTCTAGGCATCCGCCTCAAAAGCACGGTGACGTCCACGGACCGTTCCTTCGTGGTGGGGAACAATCTCGTCAGCGGCAACCCGCTGAATGTGCAGCGCGGCAGCCTTTACATTGACGGCAGCACCAATGGCCGGATCATCAACTTCAACGGCGGCGGCTCCGTGGTGGCGGACCACAGCATCGATGCATCGTTGAACCAGATTCGGGGTTACTCCATCGCGGAGTCACAGGCTCTCAGCACCATGCTGGCGGACAGCACGGTCACCCTGCCTTCCGGCTCCCCCGGACCCACGACGTTCAATGCCACGGCGGGTGCCGATGGTGTGGCCGTCTTCAATGTGACGGCCGCCTCTATTTTTAGCAATCCGTTTGGCCAGCAGTTTGATCTGAACGCAGATGCCAACACCGCCAACATCATCATCAATGTGAGCGGCACCTCGGTGAACTGGACCAACGGAAACATGGTGGGCAATTTAACCAGCAACTACTGGCAGGAGCACACCCTCTGGAACTTTTACGAAGCCACCACCATCAACTTGAATGAACATAGGTTCAATGGCGGCATCCTAGCCCCCTATGCCTCCATCACCACCCAGTCGGAAATCGACGGTCTCGTGGTGGCGAACAATCTGACCACCGCCGCCGAAGTGCGTCTCCCTGACAGCACCAGTGCCAATGCCTACGCCTATGACGGCTTTGCCGCGCCGGTTCCCGAGCCTGGCAGCGCCGTTTTTCTCCTCGCTGCCGGCGGTCTGTTTCTGATCATGCGGAACCGCCGTCTGGTAACTGGAAGCTATTGATCGGCACAAGGCCTTGAATGCAGTGGAATCATCCTGATCTCTCCGCGCTCCCGCCTCTCTTCATCACTTCCGCTCCGCCACAAAGATCGTGTGCGTGCAGCGCCTAGCCTGCGGATACGCCTTCGCGGCGACGGTTTCGACTTTGAAGCCTGCTTTGCTGAGACGTTTGGCAAAGGCGTGATCGGTGCTGGCGGACCAAAATGTGACGCGGCCACCGGGTTTCAGGGCGTGGGTGATGGCGGAAAAGCCCTGGGTCTGATAGAGGCGCGCATTGCCGTCCTGCACCATGGCGATGGGGCCGTTGTCCACATCGAGGAGGATGGCATCGTAGTGCCCTTTGTGTGCGCGGCTGATGACTTGGAAGACATCGTCCACGGTGATCTCGACGCGCGGATCATCGAGGAGCTGGCCGTTGACGGCGGTGAGGTATTCGCGGTTCCAGGCGACGACTTGGGGGAGAAGCTCCGCCACTTGAACGTGCGCGGTGGGGCCCATGAGTTCGAGGACTCGGCGCAGGGTGAAGCCGAAGCCGAGGCCGCCGATGAGGACGTTTGCCGGGCCGGCGCCAAGACGCGCGCAGGCGAGCTCTGCGAGGACTTTTTCGGACTCGGAGGCATTGGTGCCCATGAGGGGCTGGCGGTTCACGCGGAGAAAGAAATTCGAATCGTGCGAATGCAGGGTCAGCTCCGCGCCGTCAGGCGTGTGAGATGTGGCCAGCAGAAGGAAAGGTTTCATGGAGAGCAGAACCCGCGAAAAGCCACGTGCCTCTCCGGCGTGTGACAGGAGCGCGGAGAGGGCGGTGTGCAACCAAAGTAGTTGCGAGCTTCAGCTCGTTCTGGACAGCGCACGTTCTTCCCAGAATCCAGAACGAGCTGAAGCTCGCCACTACTTTAATCAGCGCTTCGCCTTCGCCGCAATCGCCTTGTAGTAGCTCTCAATCGCGGCGCGGTACTCGGGGGCGGCTTCGGAGCGGGTGGCTTCGGTGAGGTCGTCGGCCATTTTTTGCGGGAGGTGGCCCCAGTCGCCTTTGACGAGGACGGTGGCTTGTCCGAGGACGCCGTCTTGAAGTTGTGTGGATTGATTGCCGCCTTCGGCGGATTGGGCCTGTGTGTTTTGGCCCTGCTGTTTTTGATTCTGCGCCTGCTGCTGGGAGGGTTTCTGGCCGGGGGTTTGGCCCTGATTGCGGGAGTCGGCCATGCTTTGCTGCTGGGCCTGCTGGGCGTTGCTGAGACTCTGCTGGGCCTGCTGGCCGCCCTGCTGTTGCTGACCATTTTGCTGCTGCTGGCCGTTCTGCTGACCGCCTTGCATGGGGTGCAGTTGGGCATCGAGCTGATCGAGAGCCTGGGCGAGCATCTGGCCCTGAAGCTGTTCGAGGGGGGATGCGAGCATGGCGGGGGAGGTTTTGCTGGCGGTGGCTTCGGCCGCTTTGGCTGCCTGGGCGGCTTTGGCGAGGCTTTGCTGCGCGACCTGCGGATTGGGCACGGGATTGGCCTGGGTGGCTTCGGCCTGCTGACCTGCCTGCTGGAGTTGATTGCTGGCCTGCGCGACCTGTTCGGCAGCTTCTTTGTCGCCGAGACGCTGCTGATGGCGTGAGACGCGGGCGAGATCGCTGGCGGCCTGCTTCTGCGCCATGCCGTTCTGCACGGCTTGCTGCGTTTCTTGGGCGACAGCGTGCTCTGCCTGCTGCGCGGTGGTCTGCGCGGTTTCCGCGAGGGCCCTCTGCATGGACTGATTCTTCGGCAGTTCCTTCTCTAAGGCCTCAAGCACGGCCTGCGGATTCTGTGTGGCGTCCTGCGCCATTTCGGCGAGCTGCTTGGCACGTTCATACGCCTCGTCCAGCGGCTCCTGCACACCGAGTTCCTGCTCCATCTGCTGCATGGCGGCCTGCTCGGTTGCGGTGAGCTGCTGGCCGTCCTCGACCTTCTGCATGTTCTGCGCGAGCTGTTCCAGAGCCTGTGCGGTCTGCTGCTGCGCATTGGCGGCGGTCTGCAGCGCCTGGGCCTGCGGCTTGCTCTGTGAGGCTTGCGCGGCTTGCTTCAAATTCTGCGCAATTTGAGGCGTCTTCTGTTGCATCTGCGCGAGGGCGACATCGGCCGTGCGGGCGAGCTGGGATTCCGCCTGCTTGGTCAGGTTGGAGGCGTTGGCTTCCTGGCGCAGCGCTGCCTGCAGTGAGGCCATTTTTTCGGCGTTGGCTGCGGCTTCAGGGCGGAGTCCCTGGGCTTTTTCGGCGACTTCAGCGACGGGCTTTTCGGCGTTGGCGTCATTGGCGGCGGCCTGTGTTTCCTGCTGCGTCTGTTTGAGATCAGCGGCCACGCGTTTCATCATGTCGCTGACTTCCGGGGTGAGCGCGGCGAGTTGCGCACGAGCGGCATCGGTCTGCGGCTGGAGCTGCGCGGAGAGTTCGTGGGCCTTCTGCTGCGCGTCGGCGGTGGCCTGCTGCGCGGCTTGGGTGTTGAGCTGCTGGCCCGGCTGCTGCTGCGAGGCTTCGCGGGCGAGGTTTTTGTTCTGTTCGGCGGCGTTGCGAGAGGTGCCGCTGGCCTGCTGGGCGGCGTTGCGGAGATTGTTGGCGGCCTGCGGATCTTTCTGCTGCATGGCATCGGCAATGCGGGCGCGATTGATCTTCTCCGGCAGTTGCTGTAGCGCCTCGGCGGCGGCGCGGGCCTGCGCGGCGGTCTGCGCGAAATCCTGCTGGTTCTGCGGGTGGCTGCCTCCAGCCTGAGCGGCCTCCAGGGCCTGCGCGGCATCCTGCGCAGAGGCATCGGCTTCGAGGGTGCGTGCGACTTGTTCGAGCTGGGTGGCCTTGTCCTTGAGATCTGCCATGGTCTTGGCGGCCGGGGAGGGCGGCCCGTTGCTGCGACGTGCTTTGTCGGCCTCTTCCTGGGTGGGCATGGGCATGCTCCCGGCTGCGGCGGTCTGGCGTGCAAGCTCGCTCACGGCGCGGCTGGCGCGGTTCGTGTCGAGTGCGGCTTGGGTGTTGGTGGCCTGGTTTTGCTCGCGCAGTTCGGCCTGGTCCTGAAGCTGTCTGGCGGCTTCGGCGAGTTGCTTCTCGGCATTCTTCAAAGAGGTGAGGCCATCGTTGTCGTTCTTTTTACGGCGTCGTGGGTCATTGGTCTCATTTTCAGCTTCGGCAAGGTAGTACCGGGCCTTGACCATCTTGGCCAGCGCGGGGTTTTCCTGGCGGATGAGGTTTTCGCGGCGCTGCTGGGCTTCGTTGGCGGTTTGTTCGGCGATGCTGCGGGTCACGTCGGCGGCTTGTTGCAAACGGCTGCGCAGATTGTCGGACGCGCCGTAGAGATGCTCAGGGCTTTTGGTTTGCTCGGTCTTGTCGAGGCTGCTGTCGAGATCGGCAGAGGTCTCAGTGACTTTTTTGTCGATGTCCTGGAACTGCCCGCGATAGCGGCCCTTCTGCGTGTCATCGAGCTTTGCCAGATCCTTTTGCAGCATCTTGGACTGCGCCATCAGGGCGCGCTGCTGCTCCTGCCACTTGGGGCGCTGCTCGGCATCGCGGTTGGCCTGGAGGGAGGTTTCTGTGAGCATGCGCGACTGACGCTGGAGCTGCTGGGACTCTTGCGCGGCGATGCGGGCGCTTTCCTCGGCGGCAAAGGCGCGGAGCGCTTCGGCAATGACGCTGGCGTGGCTGGCGGCTTCATTGGCGGCGCGCTTGAGCTGCTCGGTGTTGTCAATCTCGTCTGCATTGAGCTTTTCGAGTTCGGGAAGCTGCTCATGGCGGAGCTGGGCGAGCTTTTGGCCGATAAGCTGCGCCTCCGAGGCATTGAGCTGGTTCGGCGCATCGCGTGCGGCCTCCTTCAGTGCGTTCCAGAGCTCTTCGGACTGGGCTTTGACCTGTTCGAATTTTTCCTGGGCGCTGGCCAGAGCGTTGGCGGCTTCGTCCCTGGCCTTGTCGGGGTCTTTGCGGGAGTTGCGTTCGGTCTTGCGCACCTGTTCGAGTTCCTTGCGCAGCTCGCGGGTTTGTTCATCGAGGCGGTCTGCCTTCAGTGCGAGGCGGCGCTGGCTTTCCGCCCACTCACGCTGGCGTGGATCGATGGTCTGTTCGAGAATGATGACGCGCACGGGTGGTGACTCGGCCTTCTGCCCTTTGAGGTCGATGGCGATGAGCTTGAGGAGGAGGGCATCGCCGGTCTTTACGCCAAGCGGGGCGAGAGGGAGCAGCGTCTGCACGGGTGCTTCTTTGTCCGCCTTGGCGAAGGGGAGATCGCGCTCGGTCCAGTTCGCGCCGTTGATGGCGTGGGCGAGCTTCACACTGCTGAGGCCGACGTCGTCCGTCGCGAGGCCGGTGAGGCGTACGGCTTCATCGGGCAGGAGTTCGATCTGTTCGGCGGGTTCGCTGATCTGCGCGGTGGGTGGCAGATCGGGAATGGTGATGATGCGCCAGGGCGTGCTCTCCTCATTGGTGAAGCCGGTTTCCTGTGCGGTGAGCGAGATCTGCCAGGAACTGTGCGCGGCCTGCACGGCGAGGTCGGTGGTGAGCAGGCCCTCGGGCGTGGTGGTTGAGGGTAGGGTCTTTTTCTCGGGCAGATCTGGATTCAAAATGAAGTCGCTCTGTGTGACGGGCTGGTTGGTTTTGAGCGTGAGCTTGATGGTGGATCCATCGAGGGCTTCGAGATCGCCATAATCGGCCTTGATCTGGGTTTCCTTCCAGCCGGAGTAGGCCGGTGGGACGATGGTCTTGGTAAACTCCACGATGCGGGGCCGTGCGCGTGCGCTGAGTGTGCGCCAGGGGGTAATGGCATCCGCTGCATGCACGCGGTAGCGCACGTCCGTCTGGCCGACGGGGACGATGCCCTCAAAGCGGGCGGTGCCTACGCTGGAGAGTTCGGTGAGGCGCGGCTTGGAGCCTTCAACTTGAAATTCCAGCGTGGCCTGTGTGAGCGGCGGACCTACGGTCTCGATGACGAGCGGCACTTCCGAACCGATGGGCGCGAGCGCGCTGGCCTTGAGCGGCTCCAGGATGTGAATTTTCACCGAGGCGGGGCGTTCGAGATTCGCGAATGGCAGGGCAGCACGCGTGAGGAAGCCGCCGAGGTGCAGGCCAGGAACGACGCAGAGCATGAGGATGACGGCGACCACTGAACCGATGGCGATGAACCAGGGCCGCAACGTGCGCGTGGGCAGCTTGGCATTCCAGTCGATGCCTTCGATGGCGGCGGCCACGTCGTCCTGCAGCTTCTCACGGAACTCGACGGAGTCCTTCACATTCACTCCGCCGCGCGGATCGGCGAGCTCGACGGCGGCGAGCAGGCGCTCTCGCAGCGCAGGCTCTGCGGCCTCGATGAGCTTGGCGGTGCCTTCCTTGCCGTTCCCCAGTGCGATGAAGCGCCACGCCACGCGCCATGCGGCATACGCAGCGCCGCCATACGCGATGAGAGTGACCCAGGGCCGTAGCGCGTCCGGCATGAACCACGCGCGGTCCAGCAGGGCGATCAAGGTGAAAGCCGCCAGGGCGATGGCACCTCCGCACAGGGCCGCACGCAGCCGCAGCAACTGCTGACGGCGCAGGCGAAAGCGTTGCAAAGCTTCATGCGTGGCGGGACGGAGGGCGAGATTCATGAGGGGGTGGAGGCTTAACGCGGCGCGGACGGGGTTCTTTGCGGGCGGAGCAGGGATGTTTCACGCTCCTTTACAGCAGGCAGCACAGAGCGCACCAGCTTTCCCGGTGCGGTGGGGAGGATGAACGAGTGGCGTGTGAGGGATAGGGAGAGCGGAGAGGCGGGGGGGGCGGACCAAACATGGAGGAATGGAAAATGGAGGGGATGCGGAGGCGTAGCATTTGCTATACTGGATTTTCATGATATAGAATAATCCGACTTCCTACACGATATGCTTGTATAAGCTGATTCAAAGGCTGTTTCAAACCCGGCAGGTGGAAGTGAAGCCTTCTGAATATCCATCCATTCTCGGGCTTGACCCATGCGCTGAGGAGTGAAAGGGAGTTTTTTGAACGTTCCACCCACGACATGAGTGATTCTGAGCCCTTGCTGATTTATCCGATCCCGAGTTTGATTTCGACCCTGCTGAACCGGGAGCAGGAGAAGGGCAGTGCGCTGACGGAGGCGGAGGTTCTTGAAATCCGCAATGGCTGCAAGGCGGTGGCCATGCCAAGAGATGTGGCGGAGAAGATTGATGCGGAGCGCGGGTACAAGGACATCGACCCGGTGCGCTGCTGGGAGGAGTGGCAGGAGGCAAGGAAGAGGCTTTGAGGATGGTTGGCTGTTTCGTTGCTGGTGTCCCGATCAAACTGCCCAAGCTAGTGGGACGGCATAGTGGTGCGGGGGCATGCGGAATGGAGGGAGCGCTGACCGGCAGGCAGGAGTGCCCAACGTACTGCCCAGCCCCTATTTTAGCCCGTCCGGCGGGCGTGGCAGGGGCGTTCTATCGGTGTGTCCGGTTATTCTCGTTTTCGAGAATAATGTCAAAGGCAAAAAACTTACTTTCTGTGGACTATGATTTGGCATAAATATCATTGTATCTGACCTGATTCAGAACCCTGAAACCGGATTCATTGTGGAAAGTCAAGAATCAACATTGCCAACACCGTTGCCAGCCGCTTTGGGACTGCCGCCTTCTCTGCCGCAGGCCGAGGGCATGAACCCCTTTGCGGACGACGTCTGCGCGGGGCCATTTGGGGTGGAGGAAAACCGCTCGGTGCCGGGGTTGAATGTGGACATTTTGGGGCAACTGACGGCGACGATTGATGAACGTCAAAGCAGCGTGGGGCGTGCCGGTGGGCAGCCGCTGCTGCTACTCACGGCACCGCGTGCGGGCTATGGCAAGACGCATCTGCTGGGACGTCTGGCGGCGGCGGCGAATGGTCAGGTGGTGCTGGTGCCGCTGGCGTTTCGTCTGGAGGATACGATCGGCATCTCGGCAGTGGCGGTGCGCGGGCTGGAATCCATGGCACGGGCGGAAACGGCACGCGAAGGCTGGACGAAGCTGCGGGAAGCCTGCGCCGGTGTGTGCGCGGTGCTGGTGCGGCGATTGATCGAGAACGGCACGCTGCCCTGTGCCAACCCGGAGCAGGCCGTGCGGGTGCTGAACGGTGACCCGGTGGAGATTTTCGATGAGAAGGGTTCAGCGCGGCTGATTGGCGACTGGGTGCGGCGCTTTGAAGGCCAGCTGCGCAAGCCGATGACGGAGCAGGCGATGAAGCGTGTGCCTGCCATCCCTGCCGCGCTGGAGTCCTGGGTGGATGCGATGCTCAACCACGCGCTGGATGGCGGCATGTCGCGGATGGCGGTGCTGCGCGCGCTGGCGGCGGATGAGTCAAACGAGGGGCCGGTGACGTGGCTGCGCCTGCTGGGCCTGTGGCGGCCTGTGGTGCTGCTGGTGGACCATCTGGACGCGTATTATCGCAATCCGGAAGCCGGACTGCGCATCGCTTCGTTGTTGCTGGACATGTCGGAGATGGATGGCGTGCATGTGGTGCTGAGCCTGAACCAGGATGTGTGGCAGGCGACGTTTGGGCATCACCTTCCGAGCGCGATGGAAGACCGGCTGACCACGGCGCAAATGCTGCTGCGCGGCATCAATGAAAATGAAGCGGGCACGCTGCTGCGCTTGCGTTTGCAATATGCGCGCATCCCGGCGGATATGGTGCGTGACTTCACTTCTTTCCTGGATGTGAAGCGCTATTTCCTCGGACGCCCGCTGGGGTCTGTCTCCGCACGTACCTTTCTGCGGCATGCCGCGAAGCAGTGGGACTTTTTCCAGCAAACGCTGGCGGCACCCATCGCACCTGCGGCGATCTCTCCTCAGGCTCTGGCACCGGAAGACGGCGTGCTGCCACTGATGACGGAGGAGGTGGCGACAAGCACGGATGAAAAAAAGTCGGCACCCGGTGAGATTTCCATCTTTGATTCCAGCACGACGGCGCAGATGAAACTGATGGCGGAGGGATTGGCCGAGCCCACGCCAGCGCTGCCACAGCAGAATGAGGCGCCCCTACTGCCGCCGCCAGGCTTCAATGGTAATGGTGGTCATCTCCCACGTCCGAGTGTGGCGCCGCAGGAGTCTGCGACTGCTGAACAGAACGAGGCACCTGCCCAGTTCTCGCCGAGTTCGGCGGGTGCGTTTGAAAATCTGCGAGAGATGCTGGGAAAGCTGCGGCAGCCGAGCGCTCCGCCTCCTGCTGCTGAGAGCAGCAACGGCACGCATGCCGTCGCCGAACGTCTGGCGGGTGTGATGGGTGCTGCCGCAGTTCCAGCAGCAGAGGCCTCTCCCCAATTGCCTGCTCCTGCTCTTGCCGTGGCAGCTACACCGGCGGGCGCTCCGTCCACAGGGGCGGCTTCTGAGAATCCGGAGCGCGATGCGCTGCTGGGGCGCTACGAGGCGCTGCGGCTGCAAATGGCTGCGGAGGCGGTGTCACTGCCGCTGGATTTCACCAAGCTGGCGGATCTCATCCGGCTGGCTGGCAAGCGCTTCCCCCTAGTGCGCTTCAGTGAGCATGAGCTGCCTGGCATGACGGGACGCTATGCGATGTGCTGGTCGCTGCAGGGACTGGAGATTGTGTTTGGCTTGGCGAATTTTGCTGATGGCTCCTACTGGCGCACGCTGGCAGGTTTTGCCGCCGGTCGTCTGGCGGAGCTGAATCAGGATGCCCAGAGCACCGGTGGCGCAGTCCCGCGCCTGAAGATCACCACTTTTAAGACTGACCGCGAGCAGCAGAGCTGGGCCATTCTCCAGCACAGCACCGCCTTCCCCGAAGAATTGAAATCGCACATCGATGCGATTCACCTCGACACTCAGAACGTCGCGGCACTCTACGCCATGCAGCGCATCATCAAGGAAGCCGAAGCCGGCACCCTGCAGGCTACCCCGGCGCAGGTGATGAGCGTACTGGCGCGTGAACTGGATTTTTTCTGGAAGCGGGTGACGCGGGCGGCGAGAAAGGAATGACGATTGGGCCCGGAGATGGGCGCTTTTCTCAATCACGGAGTTCGAGTCCCTGCAACTCCTCGCTCATTGAATGAACCTGTGCGAGCCATCACATGTGGGCATCTTTTTGGAGTGGCAGCAGATGCAGTCGTGTATGCCTTTGCCGGATAGAATGCGGGGAGTGCAGGCTTCGATGCGGGAGGTGCGGGTGGCGGATTGCTTGGCGGAATTGAAGTGCAGGAGGTAGGCGCGCTGGCGTCCGGGGGTGAGGGCAGCGAAGGCTTCGTCCAGCGCAGGGTTTTTGTTGAGCATTTTCTGCAGCTCTTCCGGGATGGGCTCGGGGGTGGTTTTGAAGGTGGGCTTGAGGCCGGCTTTTTCGTTTTCGATGGCGGCGAGGAGGAAGGATTTCAGCTCGGGCTCCAGCGCTTTGATTTCATCCACGGTGGTGAAGGGGATGAAGCGCCCGGCCTGGGTGTGCTCGCCGGGTTTTTGGAGGAGGCTGCGGGGATCGCTGAGCAGGGAGCCGTTGCAAAACATGAGCCTGCAGTGGTCCTTGAAGCCGCCGAGGAGCACGATGTTGGCGCCGTCGTGGGTGTAGCAGGGCTGGTCCCATTTGAGCTCCTCGGTGAGGCCGGTGTCGAGGATGATGCAGCGCAGCGCCTTCATCTCCGCCTGCCACTTTTTGGCGTTGGCGATGTGTGCGGTGACTGCGGGGTTCTTGCGGTTCATGGCGGAATGAAGCGGCTAAGGTGAGAACTTCGAAAAATAAATGGAAGAAGCTGATGGCGAAAGGGCGAGGATGCCGGCAGTGCGGCCAGTGAGTTTTTGGGGCTCGTAGTATGTGCAGTCTTTGAAGGCGGCTGCGGCGGGCCACCAGGCGGGGGCTGGGAGGCAACTGTGAAACTGGGGAGAAGTGATGGCGGGGATTTCGGGGGAGAGAATCTTTTGCCACAGGGGGAGGTCTGAGGCGGGGAAAGTGATGACGCCGGAGAGATAGCAATCGGATGGACCGGGGACCATTCCGCCGCTGTTGTCGGCAAGGTCTTCGGCCATGTGAGCATCGAGGAGCGGGCCGGGAAGCTTGATGTAATTGCCGAGGATGGCGGTGGAGCGTGTGATGCGCTCGGATTTGGTGCCGGTGATCTCGGCGCGGGTTTGTTTTGGGGATGTGGGGCCGCAGCCGCTGAGGAGCAGGCTCAGGAGGAAGGGGATGAGCTTCGGGGGGAGGTAAGACGATACTGCGAACCGACGATCTGCTTGCGGGCAGCGACGTCATAGAGACGAAACTGGACGGTGAACGCGCCGTCATCCCCGATCACAACC
>NCCR01000130.1 GCA_002279765.1 Verrucomicrobia bacterium 12-59-8 | reverse complement strand
GGCATCCAGCCGCAAGTCGTCGTGACCGCCGCAGGAGTTGTGCATCTGGTTTATCTCAAGGGTGATGCCAAAGCCTGCGACATTCGCCATGCCACGCGACGCGTGGGAAGCAGCGCATGGGCTGCTCCTATCACCGTCAACAGCGTACCACGCTCCGCCACCGCCATAGGTACCATTCGCGGCGCACAAATCGCGATGGGGAAGGACGACAGCGTGCAGGTCATCTGGAATGGCAGCACGAATGCCAAACCTGGCAAGATGCCACAGGCACCACTGCTTCATGCACGGCTCCTGCCCGGTGCGAAGGAATTCAGTCCGCAGCAAAATCTGCTGGGAGACACCACCGCGCTCGATGGCGGGGCGTCCATCGCTGCCAATGACAAGGGCCACGTCAGCATCGTCTGGCACGCCGCGCCTGCTAGCGAGATGGGCGAAGGCGCACGCCTCGTCTGGGCACGCTATTCCGCTGATGATGGCCGCACTTTTTCGGCACCCACTCCACTCAACTCCGCACAGCCCGGCGTCTGTGCCTGCTGCTCTCTGCGTGCGCATCTGGCCGCCGATGACACTCTGAGCGTGCTCTATCGTGCCGCCACCGCGCCGAATGCACGCGGCATGACCCTCATCACGCAAAAGGCCGGACACACCACTTTGACCAAGATCGACGACTGGCGCATCGCCGCCTGTCCCATGAGCAGCGCCAGTTTCCTGCCCACCGCACAGACCGTGCGTGCCGCGTGGGAGAATGACGGCCAGATCATCACCCGCCTCATGGGTGATCCGGCTGCTTCAGCACTGAAAATCGGGCCAAAAAACGCCAAGCACCCCGCCCTCGCCCAGAACACGAAAGGCCAGACCCTCATCGCTAGCGTGATCGGCTCCGGCTGGTCCAAGGCAGGCAGCCTGCACTGGGAGGTGTTGGATGCGCAGGGCCGCGCCACCGGCTCGGGCGAGGGTGAAAAACTGCCCGTCTGGAGCTTCGCCGCTGCCTATGCCAACCCCGATGGCAGCTTTGTCATCCTGCACTGACACAACTCATGCAGCACGCATCAAACAGTTCGAAGAACAACCCTGAATCGCTGAGCGGCAAGCTCACGAAGAGCCGGTTGTTTCAGGACTATCAGAGCGCTTTTGAAAGCGCCACTGGACTGCCATTACACTTGCATGAGACGGGTGGACTGCCGGGAGAATTGTCCAGCCGTCCGGGCGGGAACGCTTTCTGCCTTCTGATGGCAAAAAGCAATCAAGCCTGTGCTGCGTGCTTTGCCTTGCAGCAGAAGATTGAGCAGCAGGCCGGTATGGAGCCCCGATCGCTACATTGCTTTGCAGGCTTGTGCGAGAGCGCGGTGCCAGTTCGCGTGGGCGAGAAGGTCATCGCCTTTCTCCAGACGGGTCAGATTCTCTTGCACCGGCCAGACAAGAAGCAGTTCACCAAAGTGGCGCAGACCTTGATCGAATTGGGAACCGAGATAGATCTCAAAAAGGCCGAGGAAGCATGGTTCGCCACCACCGTGCTCAAAGAGTCGCAGTATCAGGCCATGCTGCGGCTGCTGCACATTTTTTCTGGTCATTTGTCAGAATGCGCCAATGCACTGAGCTTGGAGGCACAGTCGGCGGAGTCCGCTTCCGTCACCAAGGCGAAGGTCATCGTCCAGACGAACTCTGATGATGAGATTTCGTTGGGGCGCGTGGCCAAGGCTGTGAATGTGAGCGCAGGCTACTTCAGCGAGCTGTTTCACCAGACCACGGGCCTGACCTTCACCGAGTATGTGGCCCGTGTGCGGGTGGAGAAGGTGAAAAATCTGCTGGCGAATCCACGACTGCAAATCACCACCATTGCCTACGACACGGGGTTCAAGTCGCTCTCGCAGTTCAACCGCGTGTTCAAACGCGTGTGTGGAGTCAACCCGCGTGAGTATCGCGAGGGCCTGACAGGCACGGCAACCTCCTGATAATCTGCATAACAATTCCGTAACGATGCGGAGCTTGGGGTGGTGAGGCTGGCTACTTTGATGGCGATGGCACTGCCTACCATTCTCGTGACCCTGATTGATTCCACAGGAGTCCAGAAGACCTTCCTGATCGAAGGTCTTGACCTTGATTGTGATTGTGGCTGCATCACCAAGCTTCCAGGCAGGCTGGCTTTGTGCCGCATTCTTGAGCAGACCCTGCCTCACAAAAAAGGCGGCTTGAGCAGTGCGCATCATCGGACGCATGACTTGGTTCGTTTGACTGCTGAACCCGCCGCGATCACCAAGGCGAAGACATTTGTCTGCTCTCATCTCAACAAAGATCTTTCACTGGGGCGTGTGGCGAAGGCCGTAAACTTCAGTGCGGGTTATTTTAGCGAGCTTTTCCGGCAGGCGACAGGGATGACTTTCACCGATTATGTCGCCGGAGTCCGTGTCGAAAGAGTCAAGGCGCTGCTTGCCAATCCCACGCTGCGAATCACCGACATTGCCTACGACACAGGTTTTAAATCACTCTCGCAGTTCAACCGTGTGTTCAAGCGTTTGGCCGGTGTCAGCCCCACCGAATACCGCGAAAATCTTGGAAGTGGCGGCAAAATCCGAAAAAATGCGCAGTAGTTCCGCAACCATGCGGAGCATGTGCCGAGGGGCTGGTTAATCTCGCGCCGATGTCATTTCCCCCGCTCAAAGTCACCATTGTCGATGCCGCAGGCGTCCAGCAGACTTTCCATGCGGACCGGCTTGATCTCGACTGCGGTTGTGGCTGCCTCGACATCCGCCCAGGCAGACCCGCGTTTTGTCGTGGATTTGAGCAGGGCGTCATGACTCTGGATGAGGGTGGGAAGATCACCACGCTCAAGGTTCTTCATGGCATGGCCTCGTTGGCGCAAGACGCCATCCATGTACTTTGCGAAGAAGCCGTCACCGACCTCCAAACGCCCCCCCTTTCGCCTATGGCGAACCCAATTCCGGACCAACCACCGGCAACTACAACAAACAACACACAAGAGACACACTACAGCATATGAAAACATTAATGAAGATACTCCTGATGGTCGGCAGCCTTGGCATCGCCAGTCTGATGACATCCTGCCAAGCCCCCTCATCCTCATCCACGCCCACAAGTGCGGTGAGTTGCAGCAAGTGCGGCACCGTTTACTTCAAGGCTCCCGCCACGTCAGGAGTCGGTGCGGCTGGCATGAAGGGCGGCTTTGTCACCCTGAAATCTGCGAGTCGCATGAGCTGCCCAGATTGTGAGAACAAAGTCATCGCTTGGGTGAAGACCGGGACATTCACGCAGCACGTTTGCGCCACCTGCGGAGGCACCATGCACCACTGCACCAGCCACTAAGCTCTTTGGGTCGCAGTTTGGCCGCCAGCGGTTGCAACCGTTGGCGGCTTTTTGATTTAATCACGATCATACACCACCGGGCAGACATGCTGGTCTGGTTGAATCAATGGTAGGGTTATACCCCATAGCACTATGTAGTAATGGCCGTGAAGGATGCCCCCCTCGGCGGCAGCTTCATCTTGCCAGTCGTCTCTCACAGATCGTCATGCGCGACTAGGGTGTTCGGCTCCCTTTCACATTACATCCCCGTCGAGAGTCTGCTGGAGGATCTGAAGTCTTGAGCCGATCTTGCGCTGACCTCGGCCATTCTTGCTGAGCTTGAGGGGTTTGAGCATGGGCGGAGTTTACCCCAATGAAGACGGCGCATCTGTTCACGCCTCAAACGAAACAACGCATCATGAAATCCAAACTCAAACTCGCCCTGGTCACACTTAGCGCCGCAACGCACGTCACCATCACTCTCTCCAGTTGTGAGAGTCGCGCACTCCCGTCCCTCCTACAGACACACAACATGGGAATCGGCCCTGACTACTCGCCAATGCCCAACAAGAACATGCCTGACCACAAGCACTGAGGAGGGCTGACCATGGCTGAAAACTGCATTTGCGAACCCACCGTTCGCTGAACCAGAAACAAACACACACACACACTAGAAAGATACCATATGAAAACGACAATCCATCTCGCACTCATCGCCCTGGCTCTTGCCGCCATTCCAGCGTTCGCGCAGGACGGTCACAAGATGAAGGCCACCAAAGACTGCGGCTCCTGCTGCAAACCAGGTGGCGACTGCTGCCCCAAATGCGGCCACGATAAATGCGCACCCTGCTGCGACAAAAAGAAGGAAGCCCCGAAAAAGTAGTCAGCGTCCCCTTGGCACATTTTGAATTCGACGTACGCACTGCACAGTGACGAGGCGCTGTGCAGTGCGAAGCGAAATCTCAATCAGGATCGGATCAATCAACCAGGCATCACCTCGTTGGATCAGGTCATTTGCATGAAACACACCGTAGCGATCATCTGCTGAATATATGCGCAATGGTTCCGAAGCGATGCGGAGCATGTTCGGTTCGGACTGGATAAGGTTTCCTAACGTCAGCACGAATCACACCGCGTTCTCAGCCAGTTATCGCCATCATTCTCACCCGTAAGCCGCTCAAACACCCAATACCCCGACATCTCGCCATGAAAACACACTCTCACCCACTCACACCCGCGCTGCGGACTCTTGCACTGACCGGAGCCTGTCTGGCCTTCATCAGCGCAGCAAGTCTGTCTGCGCAGACCCCGAAGGTTGATCCAGCCACCCATGCAGCGCATGTCGCCGCTGGCACCCACCCAGCCACGCAGGATGCGGCAAAGAGCGATCCCGCGTTCAATCAGAAACTTTCAGAGTTGCAGGCAAAGATCGCCCAACTTGAATCTTCACTCGGAAAGAACGCTCCTGCACCGACAACCGCCAGCGCCATGCCGGGCATGAGCGGTGCCGGAGCGCCGATGGCTGGCATGAGCAGCCCGGCAAGTGGGACGGGATCTGCAATGGCGAGCATGGGCAGTTCAACGGCTCCCGCACCCGCAGCGGCCATGGCCAGTGGTGGCATGGCCATGGGAATGGACATGATGAAGATGGGCGGGATGATGGGCATGATGGATAAGATGATGGGCATGATGGACAAAATGATGCCCATGGGCGGTGGTGCCATGCCAGCGGCAGCACCGATGCCTGCTGGCGGTGGCATGGGCATGATGGACATGGACATGATGAAGATGGGCGGCGGTGGCGCAATGCCAGCCGCAGCACCCGCAGCCCCGATGAGCGGCGGTGGCATGGGCATGATGGCGATGGACAAGATGGAGATGGCCGGAATGATGGGCATGGGTGGAATGGGCGGCGCAGCAGCCATGCCACAGTCCGCACTGCCAGGCTTCCCCGGTGCGTCGCACCTTTACCATCTCGGCGCGACGGGCTTCTTCCTCGACCACCCGCAGCACATCGCGCTCACGACCGAACAGACGGCCGGACTCAACAAAGCCAAGGAACAAGCGCTGCTCGCCAAGAGCACGGCGGATCGCGCGAAAGAGCAGGCCGAGCAGGAATTATGGATGCTCACCGCTGCCGATCAGCCGGACGCCGCAAAGATCGAGGCGAAGCTCGCTGAGATTGGCAAGCTCACCGCCGATGAGCGCCTCGCCTTCATCCGCGCCGTGGGCGACGCGAGCAAGCTTCTCACCGACGCGCAGCGCCAAAGCCTCACTGGCTTCGCGCCGCCCGCGCCTGCGATGCCTGCGGCGGGCATGGCCGCACCCGCGCCTGCGATGGCCCCGATGAAGGACATGTGAACAAGCAACACCCCAAAGGAACCTTATCATGAATCAGAACCACACAGACGGATGGATGCATGGCTGGTCGGACGGCTGGATGGGTGGATCGACGGGCGGAGGTGCTTGGGTTTTGCCGGTGATCGGCATCGTCATCGTGGTTCTGCTGGTCGTCGTCATAGGCAAGCTATCAAAAAAATGACTCAGCGCCCGGTGCTGCTGCAAGGCGAACTCCAAACCAGGAAAGCAATCTCATGTTGATCACTTTGCCCACCAACAAAACCGTGCGTGAAACCGCGGCGGCTTTGCAGACTGCCGTTGACGCCAATCACTTTGGCGTCATGCACATTCACGATCTCAAGGAGTCCATGTGGAAGAAGGGCGTCGAGTTCGACCATGAATGCCTGATCTTCGAGGTCTGCCAGCCGCAGCAGGCGAAGAGGGTGCTCGATGAAAACATGAGTGTCTCCACCGCGCTGCCCTGCCGGATTTCCGTTTACGAGGCGGACGGCAGGACCATTCTGGCAACGTTGAAGCCAACGGCCCTGTTGGAGAATTTCAATGTGCCACAGCTCGAAGGAGTGGCTCGGGAAGTAGAGGCCACACTGATCAAGATCATGCAGGAGGCAGCGTCACCGTGAACCATTTTTGACTGATCACACCCAGGTTCCAGCAGCATCGCGAACAGGACATATGAAAACACAACACAACCAACGCAAAAAAATGAAAACCCATGACGAAGGCACAGATGAAGAACTCAAACCCGTCGATTTCTCCTGCCACGCGCCCAAGGCGCAAGCCGTGTTCGTAGCCGGCACTTTCAATGACTGGCGGCCAGACACAACGCCTCTGATAAAGGACGATTCGGGCACCTGGAAGGTTTCTTTGAAACTCCCGGCTGGGCACCATGAATTCAAGTTCATTGTGGACGGCCAATGGTGCTGCGAACCAGGATGTGAAAGTGCGCATCGTGGCTGTCCGAAGTGTGTCCCCAACGATTTTGGAACCATGAACCGTGTGTTGGAAGTGGGATGAGCAAGCGGATCAAAAGGTCATGCACTTTACACCGGACACCATTGAAGCCTCCATCATCGTCATCGTGCGTTGGTTGAAGCTCGGTGTTGAGGTATTCGGCGCTGGACTGGTGACGCTTGGTGTATGCATGGCGATTGTGCATCTCATCCGCACTCTTGCAGCAAGCAAGTCGGCTGAGTTCACCACGACCCGGCTGATTCTCGCGCGGCATCTCGCGTTGGCATTGGAGTTTGAACTTGGGGCTGACATTCTCGGAACCGCAATTTCGCCGGATTGGGATCAGATCGGCAAACTCGGCGTGGTCGCAGTGATCCGCACGGGGCTGAACTTCTTCCTCTCGATGGAGATGAAGGGGGCGCGGCCGGTTGAGAAGGACGAATCGAAACTTATGGCACAAGCGCAGCGCGGAGAGCTGAGGTCATGCGCCGCACTCGCTGAAACCACGACAAAAATCCCATGATGATGCGCCGCCATATTTTCGTTTTAGCTCTCGCCTTTGTGGTGGGTATTCCTTCGCTGGCTACGGCAAGGACTCCGAGGGGCCGCCACATTTCCGGAATCGTTCAGAAGACAAATGTTCAGATGCGGGAGGCCGAGATTCTGCAAACCGATACAGGCGTGCCGCTCAGTTTCGTTTGGAACAATCTGACGACATTCGTGGCGAACATGCAGGTGGTGGACGCCGCGATTCTCAAGCGAGGGGCCAAAGTCGAAGTCATCTATCACCAACCGTTCTTTAGCCGTGCCTATGTCTCGAAGGTTACGCTTCTCGCAGCTTCTGTCCGTGTCCCATGACTCCATCAAACAATCTCTATAACATGAAAACCACTTCCGAAACACCCGCTGCACAAACCGCCAAACGCGATGCGGGAATGCAGCTCCTTTTGATTCTCGCCATCCTGCTCCCGCTCATCATTCTTTTCCTCCTGCCGGGCGGAGGAATGATGCACGGTGGCATGTTCTTTTGGATGGGTCTGCTGCTCTGCTTCTGGATGCTCTCAATGCTCATCGGAACCACGGAGGAAAGTGAGCCGGAGGCTACTGCGCGTCTCTTGGCCGCTGAAGAACAGCCTGCGGCGGTCAAAGAGGTGATGGACGTTCGTTTCGCCGAGGAAGACAACGGCGTGCGGGTTTTTCGTGGTCGGCTGCGTGAGCCAGCCGCCTCTGTTTACGCCAAACTCAAGCACGCGCTCGGTGCCAACTCCACCCCGCTGCTACAGTCTGATGAGCAGTTCGGCGCAGCGATCCTGCTTGCGCCCGAGCCAGTCGAGAGGGCTGTGACGGAGCAGCGCGCGAGGCCGTGGGTGAATGGGTTGTTGTTTGCTCTCACCATTGCCACCACCACCTGGGCAGGAGCGGCGCACCAAGGCGTTGATTTGCTCCGCGAGCCGGGACGATTCGCTGTTGGTCTGCCTTACGCACTCGGGTTGATGTTGATTCTCCTCGTTCACGAATTGGGGCACTACTTCATGGCGCGGCATCATCGCATCCGTGTCTCGCTGCCTTACTTTATTCCGGTGCCGTTCGCGCTGGGCACGTTCGGCGCTTTCATTGAGATGCGTTCCCCTGCGGAGAATCGCCGCGCGCTCTTCGATGTTGCTGTCGCCGGGCCGCTGGCTGGGCTTGCCATCGCCATCCCGGCACTGTTGATCGGGTTGCGCTCGTCAGTCATCGTGGCCGTTGCTGAACCGGTGGCAGGCATGATGCATGGCGGTACTTCCATCGGCTCGTCGGTACTGCTCGCCTTTCTGGCAAAACTCTCGCTCGGCACTGAGCTGCTCGATGGTCATGTGCTGCAACTCAGTCCGCTGGCCTTTGCCGGCTGGCTTGGCCTCATGGTTACGGCGCTCAATCTGCTCCCCATCGGCCAGCTTGATGGCGGTCACATCGCCCATGCAATGTTCGGACGCCGCGCAGGCGATACCATTGGCAGTGTCGCCATGTGGACGCTGCTGCTGCTCGGGCTATTCGTGTGGCCGGGGCTGCTGACGTGGGCGCTCATCGTCTTTTTCATTGCGGGCCGTGCTGCGCCGCCGCTGGACGATTTGACACCGCTGTCGCCATCGCGCCGCTGCCTGGGCTACGCGGCTTTCGCCATCCTCGCCCTCATCCTCGCCCCGCTGCCGCATAAGCTGTGGGAAGCCGTGGGCATTCACTGTCCTTACATGTGAGCACCGCGCTAATTGAGCCTAACCCTATAACGAAAGGATCATTTTATGGACTGGACTTCACTGCTACCCCTGGCCGCTATCGGCCTAATGTTTTTTTTCATGATGCGCAACGGTGGTGGCTGCTGTGGCGGCGGCCATTCGCAGCCTGATCGTAAAGCGCCAACAAACCATGACGAGGCTCGGCCAGAAAGGGAGCAACCGGATCGAAAATGAATACGCCCGCACAAAGCCTGGCCTTTGGTGCGCCAGGAATTGAGCCGCGCTGGACCTCCAGCGCCAAGGATGGCATTGGCACTGCCTATCACAACGCATCCTGCGTCTGGTTCACGCTCAGTCACGGCATCATCAACGAAATTTACTTTCCTCATGTGGATTCGCCCAACACTCGCGACTTGCAGTTTCTCATCACAGACGGCGAGACCTTCTGCCACGAGGAGAAGTGCGACTTGGTTCACGAGACGGAATACCCGGAGCAAAATGCGTTGTTATATCGGCTGACTAACTCCGACCGCGAGGGCCGCTATCGGCTCATCAAAGAAATCGTCGTTGACCCGCACTCCTCGGTTTTGTTGATGCACACGAGGCTGGAAATTCTGGACGAGAAGCTGCATGGCAAGCTGCGACTCTATGCACTGCTCGCCCCGCACATGAAGGGCACGGGCAAGAACAACTCGGCTCACCTATGTGGCGTGGGTGGTAGAAAGCTCATCGAGGCGCAACGCGAGGACATTGATCTGTCGTTTGGCTGCACGCCTGATTTCATGCGGCGCTCCGTTGGCTATGTGGGTTTCAGCGATGGCTGGCAGGACTTGCAGAACTTCAAAATGGATTGGGAATTCAACGAGGCTGTGGACGGCAACATCGCGTTGATCGGGGAGATTGATTTATCAGAAGGAATGCAATTCACCCTGGGTGTGGGCTTCGGGCACACTCCGCACAGCGCTTGCGCCCACCTTCTGCAAGCGTTCGCCACTCCTTTCGCCCACCAGCGCGAGAAGTATGTCAGTCAATGGCAACGTGCTCGCCCTAAGGTTGATTTGAGCGCTCACACCAAGGACGGCGGTGCCATGATGCGCTTGAGCCAATGCCTCTTGCTCGCGCACGAAGACAAAATTTTCCAAGGTGCGTTCGTGGCATCGTTGAGCATTCCCTGGGGCGATACGAAGAATGATATGGATCGCGGCGGGTATCATCTGGTCTGGACACGCGACATGGTGCAGACCGCCACGGCGCTGCTGGCCTGTGGGCATACGGAGTCGCCGCTGCGCGCGCTGATCTGGCTGGCGTGCGTGCAGAAAGCCGATGGCAGCCTGCCACAAAACAGTTCGATCAGCGGCGAGGCTTACTGGAAAGGAATTCAACTGGATGAAGTAGCCGTGCCGATCCTGCTCGCGTGGCGATTGCAGCGGGCTGGGGCACTCCGGGACTTTGATCCATGGACGCTGGTGTCGCGGGCGGTTCGCTATTTGATCCTGAACGGACCCGTGACGACACAGGAACGTTGGGAGGAGAATTCCGGGTATTCGCCTTCGACACTGGCGACCATCATCGCAAGCGTGGTGTGCGCAGCGGAATTTGCGCGTGGCAGGAAGGACAAACTCGCGACGGACTTCCTGCTCGATTACTCGGATTGGCTTTCAGCGCATCTGGAGGAATGGATGGTCACCAGTCTCGGCGAACTCGTGCCGGGCAAACCACGACACTACGTCCGCATCACGCCCGCCGATCCAAAACAGCCAGTGGCTGCACCTGACCCAGATCACGGGGAGATGTTTATCGCCAACGGTGGTGGCAAGCATAAAGCACGGAACATCGTGGGCGGTGATTTTATCCACCTTGTCCGGCTGGGAGTTCGTGCTGCGGAAGATCCGCTCATCCTGGATTCCATTGCGGTGATTGACCAGGTGCTCAAACGCGAATTGCCACAAGGCCCGAGCTGGCGGCGCTACAATCACGATGGCTACGGCGAGAAATCCGATGGCAGCGCCTATGATGGGACGGGTGTTGGTCGCTGCTGGCCGATTCTTACAGGCGAACGTGGTCACTATGAACTGGCTGCCGCACGCGATCCGTTGCCGTTCATCGAAGCGATGGAAAACTTCGCCAACGAGGGCGGCATGTTACCGGAACAACTCTGGGACGCCGATGATTTACCGGACCGAAACATGAAGCGAGGTCAGCCCACAGGCGCGGCCATGCCGTTGTGCTGGTCGCACGCGGAGTAT
>NCCR01000129.1:21278-31555 GCA_002279765.1 Verrucomicrobia bacterium 12-59-8 | reverse complement strand
CGCCTATGTGCGGAAGGATGGCAGCCGCGTAGCCGTCTCCCTGAGCATGACGTCCATGCTGGACGATAACGGCGAGATCACCGGCTTCCTCGGCGTCGTGACCGACATCACCGAAAAGAAAAAGCTGGAGCAGCAGTTTCTGCGAGCACAGCGCATTGAAAGCGTGGGCACACTGGCAGGCGGAATAGCCCACGATCTTAACAATGTGCTCACGCCCATCATCATGTCGATTGAGCTGCTGCGCCTCACCCACACGAATGAACGTACGCTCTCCATCCTGGGCAGCATTGAATGCAGCGCCAAGCGCGGCGCGGACCTGGTGCGGCAGATACTCACGTTTGCGCGTGGAGTGGAAGGCAAACGCACAGAATTGCGCGCCGGACCGCTCATCAAGGACATCCAGCACTTCGTCCAGGACACCTTCCCCAAGAACATTGACTTTGTCAGGAACCTGCCTGACGACATGCCTTCATTCCTGGGAGATGCCACGCAGCTGCATCAGATCCTGCTCAATCTGTGCGTGAATGCGCGTGATGCCATGCCAGAGGGAGGAAGGCTGACCATCACTGCAGGCTGTGTCGTTCTGGATGAGGCCGCAGCAGCCGTTCAAATGGACGCAAATCCAGGCCCCTATGTGACGCTCAGCGTGAGTGATACCGGCACCGGTATTCCACCAGAGGTGCTGGACAAGATTTTCGACCCCTTCTTCACCACCAAGGAGATTGGCAAGGGCACCGGCCTCGGTCTGTCCACGGTGCTGAGCATCACCAAGAGCCACGGTGGATTCGTCACGGTCTCCAGTGAGCCGAACCAGGAAACCATCTTCACCATCTGCCTTCCCGCCGTTCCGAACTCTGGCAGTTGCATCAAACCACCGCCAGCAGACGAACGGCCGATGCCGCTTGGCAAGGGCGAGCTAATCCTGATCGTGGATGATGAGGAGGCCATCCGCACGACCACACGGCAGACCTTGGAGGCGCTGGACTACCGTACGCTGGTGGCCGCCAATGGCGCGGAGGCAGTGGCGCTCTACACCCAGCACACTGCGGAAATCGCCGTCGTTCTGACCGACATGATGATGCCCGTCATGGATGGACCGGCCACCATCCAGATGCTCCAGTGCATCAACCCCGATGTAAAAATCATCGCGGCCAGCGGCGTCTCCCACATGGGCGGTCCGGCTAAAGTAGCCGAGATGGGCGTCAGGCACTTCCTCCACAAACCCTACACCGCCCATACCGTCATGACGACACTTCATCTCGTCATCAACGAGTCGGACACCTGGCGGGAGACACCGCTCGAAAGCATGACGTTGTGAGGAGCCGCCCTCGCGCTTCCGCCGTGACAGCCCATTTGCATTCCCTGCATCGCCCGCTAGGCTAAGGACGTAACCCAACGCGCTATGCAAACACCCAAAATCACCGCCTACCTGAAAACCTACTGCGGCTGGAGCGAAGGCGTCCGCGCCATCTTCCGCAAGTATGATCTCCCATTCGAGGAGAAGGACATCATCAAAAACCCGGCATTCCGCTGGGAAATGGAACAAAAGAGCGGCCAGCCGCTGTCCCCCTGCGTGGAAATCAACGGCACCATGCTTGCTGACATCAGCGGCGCCGAGGTGGAAGCCTGGATGACTGAGAACAGCCTGCTCGAAAAGAACGAAGCCCCGGCTGATGCACCGACCAATTCCGCCTGCACTGACGCCCAGCACGCCGCGATGGCCGCTGGTCAGGTTGGCACTCTGAAATTCGTGGGCTGAATCCGCATGCGCTCCCGGCTTTTCCTCCTTGGGCTGGCGGTTACTCTCGCTGCCTGCAACACCGTCTATTACGCCGCCTGGGAAAAGCTGGGCTACGAGAAGCGTGACCTGCTCAAGAGCGCGGTCAAAAAAGCCCGTGGCGAGCAGAAGGATGCCGGAAAACAGTTTCAAGATGCGCTGACTCAGCTCAAAAAGCTGACCAACTACAATGGCGGCAATCTCGAATCTGCCTACAACCGCTTCAAAGGCGAGTATGAAGACTGCGAGTCGCAGGCAAACCGTGTGCGCAGCCAGATCCGCGAGGTGGACACGGTGGCGCGGGATCTCTTCCGCGAATGGGAGGTCGAGATCCGTCAGTATGAGAATGCCAGCCTCGCCGCCGACAGCCGCCGCAAACTGGCGGACACCCGCAGCCGGTTTGAACCGCTCTCACGCTCCCTGCACGCTGCGGAAGCCACGATGGACCCCGTACTGCACCAGTTCCACGATCAGGTGCTCTACCTGAAGCACAACCTCAACGCAGCCGCCATCGGCTCGCTGCGCGGCACGGCGGACAGCATCCAGGGAGACATCCAGCGCCTGCTCGACCAGATGAACCACTCCATCGCCGAGGCGGACCGGTTCATTCAAACGCTGTAATAAAAGAGGCCTCATGGGTCCCTGTGGAGAAATGAAAAGCCCTCCGGCTTTGCAGCGGGAGGGCTTCGCAGACTGGCTTCTGAAATCGATCAGGCTTTGATCATGCCATGCGGATCGATGACGTACTTCCGCGCCGCACCCTTGTCGAAGTCCACGTAGCCCTTGGGTGCCCCCTTCAGCGAGATCACCTGCACATTGGTCGCCTTGGCGATTTTGATCTTGTCGTGCAAGATCGCCATCATGAGGCGGCGATGGTAGCGCATGACCGGGCACTGGCCGGTGACGAAGGTGTGGCTCTTGGCCCAGCCAAGACCGATGCGGATGGACAGAGCGCCCACCTTTGCCGCTTCATCGACCGCGCCCGGATCACCCGTGACGTAGAGTCCGGGAATGCCGATGGCACCGCCCGCCTTGGTGATTTCCATGACGCTGTTGAGCACCTGCGCAGGCACTTCCTTGCTGTGGTTGTGGCCGCAGCCACGTGCCTCAAAGCCGACGCAATCCACGGCGCAATCCACTTCCGGCACGCCAAGGATGTTTTCGATCTGATCCTGAATGGAGGCAGAGAGCGAAACGTCCACCGTTTCACAGCCGAAACGGCGGGCCTGGGCAAGGCGCTCCTTGTTCAAATCACCGACGATGACAACCGCAGCACCGAGCAGATGGCAGGAAGCTGCACAGGCAAGACCGACGGGGCCGGCTCCGGCAATGTAAACGGTTGCGCCAGGTCCCACCCCTGCAGTGACCGCACCATGGTAGCCGGTGGGGAAAATGTCCGAGAGGAGAGTGAGGTCTTTAATCTTGGCCATCGCCTGATCGCGATCCGGGAACTTCAACAGATTGAAGTCCGCATAGGGGACCATCACGTACTCCGCCTGACCACCGACCCAGCCACCCATGTCCACGTAACCATACGCCGCACCGGGGCGCGCAGGGTTCACGCTCAGACAGATGCCAGTCTTGCCTTCTTTGCAGTTGGTGCAGCGACCACAGGCGATGTTGAAAGGCACGCTCACAATGTCGCCTTTCTTGATGAACTCAACGTCGCGGCCCGTCTCGATCACTTCGCCCGTGATTTCATGGCCGAGGATCAGCCCCTTCTCTGCGGTGGTACGGCCACGCACCATGTGCTGGTCGGAGCCGCAAATGTTCGTGCTGACGACTTTGAGAATGACTCCGTGATGGCATTTACGCTTTTGTTCGCGCAGCTCCAGTTTGGGGAAATCAATGCTTTGAACTTCTACCTTTCCGGTACCCATGTAAGCGACACCATGATTGCTTGGCATAATATTGTGTGGTTGTGGTTGGTTGTATTTAGGGGATTCCCAGTCATGCTAGTCAGAACTGGCAGATCGCGTCAATCCTTGGTGAAGGAAAAACACATGCAGCCAGGAGTCTGCGGTGCAGGGGCTGGGAGAGGCTGGCACCGCGCCATGGCAATAACGCGGCTAGTTGCCTGCTCTTTCGTATTGCCTCCCTGCCGCCAACCCTCCAGAATTCGCGCGCATGAAAATCACGCCATTCGTATTCTCCTTCCTTCTGTTCATCACCGCCGCCCTTCAGGCGCAGACCACGGCTCCTGCCGTCAAGCCAACCGCTCCTGTGGTCTTCATGCCACCGCAGCCACCTGATGTGCCTGCGGAGAAGTACGGCAAGGATGGCAAGATCAACCCCGGCTTCATCGCTTCGCATGAAAAATTCGTGGGCATCGCCAAAGAAGGCAAGGCGCAGCTCGTGTTCCTCGGTGACTCGATCACTGCTGGCTGGGCTGGCAACGGCAAAGAAGTCTGGGCGAAAGCCTTCGCCGCATACACACCTGCGAACTTCGGCATTGGCGGTGACCGCACGCAGCATGTGCTGTGGCGCATTCAGAACGGCGAACTCGACGTCATCAAGCCCAAGGCCGCCGTGCTCATGATCGGCACAAACAACGTCGGCGCGGATACCCCCGAAGGCATTGCCAAGGGTGTCACCGTCATTGTCGAAACCATCCGCGCCAAGCAGCCGCAGGCAAAAATCCTCCTACTGGCCGTCTTTCCTCGTGGCGACAAACCCACGGGCAAACTCGGCGCCTCGAACGACAAGCTCAAGCAGGTCAACGCGATCATCTCGAAGCTCGACGATGGCAAAAACATCTTCTACCTCGATATCGGCGGCAAATTTCCACAGCCGGAAGGTGCGCTCACCAAGGAAATCATGCCCGACTTCCTGCACCACTCCGCCGCCGGCTGCCAGATCTGGGCCGATGCGATCGGCCCGAAGCTCGCTGAGCTGATGAAATAATCTGGCCCTCGCCTGTCTCCTGCGCGCCTAGCCTAGAAAAGCCATGCCCCAGCCCGCCATCCTCTCCGACGTCGGCAAAGTTCTCATCGATTTCGACTTCAGCGTCGCCGCCCGGCGGCTAGCGCAGCAATGCGATCATCCGGCAGAGACGGTGCTGACGTTGTTCGATGACATCAAAGTCCCCTATGAAGTGGGTGACATCGACGATGCGGAGTTCGTGCGGCAGGGCATGGCGCTGACCGGTTTTCGTGGCACGTCGCAGGAATTTGAAGCGATCTGGTGCGAGATATTTGCGCAGAATGAGCCCATGCACGCGACGCTCAACGCGCTGGCTGGCAGGCTGCCGATGCATCTGCTCTCGAACACCAACGAACTGCACAAAGCCTACTTTCTGCGCGAGTTCCCAATCTTCCAGCACTTCCAGAACGGCGTATATTCGCATACCGCACGGTGCGCGAAGCCAGGCGAGGAGATCTTCCACAAAACCGCCGCGCAGTTGGATCTCGATCCCGCACGCACGTTTTACATCGACGACCTGGAAGCAAACATCGCCACCGCCGCACGGCTGGGTTTTCGGACTTTTCACTACAGCTTTGCGAAGCATCCGCAGTTGCAGGCGGAGCTCGACGAATGGCTGTCGGCTCAGGGCATTGGTTGACGGGCGCGAATACCTGTCATAACCAGTACGTGCTGCCGTTCGTATCACCTGTGTGGCATGAATGCATGCACGATTAATTCCATGAAATGCGACGTTTGCGAAAATGAGGCCACCGTGTTCCTCACCCAGATCATCAACGGTCAAATGACCACGGTGAATCTGTGCGAGACCTGCTCGAAGGCCAAAGGCGTGACCGAGGAGACCGGCTTCGGTCTTGCGGAAGCATTTCTGAGCCCCTCCCACCGTAGCGAGTCGGACTCCATGGAGATCGTCTGCGATGCTTGCGGCTTCACCGCGTCCCAGTTGAAAAAAATTGGCCGCATGGGCTGCCCGGAATGTTATGCCGCCTTCCGTGATGGATTGGACGGCCTCCTGCGCAACATGCACAAGGGCACCCGACACGTCGGCAAGCGCCCGAGCCACATCAGCGCCTTGGCACCGCAAATGCTGCCCCGGCAGCGAACTGCCATCGTGAAGGAAGCGGCCGCAACCGCTCCACCTGCACCCGAAGCCCCCCCGCCGCCGCCCCTGCCCGACATTGCCCAACTCCGCGCCGAGCTGGATCTGGCCGTGCGCGAAGAACGCTACGAGGACGCGGCCCGCTTGAAATCCGAGATCGAAAGTCTCCAGCCCAAGGCCTCCAAATGAAGGATGCAGCAGGTGAAATCATCCTACCGCTTCATTCAACGCGTATCCTTGCTATACAGTCCAATTTCGTAATCTCATGATGCGTTTCGCCACCCTGATCAAGAACCCCGCCGACTGGATGAAAGGCGCGGGGCCGCACTCCGATGTCGTCATGACCTCGCGCGTACGTCTTGCTCGCAACCTCCGTGGCTACCCTTTTCCCGGCTTCAGCCAGGAACGCCAGCGCATCGAGCTGCTCGAACGCGCACGTCCGGTGGTGGAAGAGCTGCCCGAAATGCGGGACGGCTACAGCGAGGACTACACTGAACTCAGCAAGATCCGCAAACAGGTGCTCGTGGAGCGCCATCTCGTCAGCCGTGAGCATGCGGCGCGTTCCTCCGGCTGCGCCGTGGTCGTGGACCGCAAGCAGAGCATCTCCATCATGATCAATGAGGAGGATCATTTCCGCATCCAGGGCATTCGTCCCGGTTTGAACCTCACCAGCGCCTTTGAAGTGGTGGACCGCGTGGACACAGAGCTGGAAGGCCTGCTGCCCTATGCGTTTGACCCCAAACTAGGCTACCTCACCGCCTGCCCCACCAATCTCGGCACCGGCATGCGAGCCTCCGTCATGCTGCACCTCCCTGCGCTAGTGCTCACCGAGCAGATCAACCCGGTGATCAAGGCCATCGGCAAGATCGGCTTGGCCGTGCGCGGCCTCTACGGCGAAGGCACTGAAGCGCTCGGCAACCTGTTCCAGATCTCCAACCAGCACACACTGGGTGAGGCGGAGCCGGAAATCATCGCCCAAATCGAAAAAGTCATCGAAGGCGTCGTCCGCTCTGAAGTGACCGCCCGCGCCAAGCTCAAGGAGGACCACCAAACCATGCTGCGCGACCAGATCGGGCGTGCGTTTGCCATTCTGCGGTATGCTCACATCCTTACCTCGAAAGAGGCATTGAACCTGCTTTCCATGCTGCGTCTCGGTGCAGATCTCGACCTTGTCGGCAACTGTGACCGCAGCCTGATCGACATGCTTTTGCTTGAAATTCAACCTGCGCATCTGCAGCTCAATGCTGCGCGTGAATTGTCCCCTGAAGAACGCGACAGCATGCGCGCTGATTTAACCCGAGCACGGTTGCAATCCATCGACGGCCCGGGTAGTTTTCCACCATCACAATCTAACAACGGAGGTACTACCTCCACCCACAATGATGAATAATTTCACCCCACGCGCCCAACAGGTTCTGGCCCTTGCCCGCAAGGAGGCCGACCGCTTCAACCACAATTACGTCGGCACGGAGCATCTCCTGCTTGGCCTGATCAAACTCGGCCAGGGAGTCGCTGTGAACGTTTTGACCAAGCTCGGCCTCGACCTCGAAACTGTGCGCATGCAGGTCGAGCAGCAGGTAGGCTCCGGCCCCGAGACAAAGATGGTCGGCAACATTCCCTACACCCCGAGGGTGAAGAAGGTGCTCGCCCTAGCCTCGAAGGAAGCCAAGGCGCTCAACCACAGCTATGTCGGCACAGAGCACATCCTTCTCGGTCTCCTCCGCGAAGGTGAAGGCGTTGCCGCCCAGGTGCTGCGCAATCTCGACGTGAACCTCGACAAGGCGCGCAGCGAAATCCTCAAGGAACTCGATCCCAACTTCTCCTCCCAGAACGAAGAGGAAGAGGAGGAAAGCGAACCCGTCAACCCCACCGGCAACACACCTGCTGGCGACAAGAAGAAGAACGAGAAGACCCCGGCGCTCAAAGCCTTTGGCCGCGATCTCACCGAACTCGCCATCAAGGGCGAGATGGACCCCGTCATCGGCCGCTCGGAAGAAATCGCCCGCGTCATCCAGATCCTTTGCCGCCGCACCAAGAACAACCCGGTGCTCATCGGCGAAGCCGGTGTCGGCAAGACCGCCATCGTCGAAGGACTGGCCCAGGAGATTGCCGCTGGCAACGTGCCTGAAATCCTGCGCGACAAGAAAGTCATCACCCTCGATCTCGCCCTGATGGTCGCGGGCACCAAGTATCGCGGCCAGTTTGAGGAACGCATCAAGGCGGTCATGGATGAAATCCGCCGCAACAAGAACGTCATTCTCTTCATCGACGAGTTGCACACCATCGTCGGTGCCGGTGGCGCTGAAGGTGCGATGGATGCCAGCAACATCATCAAACCCGCGCTCAGCCGTGGCGAACTGCAATGCGTCGGCGCCACCACGCTGAATGAATACCGCAAATACATCGAGAAGGACTCCGCCCTCGAACGCCGCTTCCAGAGCGTGAAAATCGAGGAGCCCTCCGTCGAGGACGCCATCAAGATTCTCTTTGGCCTTCGTGGCAAATACGAGATTCACCACAAGGCCAAGTACAGCGAGGACGCTCTCCGGTCCGCCGTGAATCTCAGCTCACGCTACCTGCCTGCCCGTTTCCTGCCCGACAAGGCCATCGACATCATGGACGAAGCTGGCTCCAAGGCGCGCATCGCCGCCATGACCCGCCCGCCTGAACTCAAGGTCATCGAAGCCGAGATCGAGGAGATCCGCGTCGAGAAGGAAGGTTCCATCAAGGAGCAGGATTTCGAAAAGGCCGCCCACCTGCGCGACCGTGAGAAGAACGCGAAAAAGCGCTTCGATGACGTGCTGGAAACCTGGCGCTCCAACAATCAGGAGCGCATTGTCGATGTCACTGAAGAGGACATCATGTCCGTTGTGTCAAAATGGACCGGCGTCCCGCTACAACGCATGGAGCAGGCCGAAGCTGAGAAACTCCTCAAGATGGAAACCGAGCTCAAGGGCAAGGTCATCGGCCAGGACGAAGCCGTTATCGCCATCAGCAAGGCCCTGCGCCGTTCCCGCGCCGACTTGAAGGACCCGCGCCGCCCCATCGGCTCCTTCCTCTTCCTCGGCCCGACCGGCGTCGGCAAGTCCTTCCTCGCGAAAAACCTCGCCGAGTTCATGTTCGGCACCGCCGAGGCGCTGATCCAGATCGACATGTCCGAGTACATGGAGAAGCACACCGCCAGCCGTCTAATCGGTGCGCCTCCGGGATACGTCGGTTATGAAGAAGGCGGCCAGCTTTCCGAAGCCGTGCGCCGTCGCCCCTACTCCGTCATCCTGTTCGACGAAGTCGAAAAAGCGCACCCGGATGTCATGCATCTGCTGCTGCAGATTCTCGAAGAAGGACAGGTCACCGACAACTTCGGCCGCAAGATCGACTTCCGAAACACCATCGTCATCCTCACCTCCAATGTGGGTGCGGAGCAGATCAAACGCCAGACCAGCCTCGGCTTCATGGCCATGCAGGAAGATTCCGCCGACAACGTCGGCATCAAAGGCAAGATCACCGAAGCCGCGAAGAAGTTCTTCAAGCCCGAGTTCCTCAACCGCCTCGACGACATCGTCATCTTCCGCATGCTTGAGAAGGAGCAGCTCAACAAGATCGTCGATCTCGAAGTCAGCAAAGTGGTTCTCCGCCTCAAGAAGAAGAACATCCACATCACTCTTGATGACAGCGCCCGCGAGTTCCTCATGAAAGAGGGCTTTGATCCGCAGTATGGCGCGCGTCCGATGCGTCGTGCGGTGGAGAAAAACATCGAAGACCCGCTGGCCGAGCATCTCCTGCGTGGCGACATCCGCGAAGGTGACATCGTCAAGGTCTCCCACGACGAAGAAAACAAGCGTCTGAAATTTGCCGCCGACAAGCGCGAAACCACTGACATTCCGGCTCCGGCCGAGACGCCAGCACCTTAACCGGGAGCGATCCGCCGGGCTCTGCCTGCCATGATCCGAGCCCTGATTCTCGTCCTCCTGCTCAGCAGCCTCGGCTGCTGGCTGGATGGCGAACATCACGCAGGACGGTTCCAGCGTGTGGATGAGCTGTTTCTCGACTTTCTCGTCGCCAACGCGCGGGATCGTTTTGTTTTGGTCGATGACCACGCGGTCACTGCTGCACCGGTTGTCTTGGTGAAGATGCGCGCGTCCGACAGGGCAGAATATGCCGGCTGGCCGCCGCGCCCACTCGACTGGCAGATGGTCCTGAAAGGCCTGCAGGCCTACAATCCTGCGGTGGTCGTGATTCCCGAAACTTTGTTCTGGGGCCGACCTTCGCCGGAGTTCGTGAATGAAGCAGCGCAGGCCTTGGTGCCCTTTCCAAGCACCGTTCTGGGCGTTGAGGGCCAGCTTGCCGCCAACCGTGATGCGTCGGCATTTCTGGGCGGCCTAGAAAGCTCGCTGCCACAGTTTCAAAAAGTGCAGGGGGATATTGGATCAGTTCCTCCTTTGGGGGCCTTGATCGCTGCGCCAGATGACCTAATCCGCC
>NCCR01000129.1:0-21193 GCA_002279765.1 Verrucomicrobia bacterium 12-59-8 | reverse complement strand
ATCCGCCGCCAGGCTGAAATTGGCATTTCCGTCCCGCTGGACTCGAATGACGCCGGCAAACTGCCTTATACCGTGCAGGAAAGCGGCCGCCTGCTGCCCACCGTCTTGGCCCAGTCACTGGCACGTTTCACTCAGACGCCATATGCCACCCAGCGCCTGCTACTTGGCCCTGGGGCAGGTGCCTATCTCTCAAATGGCGCTTTCGTGCCGCTTTCTGCTGCCGGTGAATTCGTCGTTAACGCGAAGCAGCCAGTTCACGAAGTGGATGCACTGAATCTGATGACCTCGGAACTGGCCGATGCCCTGTCCCCGCAGGACAAGGCCAATCTCTCAGGTGACAAGGTGATCGTGATTGGAACCGATAATGACGCCCAAGGCGGGCTGGCACGCCTCAATGCCCAAGCGCTCGCGCAGGTACTCGCCATGCCGCGCCTGCGGCTGCTGCCGGACTGGGCGCAATGGATCACCTGGATTGTTGCCGGACTGGTGGGGGCCTGGCTGGTGTTTTACGTCCCCCGCACCAAGTCCATCCTGCGAGGGCTGCTTTGCGTCTTCGCGGCGCTGGTCGTCTGCTTTCTCGCCTTTCAGTCCAGCTTGATCTGGTGCCCTCCTACGATTCCCGCTGCTATGATCGTCGCCTCGACCTTGTTTGCGCGCATCGCCGGCCACAGGCGGGGTTGAAGGGTGAAGTTCTCCTTGTGGAACACTGGCTAGCCCCTAGTGTCACCCTCCCCTTCCAAAAAAATACTGAATGCGCTTTCGCAACCTGACCCGCCGACGTGAGATCGGTGCCAATTCCTACCTCCTCGAAGCCGGGGCTCATCGTGTTGTGCTGGATTCCGGCATGCACCCGAAACGCGCAGGCAACGATGCCCTGCCGGATTTCGGCCCTCTGCCGCACAAGTCGGCCAACGCAGTGATCATCACTCATGCGCATCACGATCACATCGGCTCCATGCCTGTGCTCCAGCGCAAGCAGCCGAACACGCCGGTGCTGATGACAGAAATCACCGGGGAGCTGGCGTCCGCAATGCTCCACAACTCCGTCAACGTGATGACGAAGCAGCGCGAGGAGGAGAGCATCAGCGAGTATCCGCTCTTCACCCACCGTGAGCTTGATGACATCCGCGCCAAGTGGATCTACCGCGACATCGACCGCCCGTTTGAAATTCCGGACACGAATCTGGAAGCCACGATGTTCGATGCCGGCCACATCCTCGGTTCCACCGGCGTCCTGGTCCGTGAAGGCAGCAATACCCTGTTCTACACTGGCGATGTGAATTTCGAGGCGCAGACGATCTGCCGCGCCGCCGATTTCCCCACCAGCGGCATCGACGTGATGATCGCCGAGACGACTCGTGGCGATTATGCACGCCCGGAAGGCTTTTCCCGCAAAGGAGAAAAAGAACGCCTCGCCAGCGTGATCCGCGAAACCCATGAAGCAGGTGGTGCCGTCATGATCCCAGTCTTTGCCCTCGGCAAAACGCAGGAGGTCATGCTCATGCTGCATGAACTGCATCAGGAAGGTCTCATCCCCGAAATGCCGCTCTACATCGGCGGACTGAGCACCAAGATCACCGTCCTCTATGACCACTACGCCTCCCGCAGCCGCCGCAGCTATCCAGGCTTCCGCCTGCTGGAAGACATGAAGATGCTCGTCCCGCGCAAGAGCAAGAAGCGCGTGGAACTGGTTTCCAGCCCGCGCTCACTTTACGCGCTCTCCAGCGGCATGATGACGGAGCACACCGTCTCCAACACCTTCGCTCAAAAATTCCTCGATAACCCGCGCAACACCGTCTGCTTCGTCGGCTACACCGACCCCGATTCCCCCGGCTACAAGATCCGCAATGCCGCACCCGGCACGATGATCAAACTCGCCAAAGACATGCCTGCCGTGGCCCTGAACGCCCGTATCGAGAGCTTCGATCTCAGCGCCCACGCTTCACGTGAGCAGATTGCCGAATACATCGAGAAAGTGAAGCCCAAGAAGCTCCTGCTCGTCCACGGCGAAGAGCCCGCGCAGATGTGGTTCACTCGCCGCTTTACCGAGTCCATCCCTGAGACGGAGATCATCCGCCCTGAACCCCATCAGCCGATCGACCTCTGGTAAATATTCGCAGACGACACTCTGGTTTCGTCATCCCTGTCATGCGCCTCATCGCCATTGTCGCCATGTCCAGCAACCGTGTCATCGGACGTGAGGGCAAACTGCCCTGGCACTTTCCGGAGGACTTGAAGTTTTTCAAGCGTACGACGCTCGGCCACCCCATCCTCATGGGGCGTGCGACGTTTGACTCCATCGGCAGGCCGCTGCCCGGCCGACAGAATATTGTTTTAAGCCACACGATGGCACCACGCGAAGGGGTCACCGTCATTCGGAGCGCCGCCGAACTGCCGCAGGTGTGCGGTGATGCCGAAACCGTCTTTGTCATCGGTGGTGCACGCGTGTTCGAGGAACTCCTGCCCCACTGTGATGGACTCTATCTCACCTTCATCACCCAAGAATACGAAGGCGACGTCTTGCTTCCGACTTTCGAGCACCTTTTCCGTCTTAAGGAGGTGGTCGGCCAGTTTGAAGATCTGGAGTTCCGCTATTACGAGAGAGCGGATCCATGAGGATTGAGTGACTGCGTGGTGTCAGAGGCATCAATTCTCCACTTTCACCAGTGCGACACGGCGGTTCTTCGCACGGCCTTCTTCGCTGCTGTTGCTGGCGATCGGGCACTGGTAGCCGACACCGCAGGGCGTGAGCCTTGAGGCTGCCGAGGGCAGCCTCTTGCTCAGCGCGGCGACCACGGACGCTGCACGATTTTGGGAAAGCTCTATGTTACCTTCAAACTTGCCCACGGTGTCTGTATGGCCGACGACGAGCAAGCGCAGAGCGGGGTCGGACTTCAACAGTTTAGCCACTTCTTCGAGCGTGGCGTCGGACTCCGGTTTTAGCGTGGCGGAGCCAGTGTCAAAAAGAAAGCCGTACAGGTTCACCGCCCCCTGCTGGATGATACCAGAGGACATTTCCTCGGCTTTGACGAGAACCATCCTCTCCACCATGGCCTGCGTCTCGATCAGATCAACCGCGATCACGGGCACTCCGGGTTGCGGCTGCAAATTCTTCGGTGTGACTGTTCCCGATTTGTAGTTCGCGACGAAGAGTGCCAAGTGCGCACCACCCTTCTTCGCAGCGAGGTAGCGAGCACCGGGGTGGCAGATGGCAAAGGTGCCGCCGGGTCGGTTCGCAAAAAGCGAATGGAACAGCAGACCTTTACCGGCGCTAAGCTCCTCGCCCGTGCCCTCCCACAGCGTCTCCCAGCCTCCAGCGGCGAGTTCGTTCTGGTAATTTTTGAAGACCTCCAGCGCCGTGCGGTCAGGCTCATTGCTGACATAAGTCACCTTCGTGACCTTCCCCTCCAGTGTGAGACTCTTGGCAAAAAGATTCACATTGCCAGGCTTTTTGGTCAGCTTGCCCAAAGGCAGCGTGTAGCTCTCAAAAGCCTTTTCCTCATAAAATGTGGTACGTGTGCCCTCATAGCGCTTCAGCCCTGTTGGATCTTTAGAACCGGGAATATCTTCAGTGCTCTGAGCGCGCAGAGAGGATGACAGGCCGGTGAAAAGGGCGACGAAGGCGATCAGCTTGAGGTTCATGGGAATTAACAAAATGTGTGTGAAAAAGGTTAAATCAAGCTGGCTGGTTGTGCCACTTGCGGCATGGGACCAGCCGCATCGGCATTTAGGCGGGTCAACGGTTCAGTCAAAACTTTCAAATAGTGGTTCCTTCTGGCTGTTGGACTCTATCAAGCGACGGGGCGGATCGGGTGATCCGCCCCGTTTGCTTTTCCAGTCGCCCCTCAGCCATCATCACGGTAGGTTTCTGATGCTGAAATGCTTGATTTCCCTGTCCATGTCCCGAAGATGCGATAATCGCCGCCAACCTTAGACGATGAAATTCGCCATTTTCGGAGACATCCACGCCAACCTTGAAGCCCTTCAGACCGTTCTGTGGGACGCTCAGGAGCAGGGTTGTTCCAATTACGTCTGCCTCGGAGACATCGTCGGCTATGCGGCCAATCCAGTGGAATGCCTGCAGGCCGTGCAAGATCTGGGCTGCCCCGTGGTTCGCGGCAATCACGATGAAGGTGCCGCCAGCGAGAGCTCCCTCGAAGAATTGAACCCTCTGGCCCAGAACGCCCTGCTGTGGACGCGCGAACAGCTCAGCGAGGAGCAGCGCCAGTGGCTGCGGGATCTGAAACTGGTGCGCCAGGTGCGCGACTTCACCATCGTCCACGCCACGCTCGATTCTCCCGGCAACTGGGGTTATGTGACCAACCGCTTTGATGCGATGGCCAGTTTCAGCTACCAATTCACCCAAGTCTGCTTCTACGGCCACACGCATGTACCGCGCATTTTTGAAAAAGACGACGCCGTACGTGCCGCCCGCGGCACCGACGTCATGCTGCAACGCGGCGTGAAGTACTTCGTCAACGTCGGCAGTGTCGGGCAGCCGCGCGATGGGGACTGGCGTGCCGCCTACGCCATCTACGACGTGCAGGCTCAGACGATCTCGATCCGCCGGCTGGAATACGACATCGAAACCGCGCAGGGTAAAATCCGCGCCGCTGGTCTGCCCTCTCTGCTGGCCGACCGTCTTGCCTTGGGCAAATGAGCGCCGCCACGCGCCAACTTCCCAGCCTGCGCGATTTCCGCTCCGCGCTCATCGTCAAACCCAGCTCCTTGGGAGACATCGTCCACACGCTGCCAGCCGTTAAGGCACTGCGTACCGCGCATCCGCAGCTGAAAATCCGCTGGCTCGCCAATACGGAATGGACGCCGATCCTGCAGGGCAGCCCGCTGCTCGACGAAGTGATCCCCTTCCCGCGTAAAACCTTTCGCGGCCTCGCCGGTCTGGTGCGCTTCTGGAACTGGCGGCGCACCTGGATGACGCTGCCCCGTGAGGAACCTGAGATCGTGCTCGATTTCCAGGGCCTGCTGCGCAGCGGAGTGGTCAGCAGCTGGCGTGGATCTCAAACCGTCATCGGCCTTTCGGATGCCCGTGAAGGCTCCCGCTTCTTTTACAACCACACCGTGCCAGTGAATGCCGGAGCCCATGCCGTGGATCGCTATCTCGAACTGCCACGCGCCTTGGGCATCCGCATTGAACCAGACGACAACTCCTTTGAACTCACTCCCGGCGCAGCGACCTCCGACTGGCCCGACTCGCTGCAGAATTTCATCGCCGTACATCCCTGGTCACGTGGGCAGGGCAAATCTCTCTCCAATTCTTCTCTGCAGGCGCTTTGCGATTCCCTGGCTCCGCATCCCGTCGTCCTCGTCGGCATGACGTCAGACCCGACCCGACCCACGGGTGGCCACATTCACGACTGGAGCCAGCGCACCTCATTGCCCGAGCTGATCTGGATCATGCGTCAGGCGAAGTTCTGTATCAGCGTGGACAGCGGTCCCATGCACATCGCCGCAGCGGTGAATCCGCAGACACTTGGCATCCATACTTGGAGCGATCCGCGCAAGGTTGGTCCCTACCCGTCCGGCGTTCATGTCTGGAAAGGCGGACGCATCGCGACACGAAGTGAATTCAGCGCCGAGGAGTGCCAGAGCGATGCCCGCGTGGTCGATCAAGACGCACGCGGCATCGGCGAATGGGTGTGCCAGAGACTGGCCTGAAGGAGCTGCCGTTTACTTCTTCGCGGCGGCGTCTTTGACCATTTTCACGTACTTGGCGGGATCCGCTTTGAAGTCCTTCATGCAGGATTTGCAGCAAAGATACACGTCCGTTCCTTCGTGAGTGACTTTGACCGGCTTGCCCATTTCGCCGCCAAAGGCTTCGCCGGAGACAGCGCAGGTTTTGAGCGGGTAGGAAGCAGGAATGCCTTCAGGGGCGGCGCGCAGGCCGAAGGAGGTGAGTAGCAGGAGGATTGCGATTTTGGTTTTCATTAATGTGTGTTTGTTGTGAGAATGGCAAGGCGAGTGTGCATTCAAACGGATAAACACCACATCGGACCGAAACCCTCGATAAATTTCCACACGCGCCGGCAGAACCAAAATTTGCACACTTTCCGCAAGGGTTTGGGCGGACCTGGGTGTTAGTCACGGTACCACCCTTGATTCCATGAACGACGACCAGCTTCATCAGCTCCTGCGCGAATCTCCCGCGCCGGTCTCACTTCCTTCATCTTTCACGCGGGAGGTCTGGGCACGAATTGAGGCTGCCGAGGCAACCTCCCTCCGAACGGCCTTGTCTCAGCTCTGGCAGGCATGGCTCGGCACGCTCGCACGGCCGGTGCCTGCTTTTGCCACCATCGCCATCTGCATGCTTCTAGGGGGCGGATTTGGCTTGATCCAACAACAAGACACTTTGCCGGTGAGAGGTGAGCTGACCTATGTGGAATCAATCAATCCCTTCCTGCAAATGGACCACGAGGTGACTCCATGAAGCGCGGACTGATCATCCTTATCGTTGCTGTCATCCTTGGGATTGGCATGTTTTTTGGCTCGCAGCGGATGCTGAGGCCATGCAACTGTTTGCAGTCAGATCAGATGCCAGTCGAAAACGGCAGCCTGCTGCCCGAACTCCAATGGCTGCGCGTCTCGCTGCATCTCACCGACCCGCAATTTGTGAAGGTGAAGGCACTGCATCTGGCCTATCAGCCGGCATGTGCGGAGTTATGCATGCGTGTGCATCATTCTGACCAGTCACTGATGGAGGCCTCCATGCACAACCGGACGTTGACAGGAGATGTCGTGAAACTCATGCGCGAGCGCGCAGATCTCACTCAGGAATGCCAGCAGGCGATGCTGAAGCATGTCTATGAGACCGCCGCCTGCATGGTGCCGGAGCAGGCGGACAAGTATCTGAAAACTGTGCTGCCCCATGTGCTGGGCACAGCTCATGTTTCCCACTAACCCACACGCATGTCCGACACGCATCCCGACGCCGACATTGCCGCCATGCAGCGACTCGCCGCGGGTGATGATCTGGCGCTGAACAGCCTGATGGAACGCTGGAAGGACAAGGTGGCCGCCTTTCTCCTGCGGATGACCGGCAATGCCGCCGCTGCCACCGACCTCACGCAGGAGACCTTTGTGAAGCTGTATCAAAGCCGCGCGCGCTATCACCCCTCCGCGCCGTTTCCGACCTATCTGTTCCGCATTGCCGCCAATCTCGCGCGTAATCATGCACGCTGGAAGCAGCGGCATCCCACGGTCTCCATCGACAACGAAGACGATCATGTACCTGAGAGCGTGGAGACCCAGCCCGGCCCGGATGAGCAGATGGAACGCAGTGAACAAATGCAGCGCGTCGAAGCCGCTCTGGCCGCCCTGCCTGATGATCTTCGCGAGGCCATGCTGCTCTTCACTTATCAAGATATGAGCTACGCAGAGATCGCAACCGCCGTAGGCTGCACGTCAAAAGCAGTGGAAACACGCATCTATCGCGCGCGCCAGATTTTGCGCACCGCGCTCGGTGGTTCGCAGGCGGAGTGACTCTGCCTTGTCATGCTGTGTGCGTGCCTTGTTGTCGTCAAGGGTTTGCCGAAGCACCGGGGTTTGTCTGATTGAAGCAGATGCTTCTTCAACACTCAACACAACCACATCATGAAAACGAAACTCATCAAATCCATCATTACCGGAATCATGGCCGTCAGCACCTTGGCTCTCGTCTCCTGCCAGGCCACCGCCGCCAAGCCCGCCAGTTGCTGCCCCACCAGTGCGGTGACCTGTAGCAAATGCCACACCGTCACGTTCAAGTCCCCCACCGTCACCACGGCGCCTGGAGACAAAGGCATCGTCACCTTGCACTCCTCCAGCCAAATGAGCTGCCCGGACTGTGAGACCAAACTTGTCGCTTGGGGAAAGAAGGGCGAGCTGCCACAACATGCCTGCAAGACCTGTGGTGGCACCCTGCATCATTGCTCGACCCACTAAGCTGGAGCGTGGCATCCACACGGGCGGCGTCTGAGATCCAGACGCCGCTTTGTTTTTATCGTGTGTGCGGAACTTTGAAGCCAAACCAGAGCACTGCGCACAAGGCGAGTGCTCCCCCCGTGCCAAAGGCAACGAGAGGCCCATACGCGGTCCACAGCCAGCCCATGAGCAGGCTCGCTGGCAAAGCACCAATTCCGGTGATGAAATTGAAGCTGCCAAATGCCCGGCCACGCTGGGCGTCGGGATAAAAATCAGCCACGAGCGCACGCTCCGTCGATTCCGTCATGCCGTAGAACAATCCGTAGGCGACAAACAAGGCCCAGATGTGCCAGGGTTGGTTCGCCAGACCGAAACCGACATACACCAGCGCATACACGCACCAACCGCCGATAATGAGTCCACGGCGGCCGATGCGATCGCTCAGCACGCCCGCAGGATAGCTGCTGACCGACTTCACCAGACTGAGTGCCAGCCACAGCAGCGGCAAACTGCTGAAATGGATGCCCACCGCCTGTGCCCGCAGCAGCAAAAAGGCGTCACTTGAATTTCCCAGTGTGAACAAAAGCACCGCACCGAGATAGCTCTTAAAGCCGGGCGTGATGTTGAAAGGAACCAAGGTCTTGTCTGCAACCGGAGTCGGAGGCTGCACCTGATCCCGTGTGCCAAAAATCAAGCAGCCCATCGCACCCGCCATGGGAATCACTGCGATCCAGAACAGCACTCGATAATCACTCGTGAACCATTGCAGCATGATCCACGCAATGAGAGGCCCGAACACCGCACCCGCATTGTCCATGGCGCGCTGCACGCCAAAGGCCGCACCACGCTGCTCCGGCGGCACCGAAGCCGCCAGCAAGGCATCGCGCGGCGAAGTACGGATGCCTTTGCCGATCCGGTCGATGAAGCGTGCGCCCAGCACCTGCCCACCCGTGGCTGCTATGGCGATCAACGGCCGAGTGAGCGCACTGAGGCCGTAGCCCGCGATCATGAGCGGCTTGCGCTTTCGCACCCGGTCAGACCACCAGCCGCTGGCGATTTTAAGCAGGCTAGCCGTAGACTCGGCGATGCCCTCCACCAATCCCACAAACGCCATGCTGGCACCCAGCATGGTCGTGAGAAACACCGGCAGCAGCGGGTACACCATCTCGGTGGAGACATCCGTGAAAAAGCTCACCCATCCCAGCGCCCAAACGGTGGCAGGCAGGCGTGGGCGAAGGGGTTTAGTTTTTGAGTCGCTCATGCTGCTTTCCCCTTGTAAACCGACACTTTTCCAAATCGCACATACAAGGCTGGCAGAAGAAACAGATTCAGCAGCGTGCTGGTCACGAGTCCCCCGAGAATGACGAGGGCCATCGGTCGCTCGATTTCATTGCCCGGCACATTGCCTTTGAGGACGAGCGGCAGCAGCGCGAGCGCAGCAGTGGAGGCGGTCATGAGGATGGGAACGAGGCGCTCGGCGCTGCCTTCCAAGACGAGATCCAGTCCGAACACACGACCTTCGTCTGTCTGCAAATGGCGGTAGTGACTGACAAGCAGGATACCGTTTCGCGCAGCGATGCCGAGAACCGTGACAAAACCAACCAGCGATCCAAGTGACAGCACGCCACCTCCCAGCCACGCCGCCATGACACCACCGATCAGTGCAAAGGGCAGCGTCAGCGTAATCAGCACCACAAGACGTGGCGATTGAAAATCAGCAAGCAGCAGTACGAGGATGCCCCCGAATGAGGCCAGTGCGAGCCAGCCGAGTTGACTTTGCGCCGCCTGGCGTTCGGCCCATTCGCCGAGAATTTCAGGATGATAGCCTGCCGGAAACTCGACTTTGCTGACTCGCTCCTCGATCTCGCTTGCGACCTCTCCCAATGCACGGCCAGTGACATTGCAGGTCACGTCAATTCGACGAGAGGCCCCTTCACGCTTGATCCCATTCGGCGTGGGCACGATGGCGAGATCTGCCACATCAGCGAGGCGCACATGACCACCTGCAGGTGTTTCGATGAGCAGTTCGCGCAGCGTGGTGTAGTCAGCGCGCACCTCAGGCAGGCTCCAGACAGTGACATCATGCACGCGTTGATCCTGGAACACTTCGCCCGCTTTTCTCCCGCTGATGAGCGTGGTCACCGCCTGGCGCACCATGCCAGCCGTGAGTCCATGCAGCGCTTCCGGTCACGCAGCACATCAAGGTCCGGGCCAAAAATGCGCACAACGATGCTGGCGCTTGCTCCGGTGAGCACTTCCTTCACACGCTCCCGCAGAAAGGTGAGCAGGTCGCGAGTGAGACCCGGATATCCATCAACCACTGCCTGTGCTTTGTGAATCGTTTCATCATAATCGACGTTGGGATCGAGGCTGATCCACAGCTCCGTGAAGTCCGGGCCGACCACTTCATCTGCGACCTCCGCACGTCCGATGTGCGCGCCGAGATTGCGTACGCCGGGAATCGCGCGCAGGTCCTTGCTGGCGGCAATGGTGATGCGCGTGCTCGCCTCGACCGAGGCTCCCGGTTTTTCCAGCCAGTGCATGAGGAAGTCACGCTCCTTGAAATTCGGTAGAAATTCCTCCTTGAGCTGCGTGTGCCAGATGAACCCGGTGAAGGCAAAAGCACCCGCGAGAATGAGCAGCGCCAGCCATGGGCTACGCGCAAAGACCGGCAGCACGGAACGGTACGCGGCCTTGAGTCCGCGGGCAACGAACGCATCACGATGATACCCATCCTTGACTCGCAACAGCATCAAACTCAGCGCGGGGGTCACCGTCAGGGCCACGATAAGCGAAGCGCTGATGGCAAGAATGTAGGATAGTGCCAGCGGCTTGAAAAAGGTGCCCGCAAGACCCGGCAGGAAAAACACCGGGATAAACACCAGCACGATGATGACGCTGGCATAAACAACCGCACTGCGCACTTCCAGCGAAGCCTCAAGCACCACCTGCAGTTTCGACTTCTGCACTGTGAGCTCGGCATTCTGGCGCAGACGACGCAGGATGTTTTCAACATCGATGATCGCATCATCCACCACCTCTCCCAGCGCGATGATGAGACCCGCGAGGATCATGGTGTTGATCGTTTCACCACGCCATGCCAGAAAGAGCAGCGCAATGGCCAGCGAGAGCGGGATGGCCGTGAGGCTGATGACCGTGGTGCGCCAGTCGCCAAGGAACAGCGCGAGCACAACGACCACCAGCAAACAGCCGAGCCACAGAGCCTCGGTAAGGTGATCCATGGAAAGCTGAATGAATGTGGCTGGCCGGAAGATGGTGCTGTCCATCTCCACACCAGGCAGCCCGGGCTTCAGCTCCTCCAGCATCTTTTCGACACCATGCGTCACATCGAGTGTATTGCCCCAGGGCTGCTTTTCAACAATGAGCAGGATGCCCGTTCCATCGTTGACGACTCCATCACCAATAGGCACCGGATGGCCGATCTTCACCTCGGCGACATCGCCGAGTCGGATCGGTGCGCCATTGCGAAACTCCACCACGGTGCGAGCCAGGTCCTCCGGCGTAACAATCAAGGCAAGCTGCGCCACACTGAGACGCTGATTGGGCGTGTCGATGAAACCTCCCGCACTGATCACCGCAGCATCACCCGCGGCTTTGGAGATCGCATCCAGCGTCACACCAGCCGCACGCAGGCGCTGCGGATCGACAAGCACTTGGTATTGTTTGTCGCGCTGTCCCCAGATCGCGACATTGGCGACGCCACTCACAGACATCAGACGTGGACGGATCATCCAGCGAGCCAGTTCGCTCAGTTCCATCTGCGACAAGGTCTTCGACGTCAGCCCCACTTTCAGCACACGGCTCAACGATGAATGCGGAGACATGAGCACTGGCGGCTTCACCACTGCGGGCAGCTGGGTCTGCGCGAGGTTCAGTCTTTCCTGCACAAGCTGCCTCGCCTTGAGAATGTCCGTGTCTGTATCAAAGATCATCACCACCGAGGACAGGCCCAGCACAGATTTGGACCGCAGCGTTTTGAGAAACGGCAGGCCGTTGAGCGAGTTCTCCAGCGGCACAGTGACCAGCGCATCCACCTCCTCTGTGGAAAGCCCCGGTGCCTCCGTCTGCACCTCCACTTGCGGCGGCGCAAATTCAGGAAACACATCCAGCGGCGCATTTTTAGTCGCATTAATTCCGACCAGCAGCAGCGCCAGCGCCGCAGCGACAACGAGCACGCGCATGTTCAGCGCCCAGGTGACAATGGAGTTCAGCATGACCGTTATTTCCCCGTCATGAATTCCGTGCCAAACAGCTCCGTGGCGCCGTCCGTCACAATCTTGCTACCGAGGGCAGGACCGCTGGCGAGCACCGCGTCACCGCCAGCAATGCGAGCCACCTGGATGCGTCTTCGCGTATAGCTGTGCTCAGTAGTTTGCTCATACACCCACTGCCCCCCATGAATGTCATACAGCACCGCATTGAAAGGAATGACCAGATGCTCCTCCTGGCTTTCAGGCGTGGGGATTTCGACAGCAAGACGTTCACCTGCACGCATGGTTCCGTCTGCCGGTAGCTGGTAATACCAGTCCACGGTATTGGTCAGTGCATTGGCCGTGGGAGGTCCTGCCACGGGTTCCGCTCTCTGGCTCTTGGCATCAAATCCAAGAGTGCGGATGCTTGCAGCCGCCTTGGCATCAAGCGAGGAAAGCTCGCCGCTGTAAATCGCAACCCGAACCCAGGCGCGCTTTTTGCCGCCTGATTTGCCCACAGGATCACCCAGGATGTCTCGCTGCGCCTGCGCAGTCGCCAGTGTACCTTCGGCGAGAGAAAGCGCCGTTTTGGCTTCATCAACGGAACGCACGCTGCCGGCTTCTGCATTGAGCACTCTCTGCGCGCGCTCGACGGCGATTTTTGCCGCATCAATCTGCACCTTGGCCTGGAGGATGCGGCCATCGGCAGCGGCCTGCAAATCGGCGAGACGCAGCACCTCATCAAGCGTCCCCCCCAGCACCGGCGCGACACCGCTGCCTTCGCCAGCCAGCGGGTAAACGACTTCACCTGAAAACAGCCGCACACCCGGCACCCGGCGCTTTTCCACCGGGACGACTTTCAACCGCAGGCTCTTCTCAGCATCGGGCTTGAGAATGATCACAACGAGGTCGCCCTCCTTGGTCACAGCGGCAGGCGCAGCACCACCTGCATCGGCGGCATGCAACGAATTCAGCGCAAACAGAAGCGCGAAAGAAGCGAGGGTTTTCATGGTGTGCATAAGTGAAAAATCAAAGCCGGGCCTGCATGGCATCTTCCAGCGCTCCGGCGGCAGTCTGTGCCTCGATGTCAGCAGCCATGCGGGCAAGATTGGCCGTGCTGGCCTCAATCTGTCGGCGTGTGAGCTCGAGGGGTGAGATCTCGCCGACATCGACCATGCGTTTCGTCGTTCCAGCGGCCGCAGCAGCCTCCTGCGACAAAGTGGCGGCGGTCTCCGACTTCTTCCGCGAGGCTTCATACGCAGCCAGTGCGATGTTCAATTCACCTTGAATCGTATCCTGCTGGGCCAGAAAGCGTGCCTCTGCGGTCTTACGTTTCGCCTCCGCTTGTGCGATAGGCCCGCGATTGCCATTCACTGGAAGCTCAAAGCTCACTCCTAGCTGCCAGCGGTTCTGCCCTTGGTTGTAATCAAACCCGGGACCGAGTCGCACATCGGGATACTGCTTGGCGTATTCCAACCGCAGCGCGGATTCCGCCGCGGCGTAATCGGCCAGCAGCGCCATCAAATCGGCTCGCTGAGTCAATGCCAGGCGACGGCTGGTGCTGGTGCTCTGCGCAGGCATGCGCGTGAAACCGGAAAAATCGAGAGCGATGTTCTTCAATGCCGACAACGGCACACCCACTGCAGCGGCAAGTTTTGCCTCGCCTGTTGCGGCAAGCCGTTGGGCATCCTGCAAAGCAAGACGCGTACGGTTCAGCGCCAGACGTGCCTGGGTCAGCTCAAATGGCGACACATCGCCGGCCTCCATCTGCGCGGTGAGTTTCTTGATCGCCTCATCATGCAGTTTCTGCTCCGTCTCCAGCAGACGGATGTTTTCACGGGCGCTGTGCAGTTCCAGCATCGCCACACGCACACGCGAGCGTGCCGTCCAGGCCCGCGCAGACACGCGCCATCTCGCGGCTTCTGCGGCTGCCATCGCCTGCTCCGTGCGCCGGGTGCGTTTACCAGCGGTTTCGATTTGATAAAAAACGTTGCCTGCCAGGAACCAGGGTGTGATCGCATTTCGACGGAAACTGGCGTACTGCGGCCCAAAGGTGAAAACAGGATTGGGCCGCTGCTTGGCCGTTTTGATGGCCGCCGCCAGCTCACCCGCCTCTGCGCGTGCCAAAGTGACATCCGGATGAAAATACGCTGCGGCAAGCGACAGACGATTGACCTCCCAGGTCCCATGCTCAGCCTTTTGTTCGATGAGGAACTGCCGCAGTCCGGGATCATTCAACGAGCGACCTGCGAACGCCGCCGAACTGGCCTCCGCCGAAAGCGGATGCGCCTGATAGCTCACGCAAGAACTCAGCGCAGCAGCAGCGAAAATGAACAGCAACGGGAAATATTTCATACAATGCAGTTTTGACTAAGCGGAACCGTGAACCGGCCACCAGTGAAAAGGTTGTCATTAAAAATCCGTCACTTCAGACCAGTCGGCAGGCTCAGCGTGAGCTGGGTGCGATCATCTGCCAAGACCTCGAAAGCCAGACTACCGTGATGCGAACTGGCGATGGATTGCGCGATGCTCAGTCCGAGACCGCTGCCCTCGATGGCGCTGCCATGCGAAGCATCGCCACGCAGGAAGCGCTCGAATACACGGGATCGCAGTTCGGGCTGCAGAGCCGGACCGGTGTTGGTGATGCGGAAGTTGACCTGCTTCTCGTCCTGATTCAGATCCAGAATAATGCTGCCGTTTTTGTGGTTATGCTTCACAGCATTGTCACCTAGGATTAGCAGCAACTGGCGCAGCCGCATGCGATCTCCCGCCATCTGCGCAGGCTGACAATCTGCGAGCGTGACGGTGATATTCTGCGCCGCTGACAGCAGCGTGAGATCTTCCACTAAATCACGCACAAGTTCATGTAAGGCCACGGTGCCATGCGTGGCTTCCAGCAGGCCGGCGTCTGCCTTGGCGAGGAAGGCGAGCTGGCCGACGATGACCGAAAGACGCTGCACCTCCTCCAGCATGGAGGTGATGCGTTCACGATGCGCCGCTGGCGTGGTGCCGTCTCCGATCATCTGCTCCAGCGTGCCGTGAAGAATGGTGAGCGGCGTTTTGAGCTCATGCGAAGCATGCAGAGTGAACTCACGTGCCTGGGTGAAAGAGGCGCCCAGGCGTTCTTTCATGCTGTTAAAAACGGCGGACATGCGGTCAAGCTCATCACCATTGCCGCTGCGTGCCACGGGTTCGGCAAGGTTGGACTCCGTGGTTTTTTCAAGAGCCTCGGTCAGCTCTTCAATGGGACGCAGAGCACGCCGCATGAGCAGGCGTCCGCCAATGATGCCGAGCAGGATGGCAGGCACGCCGCCAAACAGAATGATTTCAGCAGTCTCCACCAGAGGAGACTGCTGCAACGCAGCCGCCACCCCGCCCTGCAGTGCATCGTCACGCTGCTCGGTGAATTCAAACCAGCTCCAGAATGCCACAATGACCAGCGACAAACTGAGCGTGGCGGCATAATGCAGCAGGATGCGTCGGCGCAGTTTCATGGCTGGAGTCGCAGCGCGTAACCAAGTCCGCGCAGGGTTTGAATAAGGACGGGGGAGTAATCGCGATCAATCTTTTCCCTCAGGCGTCGCACATAGACATCCACGAGATTGCTTCCAGGATCAAAATCATACTCCCAAACGCTGACGATGATGTCACGTCGGCTGACCACGCGCCCCTCCGCGCGCAGCAGGCACTCCAGCAGCAGGCTCTCACGTGAAGATAACTCGATGCGTTTGCCGGCACGCCGCGTCTCACGCGTGCCAGCGTCGTATGTCAGATCTGCGATCGTCAGCACCGCAGGTTTGAGAACCACATTCCGCCGCAGCAGCGAGCGCAGCCGAGCAAGAAGCTCTGACATGGCAAAGGGCTTGGGCAGGTAATCATCCGCACCCGCATTCAAGCCCTCCACTCGCTGCTCCACTTCACCACGGGCAGAAAGCATGATCACAGGCGTGGTGCGCCCCTGCTGACGCAGCTCACGCACAAGGCTGAGCCCGTCGCGCTGCGGCAGCATGATGTCCACCAGCAGGGCGTCATAAGTTTCCCCCAAGGCACTCTGAAGGCCGCTCTCGCCGTCCCCCACGTGACTGACCTTGAATTCCTCCTGCCGCAGCGCGCTCGCAAGCAATGCGGCGGTCTTGGGGTCATCTTCGACAATCAGGATGTGCATGAGCGGCAAGGAAGCGGGTATGACGGCGGCGGCAAATGATGAAGTTGTCATGCAACTGCCAATCACGGCATTTCCAATCATTGCCCCATCCGCAATGGGCCTCCGCTACGCACCTCCGTGAGTTTGCCGTCGCGAATCGTAACGCCACCGTTCACAATCACATGATCAAAGCCTTCCGCGTAGTGATGCGGGTCGCTGAAAGTGGATGGATCAGTGACTTTTTCAGGATCAAAAATCACGATGTCAGCATGAGCACCCGCTTTAATCAAGCCACGATCCTTGAGATGAAAAGTCTGAGCGGGCAGTGAAGTCATGCGGCGAACTGCCTCTGGAAGCGTGAGCAATTTCAATTCGCGCACGTAGCGCCCCAGCACCCGCGCATTGTTGCCATAGCTGCGTGGATGCGGTGCATCCTCACCCAGACGGCGCGGACCGCCGTCACTGGCAATCATGGTGAGCGGATGCTTCAGGAAGGCCTGCAAATCGTCTTCGTTCATCCCATGGAAAATGGCACTGGCTCCGCCCTGAACTTCGATCTCAAGGATGACTTCGATTTGATCTTCAAGGGTGTCTGCTCCCCGCCGCAGCTTCGCCGCCTCAGGAATAGTCTTGCCATTGAGTGAAGGTTCGGCCTTGCAGCGGGCGATCACTGCATAGCTGTAGTCCTTGCGCCCCTGGCGGGCACGCATTTCGGCCATGCTGGCGATGACCCCAGCTTTCTTCTGCGGATCAGAGACACGTGCAACAAAGTCCGCATGCTCACCTTCGAGGGCGCTGTCCGGCAAGGTCTGGCGCAGGCCTGTACTGGAGGCAGTGTAGGCATACAGATCGTGCGTGATCTTCAAACCATCGGCACGAGCCTTGTCGAGCACTGCGAGCACTTCTCGGGCCTTGCCCCAGGCCGTCGGTCCGGAGAGTTTGATGTGTGATACCTCGGCACGAATTTGCGCTTCTCTGGCAATGCGGATGGCTTCATCCAGCGCATCAAAAATGCGCACCGTTTCATAGCGCATATGGCTGACGTAGATGCCGTCATGGGCAGCGGCAACCTGCGCCAGCGCGATAAGTTCCTCCGTCTTGGCAAAAGAGCCAGGCACATAGATCAAACCCGTGCTCAATCCGACCGCCCCATCCTTCATCGCCTGATCGACCAGACCTTTCATCGTACCGAGCTGCTCGTCGTTCGGCGCACGGATAAAGCTGCCACCCATGCCCTGCTCACGCACCGAACCGTGTCCGATCAGCGTGGCCACATTGAGGGACACCTTCGATTCCTCGATCTCCTGAAAAAACATCGCCACATCAGTGCGCGAATGACCGCAGTTGCCGGTGATGAGGGTCGTCACCCCCATGCGTAGAAAATTCTCCGCATCCGGGATGAGACAGATGTCCTCCGAGTGGGTGTGGACATCGATGAATCCCGGCGCGGCCACTTTGCCGCCTGCATCGATGACATCATCGGCCGAGCCTTCGACCTCACCGACCGCCATGATGCGACCGCCTTTTACCGCAATACCGCCATGCACCATTGGACCGCCGCTACCATCCGCAATCTGCGCATTCGTGATGAGCAGATCGAAATCCGCCGCCAAGGCAGAAGCAGCGAGCAGAAAGGCGAAAAAGGGGCCGAGATTCATGGTGACAGGGAAAGACGTGGCTGATGGCACGGACATTGCCAGGATTCCTTTTGCCAATCCGGCCTCCGCATTCCATATCTTCGCACCATGATCGATCTGACGAACAAGAAAATCGCCCTCCTGATGGGCGGCCCCGGCAATGAACGCAAAGTTTCACTGAAAACCGCTGAAAGCGTGGCCGAGGCTCTGCGCAGCAAAGGCGCCATTGTCATCGAAGTCGATGTCTCCGGCCCGGACTTTGAAGTGCCCGGGGATGTCTTCATCGCCATGAACCTGATCCACGGCACTTTTGGCGAAGACGGCCAGATTCAGCTCATCTTGGAGCAACGCGGCCTCCGCTACACCGGCGCGGGCATAGCGAGCAGTTGCATCGCCTTCGACAAGTTGCTGAGCAAACAATGCTTCATCGACGCCGGTGTGCCGACACCTCGCTCGCAGACCTATCCGCTCGATGGCAGTCAGGCGCTGACGATCTCCCTGCCGCTCGTTGTCAAGCCACCGCGCGAAGGCTCCAGCGTTGGCGTCCACATCTGCCACACGCAGGCCGAATTTGAAGCCGCCATTGAAGACGCCAAGAAATTTGGCAGTGCCACCCTAGTCGAAGACTACGTGGCCGGCAAAGAACTGACGGTCGGCATTCTCGGCGATCTGGTGCTGCCGATCATTCACATCGAGCCAGTCGAAGGCTTCTACGACATCAACAACAAGTACCCTTGGATGGGCGGCACCGGCAAAACGAATTACAACTGCCCCGCCAACCTCAGCCCCGAAGTGACGAAGGCCGTGCAAGAGGCCGCGCTAAAAGCCTTCCGCTCCTGCGGCACCGAAGTTTATGGCCGCGTCGATGTCATGCTGCGTGACAGCGATCAGGCACCCTTCGTCCTCGAAGTGAACACCATCCCCGGCATGACCAGCAGCAGCCTGCTGCCCAAGGCCGCGAAGGCCGTAGGCATCGAGTTCCCCGATCTGTGCGCGAAGATCATCGAGCTGTCGATTGCAGCCAGGCCCTGAGTTGCTCAGGCTCTGGCAGATCCCCTCAGCCACAGATCACTGCAAAACAGCAGCACGCCAAGCCAGATAAACCCAAACGACACCAGCGACGCGGGGCTGATCGGCTCGTGAAACACATAGGCTCCCACGATGAAATGACCGGTGGGCGCAAGGAACTGTAGCACGCCGAGCATGGCGAACGGCAGCTGCCGCGCGCCGTACGCAAACCCCAGCAGCGGGATTGTCGTGATGATGCCGAGACCCATGATGAGCAGCAGATCATGCGCCGAGGCCGTGCCCCAGATGGGCATTCCGCTCTGCTGTGCCCAGATCAGATAGATGACCGCCACCGGGATGCCGACGACAGTTTCCACCGCGAGACCCGGCAGTGATCCCAGCGGCGAGCGCCGCCGCGCCAGACCATAGAGCGCAAAGCTTCCTGCCAGCAGCAGGCCAATCCACGGAAACCGTCCCGCAATTAATAGCTGGCTCAGCACTCCAAATGCAGCAAAGGCGACGCTGAGTTTTTGAAAGCGCGACAGCCGCTCGCCCAGCAAGCGGCTGCCGATAAGCACATTCAGCAACGGATTGATGAAGTAGCCGAGGCTACAGTCGATGATGCGCCCATGCTGCGCGGCCCACACGAAAACGCCCCAGTTGATGGCCAGCAAAAACGCAGACCACGCATGCGCTTTGATGAGGCGCATGTCCCGCAAGGAGCGCAGAAAGCCGGACCACTCGCCGCTCAGCACCAGGAGGGGAACTACGGTGACCAGCGTCCACACGACACGCTGCGCCAAGGCCACACCGCTGCCGAGATGGCCGATCTCTTTCCAATACACCGGTAGCACGCCCCAGAGGCCAAAGGCGATCACAGCACTCAGCACTGCATTAGCGGGTGGTTTTTCAGGATTCATTGGATTGAGCTTTGCGCGTGTAGAGAATGAGGAGCGCCGCCACGATGCCAAGCACGGCATTCAGCACCCACAGCACCGTAGGGTGATGATCGTAGAGCGTCATTCCGAGCGCGGAACTGGCGGTATTGCCCGTGCACCAGGCGAAACCGAGAAAGCCGACGTAACGCCCTCTCATATCTTCCGGAGAAAGACTCGCCGAGTAGGCCTGCTGCCGTGAAAACGCCGACATTTCGCCCACGGTGAATACCACCATCATCAGCACAAAGGCGGTGAGCGATCCGCTGATCAGGAACGCGAGGAAACTTGCTCCCATCAGGATGTAGCCGAGCGCGAGCACCTGTTTGACCGGCCAGGCTCGCAGTCCCACCGCCAGCGGCACTTCAAACAGGCAGATCATTACGCCATTCAAAGCGAGAACGAGACCGCACCAATGCAGCGGCAGCCCATTGCGCTCAAAGTGCAGCGGAAAGGTGGTGTTCGTCTGCCGGAAGATCCACGCCGTGTAGATGCAGGCGCAGAACAGGGCTAGGAAGGCGTGGTTGGTGCGGATCGACTGCCAGGCATGACCCCAGCCCGCGTGCTCGCGCGCTGTGCGTCTGCCGCGTGGTAGGCACAGCCACGCGATGATGCCAAAGAAAGCCGACGTGACCGCATCGACCACGAACAGCCAGAAAAACGAATATTCCGCCAGGAAACCAGCTGCCGCCGGCCCAAGAGACCACGCGAGATTGATCGCAAACCGCTGCACCGCATAGGCGATGACGCGGTGCTCCGGCGGGACGATGTCTTGGACCAACGCCGCGCTGGCCGGACTCCCTGCCTCATTGATGGCACCGGTGATGAAGGCCAGGAGAGCCAGCGCCCGCCAGTCCACCGCCTGTGACATCGCGATCATGCACACCGCGCCTGCGAGGGCCGAAACGGCCATGGTGACGTTCCGGCCCAGCCGGTCGGCCATCCAGCCGCCGATCCAGGCGGCTATGAAGCCCCCCAGCGAGTATGCGGCCACAGCGTAACCGGCCTGCGTGGCCGTGTTGCCATTCCGCGTGATGAAAAGCGCCAGGAACGGCACGACAAAAACGCCGAACCGATTGACGAAGGTGGCGCCTACGAGAACCCAGAAGGGCCTAGGCAGCAGTTGCAGTTGAGAAAAAAGTGACATGGTTGGATTGAAAAAACAAGATTCATGGGAAGTAGGGAGATGAGCAGGTACGCAAAACGGGCCGGCTCAGGTGAGCCGGCCCGTCGAAGGCTTTGAAGGTTGCTGTGTTCGTTTAGATTACAGGCCTTTGCTCACAATGTATTTCACGAGATCGACGACTCGGTTGGAGTAACCCCACTCGTTGTCGTACCAGC
>NCCR01000128.1 GCA_002279765.1 Verrucomicrobia bacterium 12-59-8 | reverse complement strand
GTGCCGGACAATGAATTTCTTCAAGGCTACACGGGTTCCCCGGTGTTGCTGACGCGCGACTCAAATCTTGTGTTGCCCTACGAGCCGATGTTGGCCTTCCTCGACGGGGTGGACCTGTTGGTACATGAAGCGCAGTACCTGCCGACGGATTATCCGAAACGCATCGGCTGGGGCCATTCCAATCTCGCCACGGCCTGTGCCCTGACCAAACTGGTGGGGGCCAAAAAGTGGATCGTGGTGCATCATGACCCGGATCACGATGACGCCGCGCTGCAGGCCAAGCTGAATCTTACGCGCCAGATTTTAAACGAGGTCGGTCATCCGATTCATCTCGTGCACGGCTATGATGGCATGACGGAATACCGCTGATTCAAATGCCGGGATCGAATGCGCCGATCAAGGCGTCTCCCAGCAGGGCGCATTCCTTTTTCAACTGATCCAGCATGACCTGCGCGCCTTTCAAATCTCCGGCATGGGCGTACTCGCAGAGTTCAGAGCAAAGTTTCAAAGCCTTCCCGGCGGCATACACGCCCAGCATGCCCTTGAGCGAGTGCGCGGCTTCATAGAGCGGTCTGGCCTTGCCGGCTGCGAGCGCCTTTTCCGCTTTGCGCAGGTATTTTTGTGAATCTTCGGAGAAGATCGACACAAGTTTGCGCATGAGCTTTTCATCGCCGGTGGACTCACGGAACTCGGCGAGGTCAAAGGGGGGCGTCTCGGCCTGAGGGCGGGGCGCGGACGGTGCTGAAGCAGGAGATTCTGGGTCATGTTCCGGCACGGCCGACCGTCGGGCAAATTGCTCCACGACCTGAAACAGTTCAGCCGAGCGCAGCGGTTTGGAGATGTAATCATCCATACCTGCGGCAAGGCAAAGTTCACGGTCGCCTTTCAAGGCATTGGCCGTCATAGCGATGATGGGGACATGTCTGCCGGTGGTCTGCTCGGTCTGACGGATCCTGGCGGTGGCTTCGTAGCCATTGATGCCGGGCATGTGAACATCCATCAAAATGGCGTCGAAGGCCTCCTTGCCACAGCGGTCAATGGCCTCCCTGCCATTGGCCGCCAGAGTGACGACATGGCCGCGTTTTTCCAGCATGCGTGCGCCGACAAGTTGATTGACGTGGCCGTCTTCGACGATCAGCACCCGCATGGAGGCATGGGCGGTGATCACTGGTTCGATGCGCGGTGATTTTGGCTTGATCGAGATGCCGCTGGTACGCCCAAAAGCGGCGGTGAAGTGGAAGGTGCTGCCCGTGCCGGGCTGGCTCTCCACCCAGATGCGGCCTTGCATGAGCGCGACCAGATCATGGCAGATGGCGAGCCCGAGTCCGGTGCCGCCGTAGCGCCGTGAGGTGGAGATCTCCGCCTGGGTGAACGCTTCAAAGATGCTTTCATGCATGTCATCGGCGATGCCGATGCCCGTATCGTTGATCTTGAAATGCAGTGTGACCATGTCCGCAGTCTCCGATTCCACAGTGACCTCAATGGTGACGCCTCCCTTGTGTGTGAACTTGATGGCATTGCCAATCAGATTGACCAGGATCTGCCGCAGCCTGCCATCATCACCGATCAGACGTGCCGGCACCTCAGGGCTGATGTTGTGCAGCAGTACCAGCCGTTTTTGAAATGCACGGATGCTCATGGCCTGAGCGATCTCGGTGACGACCTCATTGAGATCGAACTCGTGCGCGTCCAGTTCCATCCTGCCGGCCTCGATTTTGGAAAAATCGAGGATGTCATTGAGCAGTTCCAGCAGCGAGTCGGCGGAAAGCTTGAGCATTTCCAGGTATTCACGCTGGGTATCATTGAGATCCGTGCCGAGCAGCAGTTCGCTCATGCCAATGACGCCGTTCATCGGCGTGCGGATTTCATGGCTCATGTTCGCCAAAAAAGCGCTTTTGGCGCTGTTGGCGGACTCGGCATCGCGACGCGCCTGACGCAGTTCCTCCTCGTCATTTTTGCGCTCGGTCACGTCCGTGTGTGAGCCTGCCATGCGGTAAGGCGCGCCATGCTCATCTCGCAGGGCCCGGCCACGGGCGAGAATCCAGCGCCAGGTGCCGTCCTTGTGGCGGAAACGGAACTCCACGGAATAGCGCGGAATGCGGCCTGCCAGGTAATCATTCAGCGTAGCCATCACGCGATCATGATCATCGGGATGCAGCAAGTTCTCGAAGGTGGCGAAGACGTTTTCGATCTCAGCATCTGCGTAGCCGATCATGCTCTTCCACGGGGGGGAGAAAAACACTTTGCCGGTGCGGATGTCCCAGTCCCAGATGCCGTCATTGGTGCCGCGCACCGCCAGCGCAAAACGCTCCTCACTTTCCGCCAGTTCGCGCAGGGCCTGCGCCGGGGCGTTGGGCAGGCGGCATGCATGCAGCATGCCCTCCAGTTCTCGAATGCGCAGCTTCAACTCCGGCACGGAGTCGCCAGCGGCTTGCTCATGATTATCTGACATGGGGGGTGGGAGAAGTCCTCTGCGCGGTTGGGAGCGGACGCGAGAGGATGAATAGACACAAATCGACACAAACAAACTCAAAAGGTGGGTTCGGAATCGCAAAGTATGATCTGCTTCGGGCCTGTGAAATGCTTCAAAATCGATCTGATTGAGTGTTTGGGCACTCTGATGTCGTTCATGTTTCCCCATGAACCGTCGCCACCTTCTCGCCTCACTGCCAGCTGTTTTCGCCGCTTCCGGCTTCGCTGCCGACTCCAAACTTCGCGTTGCCGTCATCGGCCACACCGGACATGGCAATTACGGCCACGGCCTCGACACCATGTGGCTCAAAATCCCGGACGTCGAAATCGTTGCCGTGGCTGATGCGGACGACAAGGGACTCACGGCTGAACTGAAGAAGCTGGCTGTCAGCAAGGGCTTTGCCGGCTACCAGACCATGCTCGCAGAGGTCAAACCGGACATCGTCGCCATCGGCCCGCGCCACATTGACCAGCACCGCGACATGCTGCTCGCGGCGATTCATGCCGGGGCGCGCGGCATCTACATCGAAAAACCCTTTTGCCGCAGCCTAGCCGAAGCGGATGAAGTCATCGCCGCCGCGCACAAGGCAGGGGCGAAGATCGCCATCGCGCATCGCAATCGCTACCATCCGTCGCTGCCAGTGATCGCCAAGCTGATCCAGGAGGGCGTGATCGGCCGTGTGCTGGAAATGCGGGGACGGGGCAAGGAGGATACGCGCGGCGGCTCGCTGGACCTCTGGGTACTCGGAGCGCATATTTTCAACCTCGCGACGTATTTCGGCGGAGCGCCGAAGGCCTGCTGCGCCACCGTGCTGCAGGATGGCAAACCGGTCACGAAGGCCGATGTGAAGGCGGGGGATGAGGGCATCGGCGCTCTCGCGGGCAACGAGGTGCATGCCAGGTTTGAACTGGCGAGCGGCGTGCCGATGTTCTTCGACTCTATTCAGAATGCCGGTGCCAAGGAGGCCGGTTTTGGCCTGCAAATCATCGGCACAAAGGGCGTCATCGACTTCCGCATCGATCAGGAACCTCTAGCCCACCTGTGTGTCGGCAGTCCATTCAATCCCAATGCCAAGGAGCCGCGCCAGTGGCAGCCCATCACCACAGCAGGCGTGAATCAACCCGAACCCATCGCCAATCTCGGCAAACAGCTCTCCAGTCATGAAACTGCCGGGCTCGATCTGATCGCAGCCATGCAGGAAAATCGTGCACCGCTGTGTGATGCGGAGCAGGGTCGCCAGACCATCGAAATGATCAGTGCCGTCTTTGAATCCCACCGGCTCAATGGCCAGCGTGTGACCATCCCGCTGCAGACACGCGTCAATCCGCTCACGCTGTTATAAAGACACCGCATCTGGCAATTCAACGCCCCTTCATCGCCGGTGTCGAAGTGCTGCATGACTGACCTGTTGCTCCGCAGCTACCTGCTTTTCGCCTGCGCCCTCATTTGCCAGGCGCAGACCAACCCGCCGACTTTTGCCCAACGGCTGACGCAGGCGGCGCTCGAACGGGTGCAGCACACCGTGCGCTACGATCCCGCCTATGTGAAACTGGATTACCCCAATGGAGATGTGCCCGCCGACACCGGTGTGTGTACGGATGAAGTCATCCGCAGTTACCGCTCGCTCGGCATCGATCTTCAAAAGCTCGTTCACGAAGACATGCAGCGCGCCTTTGCCGCGTATCCGAAGGACTGGGGCCTGCGCACCACGGACAAAAACATCGACCATCGCCGCGTGCCGAATTTGCAGACTTTCTTCAAGCGACGTGGCGCAGCCCTCCCGGTCACGCAAAAAGGGGCGCATTATCTGCCAGGCGATCTCATCACGTGTACTGTGGCCGGCAGGCTGCCGCACATCGCCATCGTTGTACCGGCGGCGGATGGCGGCGACATTCCCTGGATCATCCATAACATCGGTCAGGGGCCCAAGCGCGAGAACCGCTTATTTGAGTTCCCGCTCACCGGTCACTACCGGTTTCATCCTCACTGAACTGATTCAGCCGTGCGCACCGCCTCAAGCGTGAGCTGCCACTGCTCCGCGCCACGGAACCAGCCGCGCTGGATGCGCATGGCGACATCCCATGGGGCGGGGGGGAGATTGCCAATGGGCGCATTGAACCAGCGTGCCTCCATCGAGGCACCTTCCTGTGTGAGGATGATGCGCAGATGCTTTTCTTTCATCGTTCGGCCCGGCAGCTTGGGCCTCACATTGCGACAGAGAAAGAGTGGCTCTGGGTTTTTCTGACCGAAGGGCTCCAGCAACTTGTAGCTATCGAAGAAGCTCAGCGACAGGTCGCGCAGCTTCACCTCGGCGTCGAGTTCCAGCACGGCGGTCATCGCTTCCTTGCTCAGTGCTTCGCGTGCGGCCACCTGAAACGCCGTGCGGAAGGAGTCGATCTTGTCCTCATGGACGGAGATGCCCGCCGCCATCGCATGGCCGCCGCCGCCGAGGAGGTGATCGCGGCAGATGTCGATGGCTTCGACGAGCGAGAAGCCAGGAATGCTGCGTCCGCTGCCTTTGCCGATGCCTTCTTCATTGATCGACACGAGAATCGTCGGGCGGTGGCACAGGCGCGAGATGCGTGAGGCCACAATGCCGATCACCCCGGGATGCCAGTTGCGCGAAGCCAGCACGATGGCGGAAACCTTGTCGATTTCGCCGATATTCGCGAGCATCGCCTCGGCCTCGATATGCACCTGCTGCTCCACGTTTTGACGATCCTTGTTGTGCGCTTCGAGCATTTCGGCCAGTGCGGCCCCTTTGACGGCATCTGTCGCCAGCAGCAGCTGCAGCGCCGTCGCTGCTGTGTCGAGCCGACCCGCCGCATTCAAGCGGGGGCCAAGGCGGAAACCCACGTGATGCGTCTGCACCAGGCCCTCTACACCGGCGATCTGCTTCAAGGCTTTCAAGCCGTGCCGAGTCGTTTGTGCCAGGGCTTCGAGACCGCGCCGCACCAGCAGGCGGTTTTCATCAATGAGCGGCACCAGATCTGCCACGGTGCCGAGTGCCACGAGATCAAGCGTCTCCTTCAGATCGTAGCTCGCAATCATGCGCGTTTTCAGCAGCGCGTGCGAGACTTTGAACACCAGCCCGGCGGTGCAAAAGTAGTGGTAGTCTTTGCCCAGCTTCGGGTTCACCAGCGCCAGGCAGTCGGGACGTCCCTGCGGCGAGAGTTCGTGATGGTCGATGATGACGCAGTCCACGCCATCGGCGCGCAGCTTTGCCACCTCTTTCAATGAGGTGGTGCCGCAGTCGAGCGCGATGAACAGATTCGGCTTGCCAAACTGCTCGTAGCACTTGGCGATGCCATCGAGGCTCAGCCCGTAGCCCTCCTCCATGCGTGTGGGCAGAAACAGATGTGTCTCGAGCCCGTAGGCTTTCAAGATCAGATGCATCAGCGCCATGGATGTCACGCCGTCCACATCGTAGTCGCCGTAGAGCACGACGCTTTGCTTTTCATCAACTGCGAGTAGGATGCGCTCCACGGCGGCTTTCATTTCCGGCAGCACGGTGGGATCTCCGAGCGTGGCGAGCTTGGGCACCAGGAAATCGCGCGCCATTTCCACGGTGGTGAGCCCGCGCTGCACAAGAAGCTTCGCCATGAGCGGAGAAAGCCCCATGTCCGCCGCCAGCTCGGCAGCGCCTTCCACGGCGGGCTTCAGCAGCCAGCGTGGCGGACGTATCGAGATGGGAGTGGGTTCAGACATGTGGATATTTGCGAGATGAATACATCTCTGTATGGAACACTAGTGAAGCGTAGTCAAAGCCTGCTTCCCGAAGCCATGTCGCAGAATCAATTTGCATCTCAATCAGGCCGCTTGTGGCTTTGCATGATGGGTTTGTTTCTCATCATGGCAGGATCGTTCTTTGCGTGGCGGATGTGGTTGTCGTATGAGAAGGCGCAGATCACACGGCATTGGTCGCAGGTTCCATGCCGCATCCTTTCTTCCCGCCTCGTGAGCGAGCGACCCACGCCGCACTCAGATCCCGCGCACCGGGTGGAGGTGCGTTACGAATATGAATTCAACGGTGTTAAGCGCAGCAGCACACGCATCCGCCAGGTGGAGTCTGCACCGACACTGCATCTCGATGTCGCCCGGCAGAAGCAGCAGAACTACCCCACTGGATCGACTCAGACGTGTTTTGTGAATCCGGCGGCTCCGGATGAAGCCGTCCTACAACACGGCTCGCGTGCCGCCTTGTATTCCATCTGGTTTCCGCTGCTCTTCGTCCTCGGTGGCTTCGGCATGCTGCGTGGTGTCTTACGGCGCACGCCATGAGGCCTGCATGAGCTTTTCCAGCTCTGCCACGATCTCCGGCTTTTCAGCGGCGAGATTCGTTTCCTCACCGACGTCCGTTTCGAGATTGTAGAGCAGTTTTTCGAGCGGTTTGGGTTTGCCCTTGCCCTTGGCACCCTTCGGAGCGGCACCAGTGTTGAGGTGAATGAGCTTCCAGGGCCACTTCAGCACGGCGAGCTTGCCGCCCTGTTCGTCAAAGGCCCAATACAGATGCGAATGCTGCTGCTGGCCTGCTTTGCCGAGCAGGGTGGGCAGGAATGAGATGCCGTCTGTCTCGGTGGAAAGCTGTGCATCGCAGAGTTCGGCCAAGGTGGGGAGCACGTCTTGAAATCCGCTCACATGCTCGCTCACCGCGCCTGCTTTCACCTTGCCGGGCCACCACGCGATGAACGGCTCGCGGATGCCGCCGTCGGTCAGGTCACGTTTGATGCCCTTGAAGTCGCCGTTGCTGTTGAAGAAGTCGCTTTGATGCCCGCCCTCTTGATGCGGGCCGTTGTCGCTGGAAAACATCACCAGCGTGTTGTCTGCAAGCCCCAGTTCCTTGAGCCGGGCCAAAATTTTGCCCACCTCGCTGTCGAGGAAGCGAATGAACTGGGCGAAGCCTTTTTCCGCATCGGGCCAGTCCTTGTCTTTGAATTCGCCGTAGTCAGGGGATTCCATCCCGTGACCCAGCGGCGAGTTCTTGCCGGCTTCGTTGTTCGCGTGCGGGATGTTGAACGCGTAGTAGAGGAAGAAGGGTTCCTTCGCCTTCGCACGCTCGCCGAGATAGCGCTGCACATCGTCGGCGAGCAGTTGCGGTATCCAGGCCTTGCGCCCGTCCAGCGGTGCCACGCCCGTTCCCACCAGATCGCTGTCGGAATAGTCATGCGCATCCTTGAATGAGCCGGGGATCACCGTGTTTGGCAGGTCCACGATCTTGCCGTTCCGAATGATCGCCTTCGAGAAAAAGTTATGCGCGTGGCTGGTGCCCACGTAGCCGAAGGATTCATCGAAGCCTTTGCGCTGGGGATCGTCCAGCGGCAGCGGCTTGCCGAGGCCGTATTTGCCAATGCACGCCGTGTGATACCCCGCTGACTTCAGCACTTTTGGCAGTGTGACATCTTCGTCGGGGATGCTCCCCACGCCATTTCCGCGCACGCGGCAATGCCCCGTGTGCAATCCCGTCATCAGCACGCAACGCGACGGCGCGCACACCGTGCAGCCTGCGTAATGCCGCGTGAACTTCATCCCCTCTGCTGCCATCTTGTCGAGATTCGGCGTCTTCAGAATTTTCTGCCCGTAGCAGCCAGCGTCTCCGTAGCCCATGTCATCGGCCAGGATGTAGATGATGTTCGGCTTGTCGGCTGCATGGGCGAACGTGCCGAGGAGAATCAAAGTGAGGATGAAAAGCGACTTCATGAGTCCTACCCAAACGCAGGAACTCGCGGGTTGCTTCATGAAAAGCGCCTCTCTAGCCTATGTGATTCTGCATGCCGCCAGATCTGCTCATCGTCCGCACGCTCATTGTGCAATTTTTCGTCCTGCGGGATGGTGAGGCGCTGTATCTCATCGACACCGGATTCATTGGCGGCCGACGTGCGCTGCAGGCTGTCTTGGTGGCACGTGGCTGGGACAGGCTGCCGATTCGTGGCATCCTTCTCACGCATGGCCATCTGGATCATGTGAGAAACGCTCCCGCACTTGCTGCACAGCATTCGGCGTGGATCGCCGGACCGGAGCGCGATCTGGAGCACTACGAGAATCGGGCTCGTTATACCGGCCTCGGACGTGTCGCAGGCATGGCCGAATGGGTGGGACGTCGCCTGCTGCGCCAGCCTTCGTTCATACCGGATCGTTTGCTCAATGTGGGCGACGAGATCCCTGTCTGGGGCGGTCTTCGCATGGTGGCATTGCCCGGCCACACCCACGGTCACTGCGGCTTCTACTCCGCTAAACATCGGCTGCTTTTCAGCGGAGATCTGTTTGCCACCTTTGGCTTCGGCCCACAGATCGCTCCGGCATATCTCAACCAAGACAATGAGGAGGCACGCCGCAGCATTCATCGTGCCCTTGAACTGCCTCTGGATGGCGTTTTGCCATGTCATGCCGATGAATCACCGCCGGAGAGGCAGTTGGAATACTTGCGCAGTCTGGCGCTGGGATGTTGAGTCGCTTCCCACCATGAACCAAATCCTTGTTCTCTATGATTCCCGCAGCGGCAACGTCGCGAAAATGGCCGCGCTTGTGGCTGAAGGGGCGCAGCAGGTGCCGGAGACTGAGGTGCGGGTGAGGCATGTGGATGAAGCCAGTGCGGAGGATGTTGTGTGGTGTGATGGGCTTGCGGTGGGCAGTCCGACAAACATGGGCATTCTGTCGTGGAAGATGAAACGCTTTTGGGATGAGACGATGGCGGACAACTGGCTGGAGGTGGATGGGAAGATCGCGTGTGCTTTCAGCAGTGCGGGTGGCTGGGGCGGCGGCATGGAGCTTGCGTGTCAGTCGATTCTCACGGTGCTGATGAATTTTGGATTCCTCGTCTTTGGTGTCACGGATTACTCGGGCAAGAAGATGACGCTGCACTATGGAGCCGTGGCCTCCAAGGCACCGCGGGAAGAGGAGACGCAGGAGGCGTGTCGCATTCTTGGGCGGCGTCTTGCCGAATGGACGGCGCTGTATGTGCATGGTCGCAAGGATCAGAATCCGCTGACGAAGGAGGTGAAGCGGTTGTGTCCGAGTGATTTTGTGGAAGATAAGACCCAACCGTCATGAGACCGACACTCTGCATTCTTGGTGGCTGCAATGGGCCAGTATGATCTGCCGCTTGCCCATGCGTGGGGTTTGTGAGACGATTATCCAAGGCTTCCGCGAACGTCGTCGACGACTGCCCCCCCACACCATGGACCAGCTTCAAGCCATCATCGATTGCATACGCCTTCAAGAAGGGCCGCCGCGTGAAATGTCCGAGATGTCGAAAATTGTGCTCGAAGCCAGCCGCGTGGCCACGGAGAAGATGCTGGACTATTACAAGCGTATGGGCATCAAGGTGACGCCGCAAATGACGTTGGTGCCGGAGAAGCCGAAGCGAGTGAGGCGGAAGAAGCCTCCGACCGATAATACACGTTCTGCTTCTCCTCATGCCATTGATTCCACACGACACCAGGAAGGCCCGCCAATGGACATGTCGGAGATGGTGCGCATTGGCCTCGAAGCAGGCCGAGTGGCTACAGAGGAGATGCTCGACTATTACAAGCGCATGGGAATCAAGGTGACGCCGCAGATGACGCTGGTGCCGGAGAAGCCGAAGCGGGCGCGGAGGAAGTAAATGGCCATTCTGGTCTGATAGCTTCTTAGAGACAGTCAGAATCTCACTTCTTCGGTGCGCTTGAATGGGCGGTCGCCGGAACTTGCGGGTAGTGTCGTCGGCAATAGTCTGGAGCAAGAGGCAAAGTTTTTTTCCTGTTTCTGATACGAGATGGACCATCGTTTATAAAAAAAACGCGTATTTATCTTATTATAAACCATGGTACAGACTAATGTTGTAAGCGTTCTCCAATATTAATCGCTACAAGCTTTTCATCAAATGGACACACCACAAGAGACGATGTTCCGAACTTACGCTTGGTCGTATTTCGCCTATCACGCCGACCAGCGAATGAAGACCTTTAATTTTTTCCTTATTGTAGCAGGTCTCTTTGCCGGCGGCATCACCACACTACTTCGTGACGGAGGCGACCCTCGATGGGTTTGTCCGCTCGGTGTGGTTTTGACTATCCTTTCGTTCATTTTCTGGAAGATTGACCAGCGGAATCGACAGCTAGTGCGGAACGGTGAAGCGGCCATCAGGCATCTTGACTCACTTCACTCGCATCCAGTTGTGCATGGTGTGCCGCACGAATTAAATATTTTTGCCCGAGACGATCATAATACAAAAAGTTCATCAGCATATCCGCTTGTTAGTGGTCACTTTAGCTACTCGAAGTGCCTCGGTCTAGTTTTTGGGCTTTTCGCATTGCTTGGTCTATTTTTTTCCATTGGGGTCTTCTTTTTCAAGCCGCTTCCTAAGAATCCAGAAGCGCAGGACAAAGCGATGGGTAAAACGGCCGAGAGTGCCTTCATAGCGGTGATCGGCATCACCTAAAACATGGACGCTTCGGAATGAACACTCTTGTGGAATCTGGAGACACGATAAGCGACTGCGTTATCCTGCGATCCAGGAAAGGCGGCCTCACTTCTTCACAAACACCGGCTTCCCGTTCTTCATCGTGGCGGTGCCGAAGACGGGATCGAAGCCGGCGTCGGCGAGGTAGCGGGTGGTGTCGTCGGTGACGGTGAGGTGGATGTTCTGCTTGGCGAGGCGGTCGATGACGCGCTGGAGCTGGATCTTGACGATCTGATCGAGCTGAGCGGCATCGAGACGGTCGAAGATGACGATTTCGTCGATGCGGTTGAGGAATTCGGGGCGGAAGAACTGCTTGAGGCTGTCGCGCACGAGGGCATCGCGCTGCTCAGGATTGCTGACGTCCTGAATGGCGTTGCTGCCGATGTTGCTGGTCATGATGAGGACCGTGTTTTTGAAATCGACCGTGCGGCCCTGGCCGTCGGTGATGCGGCCGTCGTCGAGGACTTGGAGCAGCACATTGAAGACATCGGGGTGGGCTTTTTCGACTTCATCGAAGAGCACGACGCTGTAGGGGCGGCGGCGGACGGTTTCGCTGAGCTGGCCGCCTTCTTCGTAACCGACGTAGCCGGGAGGCGCGCCGATGAGTCGGCTGACGCTGTGCTTCTCCATGTATTCGCTCATGTCGATGCGCGTCATGGCGGTGTCGTCGTCGAAGAGGAATTCGGCGAGGGCTTTGCAGAGCTCGGTCTTGCCGACGCCGGTGGGGCCGAGGAAGAGGAAGCTGCCGATGGGGCGGTT
>NCCR01000127.1:20753-23967 GCA_002279765.1 Verrucomicrobia bacterium 12-59-8 | reverse complement strand
CGATTGGAAGGAGCGGAAGAAGCAGAGCGCCGTTCACCTGCGGAACCTCACCAGCCGCGCAACTGCATTCGAGGCAGTTCATGGCAAGCGCATCATGGCGACTCTCACCAAAGACGACGTGGAGAACTACCTTGCCAGCATCGAAGGCACGGCACGCACCCAGATCAATCACCGCCTCGTGCTCTCCAACCTCTTCAACTTCGCCGTCGGGAAAAAATGGCTGACTGCAAATCCCGCCGCAGCAGTCGAGATCGAGGCCGATGAAAAGCCACCCGGCATCTTGTCACCGGATCAAGTTTCCCAGTTCCTTCAATGTGCCGACGCTCGCATTGTTCCGGCCTACGCCGTCGCCTTCTTTGGTGGATTGCGTGAGGCAGAGATTGCCCGCCTCGACTGGCAAGACATCAAGATGGAGCGCGGCCACATTGACCTTTCGGCCTTGAAGACCAAGACCGGGCAGCGCCGCCTCGTCGCCATCACGCCGAACCTGAAAGCGTGGCTGGAACCTCACCGCCAGCAGAGCGGCCTCGTTCGTCCTTCGGATCAAGTGTTCCGCAAATGCCGCGAAGCCGCATGCGTTGCCGCTGGGATCGACGCATGGCCGCACAACGCCGCCCGTCACTGCTTTGGCTCCTACCACTATGCCGCACACCAGAACGCAGCTACGACGGCCTCTGAGCTAGGCCACAGTGATACCGCGATGCTGTTCAAGAATTACCGCGAGATTGCCACCAAAGAAGAAGGCGAGGCCTATTTCCAGATCATGCCGGAGAAGACGTTGCCGACAAACATCATTTGCATGGTGAAGGCAGCGTAATGAACACGCATCTAAGGGCGACATTGCCGCCGCCATGCGCGCCGCGAAGTCGCCGGAGGCCAGGGCGTGCGTCGTGCTATTCGTTGAGCCAGTCGGCATTGGCGAGGCTGAATGCTCGCTGCTTGATGGAGTCCCAAATAGGCCCATCAGGAAAGCAGTGGACAGGCACCAAGCATGAGGCGAGGGGTGGCCCACTGGCGTTTCTACCGTGCCTGACTTCATTGCTGGAGTTCGGACACCGGACATTCAGCGGCCCGCTGGAATACTCAGCTTGTGAGAGGTTGGCGTCAAGACGCCCCCGAAAGGAAACGCGCTGACGCAGACGCCCTTGCGGACCTGACTTCAGCGCCACAATCGGAGGCGCAAAGCAATTCTGCCTTTGCGGCTGGTGGAAGTCAAGGCACCTGCTGCCCTCGCTCGCGGCAGAAACCGGTGAAGCTGGCGGGAATGTTCACCCGGCCAGCCCTACGCACGTCAGCCCTTCGTTTGCTCATGCTGACGTGGTTGCGGTGGCGAATGCTGCCTTTGCATCAGACGAAAGTCAATTCAGCGCCCGCGCCATCAACGAAAGTGGCGAGGGGTCAGTGGATCAAAGCGTTGACTCTGTCCCGTTTGAGGGTGCATGATGCACGCATGATTTCTGAACTCGCCACCCTAACGCCTACTCTGGACGGCAGAGAGCGGCAGGAAGCCTTTGGGCAGTTCCTCACGCCCTCGCCGTTGGGGGATTTCATGGCTTCGCTGTTCCACGCGCTGCCTTCTGCGGTGCGGCTGATTGATGCGGGAGCCGGAGCGGGAGCACTCACGGCGGCGCTCGTGCGGCGAGCTTGCGCTAAGGGTTCTGGGGTGAAGTCCATTAACGCCACGGCTTACGAACTCGATACGAAAATTGTCCCCGCGTTGCGTGCGACGCTGGCAGAGTGTGAATCTCTTTGCAGAAAACGGGGGATTTCTTTCACAGCGGAAATTCATGACACTGATTTTATTCAAATGATGGCCGGGAAGTTGTCGGGCGATTTGTTCAGTTCCGCCGCTCCCTCGTTCAATGTGGCTATCGTCAATCCGCCTTACAAGAAGATCAAGACGAACTCCCCCGAACGTCTGGCGCTTCGTTCCGTGGGCTTGGAAACAAGCAACCTCTATACGGGTTTTGTAGGGCTTCTGTCACGCTTGCTGGAAGATGGGGGGCAACTTTTAGCCATCACGCCTCGCAGCTTCTGCAATGGCCCCTACTTCCGTCCTTTCCGTGAAGACTTTCTAAACCGGATGGAACTGCAACGCCTTCACGTTTTCGAGTCACGCGATGCGGCCTTTCGTGACGATGCAGTGTTGCAGGAGAACATCATTTTTCACGCCATCAAAGGCATTGCACAACCGTCCATCGTCACCGTTTCATCCAGTAGCGGCGAGGCGGGTTCAAGCATCACGGCAAAGGATTTTCCTTTTGGTGAGATTGTTCATTCAAATGATGCCGAGCGATTCATTCACATTCCTGCCGATGCTGGACATGCAAGCGCAACGGCTCGGCTCTCCGATTTGCCTTCAAGTCTTGCTTCGCTTGGGTTGACCGTATCCACGGGGCGCGTGGTGGATTTCCGGTTAAAGGATTCGCTGCGCCCTGCGCCGGGGCCGGGAACGGTGCCACTCCTTTACCCGTGCCACTTCAACGGCGGAACGATTCATTGGCCCAAGTTGGAAGCACGGAAGCCAAACGCGATTCTCGATAACGACGAAACACGTCCTTGGCTCGTGCCTTCCGGTCTCTACCTGCTCACAAAGCGGTTCACCTCCAAAGAGGAACGTCGTCGTTTAGTGGCTTGTCTTTTTGATCCTGCTGACGTGAAAGCGAAGTGGCTCGGTTTTGAAAATCATCTGAACTACTTCCACGCCAACGGCAAGGGCTTGGAACGGAAGCTCGCACTTGGCTTGTTCGTCTATCTGAACTCGACGCTCGTTGACCAATACTTCCGTTGTTTTAGCGGACACACGCAGGTCAACGCAACAGACCTGCGCAAGCTCGCCTATCCAGACCTTGCCACACTTGAAGCGATGGGGGATGCATTGAAACGCCCTGACGCTTCCCAAGAAGAAATTGACCAACTTGTAAAGCATCACCTTCATGGCATCTAAAAAACCCGTCGATAAAAGAGTCCGCCTCGCAGAAGCCTTTGAAGCGCTGACGGCACTGCAGTTTGGCCCCAAGCAGCGCAACGAAACTGCCGCCTACACCCTTTTAGCGATGCTTGATCTGTCGCTGACAAAGAAGTGGGGCGAGGCGGAAAGCCCGTTACGCGGAATTACCCCTATCATTGATTTCATCGCAGAAGCCTATGGCACCCGTTATGCACCAAATACTCGGGAGACAGTCCGAGATGAAGCCGTGAAGTTCTTCGTTGA
>NCCR01000127.1:0-20710 GCA_002279765.1 Verrucomicrobia bacterium 12-59-8 | reverse complement strand
AAACCCGGACAAGCCAGACCGTCCGACTAACAGCGGGAACACGGTTTATCAGGTGGAGCCTTCGGCGCTTGCTTTGTTTCGCACCTTTGGCACGCTTCAATGGCCGGTGGTATTGAAGGGCTATCTCGCCAACGTTGAAGAGAAAAAGCGCGAGATTGCCCGGCATCGTGAAATGGCCCGTGTCCCTGTGCTTCTACCTGATGGTAAAAAGGTGGCGCTTTCGCCCGGCGGGCAGAATCCACTTATCAAAGCAATCATCGAAGATTTTTGCCCCCACTTCGTGCCCGGCGGTGTGGTTGCCTACATTGGCGACACGGGAAACAAATTTGCCCATCTTGAAACCGACTACCTTGCGGGGCTTGGCGTGTCGCTCGATAGTGCAGCGAAGATGCCAGACGTGATCGTTCATTGCAGGAAACGCAACTGGCTGATTTTGATTGAAGCTGTCACCAGTGCCGGGCCGGTGGATGGTAAACGCCGCAAGGAACTCAAAGAGCTATTCGCAGGCTGCAAGGCAGGTCTCGTTTTTGTAACGGCCTTTGATACCCGTCGCGTGATGCAATCGTTCCTATCACAAATCTCTTGGGAATCAGAGGTGTGGATAGCCGAAGACCCGGCACACATGATCCATTTCAATGGCGAGAAATTCCTCGGCCCGTATCCTGACACGATGCCTGCGAAGGCTTGAGGAAGCGGCTTTGGCGGCAGCTTCGGGTACATCGCTGTCTTGTCCTACATCTGCACCGAAGCATCGAGGATTCTGGGGAATGCATGCGGGGATTAACTGAGAATCCAAAATAAGAGAATGAACAGCGCGACAGGCAGGGCGATATACCATTCTGTTTTGATGTCTCGCCAGATGAGATGCAGGTCGGCAATCCATGCTTTCATAATCCCGACTCTCCGCCAACCATTACAAACCATTACACGGGGCGGAAACCTGATGGCAACCTGATACCCCCCGTGGCTGCATTGTTGCGACATTGTCTCAACAGCAGAGGGTAATCTTTACCACTCACCTTGAAACAGTAATGGTTTTGTAATGGTTTTTCCTTCGTTTCGGTGCAATTAGGTGCGTTTTGGCGCAAAAGTGATAAAGCTCCATTTAACCCACCCTCACCCAACTAAATCATTGATGTTTAGTGTTTTAAGAGGGTAACAAATGGAGCCAGCAGTCGGGGTCGAACCGACGACCTGCGGTTTACAAAACCGCTGCTCTACCACTGAGCTATGCAGGCACATTCGTGAGGGGCCGTCATAATAATCGCCCGCGTTCATTCGGCAAATGGATTTACAACAGGATTAGACGAGAGATGGTCAGCCCCGCCTCCTTCCCTCCACATGCTCATCACCAGCTCCTCCAATGACCGCATCAAACACGCCCGCCGGGTGCGCGAGGGCCGTGAGCGTGAACTGATTTTCGTCGAAGGCGAACGCCTTGTGGCCGAGTGCGTGGCATCCGCACTCAAACTGCACGCCTGCTTCACCGCCGCCGCGCCTTCCGCCTCGCAGCTGGCCCTGCTGGAGCGCATGTCCTGCCCGGTCTTCCAGCTCTCCGAGTCCGTCCTCGAATCCCTCAGCGACACCACGTCCACCCAGGGCATCATTGTCATCGCCGAGCGCCCGTGGCCGGCGCTGGATGTCCTCTTCGCCTGCCCCGCCCCCCTCATCCTCGGCCTCGACCGCATTCAAGACCCCGGCAACCTCGGCACCCTCGTGCGCACGGCTGAATCCGCCGGAGCCAGCGGCCTTTTCTCGTTCGCAGGCTCGGCGGATGCCTTTTCGCCCAAAACGCTGCGCAGTTCCATGGGCTCAGCCTTTCGCCTGCCCATCCTGCCCGATGTCTCCGGCCTCGGCACCCTCGAAACCTGCCGCAGCCGTGGCCTCAAAACCGTCGTCGCCACCGGCGATGCCGACCTGCTGCATTACGACTACGACTGGCGTCAGCCCACCCTGCTCATCCTCGGCAACGAAGGCCGCGGCGCCAGCCCCGAGATCATGACCGCCTGCGACGCCCGCGTGCGCCCGGAGCTGCCATCTTGTTTGAGGCGGTGCGTCAGCGGAGGTACTCCTGACTTCAGTTCCAATGAGGAAGGCAGGAAACCGATCCGATCCATTTCCTGCCTTCCTGCTTTCCTCATTTTTTAGATCTCTGACTCCTTGAGCACCTGACTTCACCCAATCTCCGGCAGCTTCCACTCCCCACGAAAAGGCCGCGCATTCATCAGCGCATTCGCCACTTCATCATTCGTAAAAGTCTCCGACTGCGGGTCCCACAACAGCTTGCGCTTCGCCTTCAGCGCCATGGCCGTGAGCTGTGGCAGCGTGTCGGAGCGCACCGCCGTCTCAATGTCACAGATCGCGCGCTGCTGCGTCTTGATCGCATCCACAAAATTGCGCGTGTGCTCGATGCTGGCAATGAGCTTGACGGGCATCGTGCCCTCCTTGTTCGCGGGGTCGCGCAGGATCGCATCATCACTGGCCTTGATGTTGCCACGCAGCACATGCACCCAGCCGTTCTCACCAATGAACCGCGTCCCATGGCCGATGCCCAGGTTCTTCTCGTTCACAAAGGTGATGGGGGCCGCGCTGGCGTACTCCATGCGCATCTGCCACGTCAGCACGGCATCGCAGCCGCCTTTGTCAGGGTAGGTCGCCTCGCCTTCGATGCTGATCGGCCCGGTGTCATCGGTGCCATTGCCCCACTGCGCGATGTCGAGGTGATGGATGCCCCAGCAGGAGATCATGCCGAGCGAGAAATTCGTGAGGTTCTCGTGGTTGTCGCGCTTGAGTTTCTCCGCGTTGAACGAAGTCATCGGCGCAGGCCCCACCCAGCGCTCCCAGTCCACATGCTCCGGCACCGGTTGCTCAGGAAAATCCGGCCCGATCTTCCCACCGGGCACACCCACCTGAATCTCCTTCAGTTTTCCCAAACGCCCGTTGCGAGCCAGTTCACAGGCCCAGCGGAATTTCAGATCGCTGCGTTGCTGCGTGCCAAACTGAAACACCACGCCCGTCTTCTTCACCGCTGCGCGCACATGCTTGGACTCCTGCATCGACATGCCCATGGGCTTCTCATGGTAGATGTGCTTGCCATTGAGAATCGCATCTGTGGCCGGAATGCTGTGCCAATGCACCGGCAGCGCCATCAGCACCGCATCGATCGACTTGTCACGGTTCAGTTCGCGAAAATCCCGCAGCACCTTCACATCCGCGCTGCCATAGCGTTCCGCCACCGCCTGCTGCGCACGCTCGATGTTCTTTTTGTTCACGTCGCAGACAGCAGTCACCCGCACATCCTCGTGATTCAAAAAGGCCTTCATGTCATGCGTCCCTTGGGAACCCACGCCGATAACCCCAAGTGTGATCTTGTTGGACGGTGCCGTCTGCGAGCGCAGCACATGCGCCGGAATAAACACCGGCGCGAAACCGGTGGCGATGATCTGAGACAGAAAGGAACGGCGAGTCTTCATGGTGGCAGCAAAAGGGTTGGTTCGTGAATGCTACGAAATCCGCCCCTGTGTTTTGAAGGACAAAGTTTGGGCGAAATCAGACAGCGGCATCCACAGCTTGCGCGCGTCCGTTCTCCCCTGCACTTCTCAGCATGGCAGAACACACTTTCGACTTCATCGTCATCGGCGGCGGCAGCGGTGGCTACGCGGCGGCCCGCACAGCCCACAGCGCCGGTTTGAGCGTTGCCGTCATCGACGGCGCGCCTGAACTCGGCGGCCTGTGCATCCTGCGCGGCTGCATGCCGAGCAAGACCCTCATCGAATCCGCCAACCGCCAGCTCCACCTCCGCCACGCAGCGGAGTTCGGTCTCAAGGCCACGTCCCACGGCGTGGATGTCCGCACCATCCGCGACCGCAAACGCACCCTCATCGCCGACTTCGCCAGCTACCGCCAGGGCCAGCTCGAAGACGGCCGCTTCGCCCTCTATCGCGGTCACGCACGCTTCATCGACGCCCACACCGTCGAAGTGCTCCCTCGCGATGGCTCCGCCTCTTTCCAGGCCACCGCCCGCAGCTTCTGCATTGCCACAGGTTCGGAGGTCTTCGTGCCCAACGTGCCCGGACTCGCCGAAACCGGTTACTGGACCAGCGATGACGTGCTGGATGCTGAGACGCTGCCTAAAACCATCGCCGTGCTTGGTGGCGGCGCCATCGCCCTGGAGATGGCACATTACCTGGAAGCCATGGGCTGCGCTGTGACGCTGATCCAGCGCAACACCCAAGTCCTCACCGGCCTGGATCGCGAATGCAGCGATGTCATCGTCAAAGCCTACGCAGAGCGCGGCATGGCGGTCCATCTCGGCACGCATCTGAACTCCGTATCCAGGCATGAAGGCTGCAAGCGCATCGCCTTCACCGCCTCAGGCCACACGCACGCCATTCTATTCGATGAGATCCTCCTCGCGATGGGCCGTCAGCCAGCGACGCGAGGGCTGAATCTCGAAGCCGGCAAAGTCGCGCTGCACAAAACGAAGGTCATCGTCAATGACCGCATGCAGACCTCCCAGCCGCACATCTTTGCCGCCGGGGATGTGTGCAGCCCGCTCGATGTCGTACACATCGCCATTCAGCAGGGAGAGATCGCCGCACGCAATGCCCACGCCCTGCTCAACGGCAAGCCCGTTGAAGAAACCATCGACTACCGCCTCACGCTCTTCGGCGTGTTCTCGCACCCACAAGTCGCCGTCGTCGGAGCCTCCACCGAAAAGCTCAAAGAGGAGAGCATTCCGTACCTTGAGGCCAGCTATCCCTTCAATGACCACGGCAAATCCATGGTCATGGGCGAAACCGCCGGCTTTGTGAAGATGCTCGCGCACAAGGAGACTGGCGAGATCCTCGGTGCCTGCGTCGTCGGTCCTGAAGCGACCGAGTTGATCCATGAAGTCGTGGTGGCGATGAACTTCCGCGCCACCGTGCAGCAGTTCATGGCCATCCCGCATTACCATCCGACGCTGAGCGAAATCTGGACTTATCCGGCGGAGGAAATCGCAGACCAGATGGCCGCTTAAGCAGCATAGGACATCACAATCCCACGAAAAGGCGGGGGCCGAAGGACGTTAGCATAACAACGTCCAACCCATGCGCCAAGCCCTCATCATCTTCCTGGCCTTCCCCGCCCTCCTCGCGGCGGAGTCCGCCAAACTGAAATACAACCGCGATGTGCGGCCCATCCTCAATGAGAAGTGCTTTCATTGCCACGGCACGGATGCCGCCCATCGCAAAGGCGACCTCCGCCTGGATCTGCGCGATCAGGCGATCAAGCCCGCGAAGTCCGGCGACATCGCCCTCGTCCCCGGCAAGCCCGAACTGAGCCAGCTCATCGCCCGCGTGGAACTGCCCCACGACAATGACGACGTCATGCCGCCCGACAAAGACGGCAAGCCTTTGACCGCCGAAGAGAAAACCATCCTACGCCAATGGATCAGCGAAGGCGCGGAGTATCAGGGCCACTGGGCCTTCCTCAAACCCGAGCGTTCGCCCGTGCCGAAGATCTCCGATCCTAAGTTCACGATCCGCAACGAGATCGATGCCTACATCGCCGAACGCCTCCAGCAGGAAAACCTACACACCTCACCCGAGGCAGATCGCGCCACGCTGCTGCGCCGAGTGTCGCTCGATCTCACCGGCCTGCCACCAACACTCGAAGAAATCGCCGCCTTTGAAAAAGACACCTCACCACGCGCCTACGAAACAGTCGTGGACCACCTGCTGAAGTCCGAGCACTACGGCGAGCGCATGGCCATGCAGTGGCTCGACTTCGCCCGCTTCGCCGACAGTCATGGCTTCCAGACGGACAGCAGCCGTTCCATGTGGCCCTGGCGCGACTGGGTTATCAAAGCCTTCAACGACAACAAACCTTTCGATCAGTTCACGCTCGAGCAGATTGGCGGCGATCTGCTGCCCAATGCCACCCGCGATCAAATCGTGGCCACCGGTTTCAATCGCAATCACCGCCTCAACGGCGAAGGCGGCATCATCGCGGAGGAGTGGCGCATCGAGAACATCATCGACCGCGTGGAAACCACCAGCTTCACTTGGCTCGGCCTTACACTGAACTGCTGTCGCTGCCACGATCACAAGTATGATCCTTTCTCGCAAAAGGACTTCTACTCCTTCTTCGCCTTCTTCAACAACATCGCCGAAAGCGGCACCATTCAAGGCAGCTCCAACCGCAGCGGTGGCAACTCCGATCCGGTGATCCAAGTACCGGACGCGGAAGAAGAAATTCAACTCGCCCAGCTTCGCAAAAAGATCGACGCAGCTCAGGAGCATGTCACAGAAACCCAGCTCCAACTTCCCAACCTCGTCGCCAGTTGGGAGGCTGAGATGGACAACCCCGATGCACTCAAGAAACCCATGTGGAATGTGCTGCCCGTCGCACAAGCGAAATCCCAAGGCGGTGCCACCTTGACCAAACAGCCAGATTCTTCATGGCTCGCGGCGGGGAGCAATCCCGCCTTCGATATTTACACCATCACAGCCCCCCTCGCTTCGGGAACCTTCACCGGCCTGCTGCTTGAAGCTCTGCCAGATCCCACTCTGCCCAATCAAAGCCTGGGCCGCGCCCCCAATGGCAACTTTGTACTCACCGGCATCCAAGGCGAGATCACCGCCCCCAGTTTGAAACAGCCCGTGAAAATCACCTTCACCCGCGCCGAGGCTGACTACGCACAAAAAGGCTACGATGTGAAACTGCTGCTCGACCAGAACCCCAAGAACGGCTGGGCCATCGACGGCAACGACCCCAAAAAACGCGTGGAGCGCAATGCCATGTTCATCGTGGACAAAGCAGTGGTTGTCCCCTCCGGTGCCACACTGACCGTGCGACTGCTGCATCAGTCCACCTTTGCCGGGCACAACGTGGGCCGCTTCCGCCTTTCAACCACGGATGCCGAGCCCGCACTCGCCAGCATCGACGGCACCGGTGGCCCGCCAGCCGCCGTGCTGGCCGTGCTGAAAACGCCCACCGAAAACCGCACGCCGCAGCAGCGCAGCGAGCTTGAAAAATACTATCGCGCCAGCGTGGACAGCCCGCTGCGCGATGCCGACTACGCCCTCGCTGCAGCGAAGGCAGAGCTGGAAAAATACGACCGTACCATCCCCTCCGTCATGGTGATGAAAGAAGGCCCCGTGCGCGATGCCTTCATCCTCAAACGCGGCGAATACGACAAGCCCGGCGACAAGGTCAGCATGCTCACGCCCGCTGTGCTGCCACCGATGCCAAAAAATGCGCCGAGCAATCGCCTCGGTCTCGCCCAGTGGATCGTGTCTCCTGAAAATCCGCTCACCGCACGCGTGTGGGTGAATCGCGCGTGGGAGAAATTCTTCGGCTACGGTTTGTCAAAATCCACCGAGAACCTCGGCACCCAGTCCGAGTATCCCGTGCATCCTGAACTTCTCGACTGGCTCGCCACCGAGTTCATCCGCTGCGGCTGGGACATGAAGGCTATGCAGAAGCTCATCGTCATGAGCGCCACCTATCGGCAGTCTTCAAAACTAACCCCCGCCCTGCTCGAAAAAGATCCTGAAAACCGCCTCCTCGCACGCGGCCCACGCTTCCGCCTGCCGGGTGAAGTTGTGCGTGATCAGGCGCTGGCCCTGGCCGGACTGCTTGTGCCAAAGATCGGCGGCCCGAGCGTAAAGCCCTACATGCCGGAAGGCGTGTGGGACGACACCAGCAAGTACGGCGACCTGCGCGGCTACAAGGCCGACACGGGCGAAGGTCTGTACCGCCGCAGCTTCTACACCATCTGGAAACGCACCGCCGCACCGCCCACCATGCTGCTCTTCGATGCCCCCACGCGCGAAATCTGCACCGTCAAACGCAGCCGCACCAACACCCCGCTGCAGGCGCTCTCACTCCTCAATGAAGTCACCTTCGTCGAAGCCGCACGCGGCCTCGCGCAGCAGATGATGCAGCACGGCGGCACCACAGCGGAGCAGCGCATCGCCTACGGCTACCAGCGCGCAACCTCACGCACCATCGAACCCGCCGCCCTCAAGCAGCTCACCACCGGCCTGAATCAACGCATCACGGAATTCCAAGCCAAACCCGCCGAAGCCACCGCCCTCATCTCTCAAGGTGCCACCAAGGCCGATGCCTCGCTCGCTCCCGCCGAACTCGCCGCTTACACCACAACAGCAGCCGTCCTCCTCAACCTCGACCGCGTGATCACCCGAGACTGATAGGGAACGTTGAACATTGAACACGCAACAATGAACATTGAATGAAGAAACGGAGGACAGCATGAACGAGAAAGAGAGCAGGAAACCCAAGTATGATTTGGAAGAGCGGCTGCTGGACTATGCGGCTTCGATCATCCTGTTCACCGAGGGAATGCTCAAGACCGAAGCAGGCCGTCACATTGCCGGCCAGTTGCTGCGCTCCGGCACCGCTCCGCTTGGGCATCAAGGCGAAGCCGTGTCAGCCGAATCGCCCAAAGACTTCATCCACAAAATGAAGGTCGGACTCAAAGAACTGCGTGAATCACTTCGCTGGCTCAAGCTCTCCGTCCGTGTTCCTCTGGTAAAAAACACGGACAGCGCCCTGCCCGTTCTCGACGAAACCGAACAGCTCATTCGCATCTTCGTCGCCAGCATCCGTACCGCCAAATCCAACTCTCTCCGTCCCCGCGACCCCTGACCCACTTTTCACCACCAATCTTCCTCACACTCCCAGCCCCTTCTTCATTCAATGTTCAATGTTGAACGTTCAATGTTCAATGTTCTCCCCCTTCCACGCCATGTCCTCGCGCCTCCCCCATTCAATGTTCAATGTTGAACGTTCAATGTTCAATGTTCAAGATCGCCTCAACCGCCGCATCTTCCTCAAGAACTCCTCGGCTGCCATCGGTGCCGCCGCACTCGGATCACTCCTGCAGGATGAAGCCGCCGCCGCATCGCCAGCGCGCTACTTCCCAAACTTCGCCCCCAAGGCCAAGCGTATCATCTACCTCTTCCAGTCCGGAGCTCCATCACAGCTCGATCTCTTCGATCCCAAGCCGCAGATGGAAAAACATCGTGCCGAGGATCTGCCAGCCAGCATTCGCCAGGGGCAGCGTCTCACCACCATGACCTCCGGCCAGAAGGCCTTCCCCGTCGCTCCTTCCATCTTCAAATTCGCACAGCACGGACAGGGCGGCGTCTGGTTGAGCGAGTTGTTCCCCCATCTCTCCACCGTCGCCGATGAGATGTGCGTGATCCGCTCCATGTTCACCGAGGCGATCAATCACGATCCCGCCATCACCTTCTGCCAGACCGGCTCCCAGCTCGCCGGACGCCCCAGCATCGGCTCCTGGCTCAGCTACGGTCTTGGCAGCGCCAATCGCGATCTGCCTGCCTACGTTGTCATGACCTCCTTCGGCACCGGTCGGCGCGATGACCAGCCCCTCTATGACCGCCTCTGGGGCAGCGGCTTCCTCCCCACCCAGCATCAGGGCGTACGCTTCCGCAATGCCGGCGATCCCGTCCTCTACCTCTCCAATCCCGCAGGTGTGGATCGTCCCATGCGCCGCCAGATGCTCGATGAAATCGCCGCACTCAATCAGCGCGACTTCGAATCCTTCGGCGACCCCGAAACCGCCACCCGTATTTCCCAGTATGAAATGGCATTTCGTATGCAGATGAGCGTCCCCGATCTCGTGGACACCTCCAAAGAGCCGCAGCACGTGCTCGACAGCTACGGCCCCGATGTCAAAAAGCCCGGCACCTTCGCGGCCAACTGCCTGCTCGCACGCCGCCTCGCCGAGCGCGATGTGCGCTGCATCCAGCTCTTCCACATGGGCTGGGACCATCATGGCGGCCTGCCCAATGCCATCCGCGGCCAGTGCCGCGACACCGACCAGCCCACCACCGCGCTCATCAAAGATCTCAAACAACGCGGCCTGCTCGATGACACCCTCATCGTCTGGGGTGGCGAATTCGGCCGCACCATCTACTCCCAGGGCACGCTCACTGCCACGAACTACGGCCGCGACCACCATCCGCGCTGCTACTCACTTTTCATGGCTGGCGGTGGCATCAAGAAAGGCACCACCTACGGCGAAACCGACGACTACAGCTACAACATCGTCCGCGATCCCGTACACGTGCATGACCTCAACGCCACCCTGATGCACCTCCTCGGCATCAATCACGAACGCCTCAACTACAAGTTCCAAGGCCTCGACATGCGCCTCACCGGCATCGCCGGAAATCTCGTCAAGGGCGTGCTGGCATAAGGAATCGTGACCTATCCCTCATCAAGGAGGTCAGTCGCACGGGAACGCTTCACCTCCGGCCACTGCAGCGGCTGAACCAGTGTGGGTGCAACTCCCAGCAAGGAAAGCACGAGGCTCAATTCCAGGATGCCCAGCGCGAAATACGCGGACTGGAGCCATGAATACTGACGGATGATCACCAGTTCCGCGAAGATCCAGATGAGCATGCCGAATCCGGCCACAGCCGACAGTAGGAGCGCCACGCGCCGCTGCGCCAGCAGCGTTACCGCAGCGGCCAACTGGGTGCCGCCGACGACCCCGCCCAGGATCAGGCCTGGCACGAGGAAGCTGGTGAAGGGGCTGCCTGCCAGATGCTCCACGGGAACGCCTGCGCCGTCGCATGCAATTGCGAGGAACGCCCCGAGGAGAGCAGATAGCGCCTGAAACACCGCGAGCGCAGTGAGTGCAGCGACGACGGTGCGATTTGAGAGTGGCAGCGGCATGGCGTATAAAATCAAAGGGTGCGTCGATGCGAAACGTCGCCGCTACGTGAGAGCCCGGCGAACGAGGGTGAAGAGGATGCCGGCCACGTAGAGGATGCCGAAAATCGTTTGGTTGCGGCGCGCCAGCCATTCAGGCAGGCAAATGTCGAAATTGGCGCGGCGGTCTGCCGTGTAGCGCCCCGCCACCGCAGTCAGCGGGCATTGCCAGGAATTGAGAAGCAGAACCAGCACCTCAATGCCCACGACGCCGATCAGCAGCGCGGCGACCCCATACGCCGCAAGGGCAGCGGCGCAGGGAATGGCGAGGATGCAAGCCACAAAGAACGCCCACACACAAGTATGGAGGAACTTGACCGTCTTGAGCGAGATGGAGGGGGAAAGAGGCATGACGAACGGGCTGCAACACGGGGGCCTGCGCTGCTTTGTCAGGCGCTTCGCAGAACGAAGAAGAGCCACGGCGCGACCATGATCCAGAGCAAAAAGAGCACCCACACGCGACCGGCGCGCAAGTCGTAGTCGGCCAGCACTTCGGCCAGCGGGCGTCTGCGCAGCACCAGCCCCATGAAACACTCAAAGGCGACGGTGAGGCACAGCCAGACCGCCCCAATGGCGAGGGCCGCGCCGCCGGACGATGGCGGCCACGCCTGGATGACGAACCAGATGAACAGGCCCATGACCACAGCGCCAATGAGAGTCGAAAGCTGGTGCGCGCGCAGCTCGGGCATCACTTTGCCAAACGTCGTTTCGCGAAGACCGCCGTTGCCAATCGCTATGACCAGCATGACGAACCAGAGAAGAATGTAACGGAGCATCAGGGCTTCCTTCTTCGCCCACAGATCAGGGGAAGGCGAGCGGAATGCGCGAACATCGCGCTGTCTGTCACGCTTCACCTGCCTTTGCGATCGCGCTGCCGCTGCCGGAACTCTCCCGGCCCGCACCCCACCTGCCGTGCAAACATCCGGCTGAAGTAATGCCGGTTCGGAAACCCAAACTCCACCGCGATTTGCTCAATCGTCTTGTCCGTGAGCGCCAGGGCCTCGCCAGCAAGACGCAGCCTCGTGCCCAGCACATACGCCGCCGGGGTCTGCCCCGTGTGCTCGCGAAAGGTACGGATAAACCGCTCCACACTCATCCCGGCACGCTCGGCCAGGAAAGGATTCGTCAGCTTGCCATGCGGCGCCCGTGCGATAAGCGCAAGCACCTCGACAAGCCGCTCCGGTATCACCGGCGGCGCATCCGTTTCCAAGCCAGCGAAAACCGTATGCAACAACGCGGCGCTCAGATGATGCAGTCGATGATCGCGCAGTTCGGCGGGCGGCTCACGATGAGTGGTGATCAATTGGCCAAGCATCGCTCGCAGCATATCATCCACCGCAATGACGATGGGAGCCGCAGGAACCGACACACCGGGCCGCGCAGTGGTGAAGTGCAGCCAGAAGTGGCTGGCCTTCACCGGGCCGCAGCAGTCAAAGACCGTGTCCGCAGGAATCAGCACCGCGCTCTTCGGCCCCAGCAGTATCTTGCGTCCATCGAACACGAGATGGCAGCCGGGCTTCGGGTTGTAGTAGAAGCGCCAGAAAGGCGAATCGACTCCCTGGTGGTTCCAATCTTCCAGCGCGGGCTGATAGCCGCTTTCGTGAATCAAAAACGGCGTCCATCCCGACTGCGCCACACGCGCAAGATCCACGCCCCACGGCGTGGTGTAGTTGAGGTATTTGCGTCGTTTCGGCATGCTATCCCTGGAATCAGATACGCAATAACACAGCTCATTCACCAGCTTTTCATTCTCAGCACCGCAGAATAAGACATAAATCATCCATAAAGAGGCACAGTCAGCCAGCGTTTGTTAATAGAGTCTTCCACGGCCCCGATCCCAAAAAAGCCAAACCAATCCGCCGCACTTCAATATTCAATACAGCCCTCCCCAACAATCCCCTTTGATCCTTTAAACCCCTCCTCTTCCTCCGGCTCAAAATCAATGTTCAATGTTGAGCGTTCAATGTTCAATGTTTCCTCTCCCCTCTTCATGCACCGGCCTCTCCTTCTCCTCCTCACCTTCCCTGCCCTGCTCGCGGCAGCACCCGCGAAGGTGAAGTTCAATCGCGACGTACGTCCGATCCTCTCGGACAAGTGCTTCTTCTGTCACGGTCCTGACCCGAAGAAGCGCGAAGCCGATCTACGCCTCGATGTGCGTGATGCCGCGATTGAGGCAAAAGCCTTCATCCCCGGCAAGGCGGAGATGAGCGAGGTGATCCAGCGCATCCTCACCACCGATGCGGACGATCACATGCCACCGGCCAAGTCCAAGCTCAGCGATTTGACACCCGCTGAAATCGCCATCTTGAAGCAATGGATCAACGAAGGCGCGGAGTATGAAGCGCACTGGGCCTTCATTCCGCTCAAGGCAGACGCGGCCAACTCGCAGAGCATCGACCAGATCGTCAGCGCCGAGTTGGCAGCACGCGACCTGAAACTCCAGCCTGAAGCCACCCCCGAAACCCTCATCCGCCGCCTCAGCTTCGACCTCACCGGCCTGCCTCTTATCACCCGCCTCCTTGCCTCACCGCATTACGGTGAACGCATGGCGGTGGACTGGCTCGATCAGGCGCGCTACGCGGACAGCTACGGCTTTCAGGTGGACCGCGAACGCGACGTCTGGCCCTGGCGCGACTGGGTAGTGAAGGCGTACAACGAGAACCTGCCCTTCAACCAGTTCATCACCTGGCAGCTTGCGGGCGACCTGCTGCCCAAACCGACCGACGAACAGATCCTCGCCACCGCATTCAACCGCCTGCACCAGCAGGAAAGCGAAGGCGGCAGCGTGGAGGAGGAGTACCGCGTGGAGTATGTGGTGGACCGCGTGCAGACCGTGGCCACCGCCTTCCTCGGCCTCACCTTTGAGTGCTCACGCTGCCATGATCACAAGTATGATCCCATCACGCAGAAGGATTATTACGGCCTATTTTCGATGCTGCAAAACATCGACGAAGCCGGCCTGTATTCCTTCTTCACCCCTTCCCCGCCGACGCCAGCGCTGATGATGATGGATCAGCCCGCCAAAGAGAAGATGGCGGCGCTGAATGCGAAGGTGAAAGCGCTGGAGGAGAGGCTGAGTAACGCGGGCATTCCTGCCCCCTCTCTGGAACTCCGCGAAGGCATCCCCGCTTCCCTCGAAGGCCAGATCGCCCACTTCACCTTCGACGAACTCAAAGGCAACAAACTCGCCGACTCCCTGCACCCCTCTCCTCCTCCAACTCCACAGCCCAAGCCAGATCCCAAGGACAAAACCAAAAAAGACACCTCCCCACCTGATCCAGCCGCCATCCTTAAAGGCGAAAACAAACTCGTCCCTGGCAAACTCGGCAACGCCATCCAATTCACCGGCGATGACGCCGTGGATACCCCACTGGGAAATTTCCAACGGCATGATCCCTTCAGCATCTCGCTTTGGATTCAAACACCCGATGAGAAAGATCGCGCCGTGGTTCTGCATCGCTCCCACGCATGGACGGATGCAGCCAGCCGTGGCTATGAACTCCTCATCGAGGAAGGCCGCATCAAATGGTCCCTGATTAACTTCTGGCCCGGCAACGCCATCTCCATCCGCACCCAAGCCAAGGTGCCGCTGAACGAGTGGACGCAGGTCATCGTGACCAACGACGGCAGCAGCCGTGCGTCCGGGTTGAAGATCTTCGTGAATGGCAAACTCTCCACCGTGGACATCATCAAAGACCACCTGACAAAAAACATCACCGGCGGCGGCCATGACGAGATCAGCCTTGGCGAGCGCATGCGGGATCGTGGTTTTAAAAACGGTTTGGTCGATGACCTGCGCATCTTCAACCGCGACCTCTCGATGCCGTTCGATGCGAAGCTGGAGCCCCTGCTGGCCGAATTAAAAACTGCCCGCGCTGAAGTCACCGCCTTTGCCGATGCGCAGAAGGAAATCATGGTCATGCAGGAACTGCCGCAGCCCAAGAAGGCCTACATCCTCACGCGTGGCGAGTATGACAAACGCGCCGAAGAAGTCGGCCCGGTGACGCCAGCCTTCCTGTCCCCCTTTCCCAAAAACGCACCCAAGAATCGCCTCGGCTACGCGCAGTGGCTCACCGCCCCCGATCAACCCCTCACCGCCCGTGTCACGGTGAACCGCCTCTGGCAGAGCCTGTTCGGACGCGGCTTAGTAAAGACCGCCGAAGACTTCGGCAGCCAGGGCGAGCGCCCCTTGTATCCCGAACTGCTCGACCACCTCGCGCTGAAGTTCATTCAAAGCGGCTGGAATGTGAAGGCGCTGATTGAAGAGATCGTCATGAGCCAGGTGTACCGCCAGCGAAGCATCGCCGATGCGAAGACCATGGCGGACGATCCCGAGAACCAATGGCTGGCACGCGGCCCGCATTTCCGCCTGCCTGCCGAGATGATCCGCGACAACGCCCTTGCCGCCTCCGGACTGCTCAAGCTCACCATGGGCGGCGCACCGGTGTATCCCTACGAGATGACGGAAGCCTTCAAGCCCATGGGCCCCAGCGCAGGCGATGCCGTGTACCGCCGCAGCCTCTACACCAACTGGCGTCGCACCAGCCCCCCGCCCGCCATGGTCGCCTTCGATGCCCCACGCCGCGCCGTCTGCATCTCCAAACGCGAACGCACCGACTCCCCCCTCCAGGCTCTCATCCTCCTCAACGGCGTGCAGTACGTCGAAGCCGCCCGCGTCCTCGGCGAAAAGCTCCACCTCGAAACCAAGGGAGACCTCCCCAAGATGATCGACCTCGGCTTCCTCCGCTGCCTCAGCCGCAAACCCGATGCCAAGGAAATCCAGATCTGCACCCAGCTTTACCAAGAGCAACTCACCCATTTCAAAGCCGTTCCCAAAGAAGCGGAAGAACTGCTCAAAACAGGCAACGCCAAACGTGATGCCGCCATCCCCCTTCCAGAAGCCGCCGCTGCTGCCGTTCTGGCGCAGGCGCTATTGAATCATGATGCTTGTGTTGTGAAGCGGTGAAATTTGAACCACTGACTTGCACTGACTTGCACTAACTTACAGATATGAATAAAGAGCTGTATAAGAAGGAAGGATTTCTGCTCGTTGGAGCAGCGTTTGCAGTGCATGACGAGACGGGCGGTGGATTGGCGGAGGAAGTTTATCAAGTGAGCTTTGAAATCGAGCTGGAGTTGCGAGGCATTCCATTTCGCCCCAAACAAGAAATCGCCATCTTCTACAAAGGGCGCGAACTGAAAAAGCGCTACATCCCCGACCTCTACGCTCATGACGCCATCGTGGTAGAATTGAAAGCAGTCGCAGCCCTCCAGCCCGAACATTCTGCTCAACTTCTCAACTACATGCGCCTCACCAAGATGCCTGTCGGTTACCTTCTCAATTTCGCCCCACTCGAAGGCGTCGAATGGAAAAGATTTGTTCTTTAACTCAAAGTTGTCCGATCATGAATCCCATCAGTGTCAGTCAGTGTCAGTCAGTGGTTCCAAACTCTGATCCTTCAGGAGTTATCACCCGCCGCACCCTCCTCAACCGCTTTGGCATGGGCCTCGGCGGCATCGCTTTGAATGAGCTTCTCGCTCAGGGCTCAGAGCCCGCAGACCACGGAGTTCTCGGCGGCACGCACTTCGCCCCGAAGGCCAAGCGCATCATCTACCTCTTCATGTCCGGCGGCCCTTCGCACCTGGACCTGTTTGATTACAAGCCGCTGCTCAACAAGAGAAACGGCGAGCAGCTCCCCGACTCCGTGCGCGGCACCCAGCGACTTACCGGCATGTCAGGCAATCAGTCCTCCATCCCCATGGTCGGCTCTCCCTTCAAGTTCACTCAGCACGGTCAAGCCGGCGGCTGGTTCAGCGAACTGCTGCCACACACCGCCAGCATCGCCGACGACATTTGCGTGGCGCGCTCCATGTTCACCGAGTCGATCAATCATGGCCCCGGCGTCACCTTCTTCCAAACCGGATCACAGATCGCAGGGCGGCCAAGCTTTGGCTCATGGCTGGGCTATGGACTCGGCGCAGATAACGCGAACTTGCCTTCCTTCACCGTCCTCATCACCAAGGGCAAAGGCGGGCAGCCCCTCGGCTCTCACCTCTGGGGCAGCGGCTTCCTGCCCACCAAACATCAAGGCGTGCTCTTCCGCGCCGCCAAGGACCCCGTGCTCTACCTCGGCAATCCCGCAGGTGTGAGCGCGGACAGCCGCAGGCTGATGCTGGATCGTTTGAAGGAACTCCATGAGCACCAGTTTGCCGGAACTCCCGACACAGAAATTCAGAACCGCATCGACCACTACGAAATGGCCTTCCGCATGCAGACCAGCATTCCAGAAGTCACCGATCTCAGCGATGAGCCGCAGCACATCCTCGACAGCTACGGCCCCGATGTGAAAACACCCGGCACCTTTGCCGCGAACTGCCTGCAAGCGCGTCGTCTCGCCGAAAAAGGCGTGCGCTTCATCCAGCTCTATCATCAGGACTGGGACCATCACGGTGGCCTGCCCGGTGCGCTGCCCAAGCTCTGCAAAGAAACCGACCAACCCGCCGCAGCTTTAATAAAGGACCTCAAACAGCGCGGCATGCTGGACGACACCCTCGTCGTCTGGGGCGGTGAATTTGGCCGCACCGCTTACTGTCAGGGCAAGATCAGCACCAACTTCGGTCGAGATCACCACCCCCGCTGCTTCAGCGCTTGGTTCGCCGGCGGCGGCATCAAGGCGGGCTCCGTCTATGGCGAGACCGACGACTTCGGCTACAACACCGTCAAAGACGGTCTCCACATTCACGACTTCCACGCCACGCTGATGCATCTCCTCGGCATCGACCACGAACGCCTGACCTACAAATTCCAAGGCAGGCGCTACCGCTTGACGGATGTAGCGGGCAAAGTCGTGAAGGGCCTGCTCGCCTGACGGCCGACAGTCACGAATCGATGAGATATCGAATGTCCAGAGTGTTTACCTCACGCTGACCGACGGGCAGGAGTGCCCATCGTACTTCCGGGCAGGTACGATAGACACTCCTGTCTGTCGATCAGCGCTCCCGCAGACTGCCATGGGGCACGAGTTCTTTCACAGCACACGCATCGGCGAAGCAAGCATCCCGCCCAGTCCACACGCATGCCCAGAGTGTTTGCCGCACGCTGATCGACGGGCAGGAGTGCCCATCGTACTTCCGGGCAGGTACGATAGACACTCCTGTCTGTCGGTCAGCGCTCCCGCAGCCTGCCACCGGGCACGAGTTCTTTCACAGCACACGCATCGGCGAAGCAAGCATCACGCCCAGTCCACACGCACCGGCGAAGCAAGCGTCCCGCCCAGTCCACACGCATGCCCAGAGTGTTTACCGCACGCTGACCGACGGGCAAGAGTGCCCATCGTACTTCCGGGCAGGACCACGGCCAGAACCGCCACCGAGACGGTTGCACTACGGGGAAACGCGTGTTCATTGCCCCTCCCCTAATGAGCCAAGCCAGAACCGCCAAGCAGCACCGCAAAACCGCCGAGACCGACATTGAGATCGAACTCAATGTCGATGGGTCCGGCAAATCACAGATCGACTGAGATCGAACTCAATGTCGATGGGTCCGGCAAATCACAGATCGACACCGGAGTGCCGTTCTTTGACCACATGCTGACGCTGTTCACCAAGCACGGCCTGTTCGATCTCAAAGTGAAGTGCGTGGGCGATATCGAAGTGGACTACCACCACACGGTCGAAGACACCGGCATCGTGCTGGGCAACTGCTTCCGCGAAGCCCTGGGCACCAAGGCGGGCATCGTGCGCTACGGCTTCTTTCTCCTGCCCATGGATGAAACCCTCGCCGAAGTCGCGCTCGACCTCAGCGGCCGCTCCTTCCTCAGCTATCACGCACCTGAAGGCGTCGAAGCCATCGGCGGCGTGAACCGCTTCAGCTACCAGCTTGTGGAGGAATTCCTCCGCGCCTTCTCCTCCAGCCTGCTGGCGACGCTTCACGTCGAAATCCGCCGTGGGCGCGATGCGCACCACATGGCCGAAGCCATTTTCAAAGGTCTTGCCCGCGCACTGGATGCTGCCACCAAGCATGATCCCCGCGTCACCGGCATCCCCAGCACGAAGGACGTCCTGTGATGAAACTCGGAGTGCTGGATTACGGCGCAGGAAATCTGCGCAGCGTGTTGAATGCCTTCGAAGCCATCGGAGCGCATGCCAATCTCGTCACAAAGCCCGAAGACTTCGACAACATCGACGTGCTCGTGTTTCCCGGTCAGGGAGCGTTCGGCGACTCCGTGCGCATCCTGAAGGAAACCGGCCTCTGGGAGCCCCTGCGCAGCTGGCTGAAGGCCGAAAAGCCCTATCTCGGCATCTGCCTGGGCTACCAGCTCCTGTTTGAAAGCAGCGAAGAATCTCCCGGCGTGGCAGGCCTCTGCGCCGTGGCCGGCAAGGTCCGCAAGTTCAATCCCGCCAGCGGTCTGAAAATCCCGCACATGGGCTGGAACGTGGCCCAGTGGGCACCAGAACAGTCCGCCGTGTGGGCCAGCCTGCCCAACCCGACCTACGTCTATTTCGTTCACTCCTACTACCCGGATGTGCAGGACGAATCCCTCGCCCTCTGCCGCACCGACTACGGCGTCAGCTTCATCAGCGGCATCGCCAAAAAGAATCTCGTGGCCGTGCAGTTCCACCCCGAGAAAAGCCAGGAAGCAGGACTGACCCTGCTGCGCAATGCGCTGAAGGTGCTGGAGCAGTGATCAAACGGCCTGCAGGGCCGCCTTCAGAATGGCCTCCTGCCTCCCCGCCATCTCACGCGCCTCTTCCGGCTCATGGTCGTCCCAGCCCGCAAGATGCATAAGACCGTGGACGAGGTAGAGGGCCACCTCGTGATCGACGGTCTGGCCGTGCTCGGTGCCCTGCCGCAGGGCGGTGTCGGCGCTGATGAGGATCTCGCCGCCGAGGAGCGTACCAACGAGACGGCGATGTTCTTGCTGGAACGACCGCCAGGAGTGGGTCTGTTTTGGCTCCTAGTTTCATCTCTGGCAGTTTTGACCTATCGGTCAATTCAGGAGGGTCGCTTTGCGAGCGCCGCGCCTTGAACACATTGAGTCATTTACGCATAGGAGTGGGTAATCAGCCCTATTCGCCGTGCCGCCTCCTCCGTCAGCACTTCTACAGAATTCGGTCCCATTCCCCATGCCCCAACGAGCGGGCGCATCACCTTCCGCAATTTGTCATTGAGCTGAGGAAGCCATGGCCTTTCCGCCCTCTTGATCACCACGAACAGTCGTAGCTCAGTGGTATTTAAAGGGAGATTACGAAAGGTTTCCGGCCAGTGGTCCGCCTGATAGGGATGCCTACCCATTCTGGTTGCGTAAAACAGCCTCAATCCGTTTTCCATCTTCTCCTTCAATTCATTGAAGTAGATGGAAAAGTCACTAACCGTGAAGTCGCCCGGCATGAACGGAAATAGTCGCGGCCAATGCTCGCCGAACCAGTCCGCATGCTGCTCCAGGTTTTCAATTGCTGGTGGGGATACTTTTTTGCCGCCATCCTTCATCGCTGCAACAAACTTCTGGGCACCTTGCGGTGAAGATTTTGGCGCTGTTGTTTTGGCTTCAACCAGCCAGAGTTGCGTTGGTTTTCCTTCCCGGCGATAGAGTTTGTAAAACTCAATGATCTTCACTCCATCGCCTGCAGCCTTGTGCGGGGCGCTATCCTCCACACGGAATCCATCTCCCGGCAGATAAGGGCCAAAGGTCATTTCGGATTCAATGAGCTGGTCCATGGCTATTCAAAAGCTAGATTCACCTCTTGTTCATATAGACGAATGGATTCGTCGATGATCGCGTTGTCGGGCATATCATCCCTGAGGTTGGAAGTGGTCCATCCATCCTGGCCAGCCTTCAGCACCGGCACCGACATCTTCTTCTCCTGCGCGATCAGGAAGAGTTTCTTCACCACGAAATAGGAGTGACTCGCCATGAAGAACTGGATGCCTCTTGCGGCGAGGGTCGCCACAATGTCCAGC
>NCCR01000012.1 GCA_002279765.1 Verrucomicrobia bacterium 12-59-8 | reverse complement strand
GCACGGGAACCGAATCCTTGCCCTGCCCCTGGAGTTTCGACCGCTGCTGGAAGACGAACGCGGGCTTTATCTGGATTTTGGGAACAATGGCGGCCAGCTCAGCCAGCAGTTCGAGGCGGCGGAAGGAATGGAGGCGAAGCGTGCTGCTTTGCGTGCCTATCTGAAGGATGCCGTGGCGGGGAACGAACCGCTGCACCAAGGGAAGCTCCTGCTGGTGGGCGAAGGCGGTGTGGGCAAATCCACCCTCCTGAGTGTGCTGTGCGGGGAAGAGTTTGTGGTCGGAAATGACACCACGCACGGCCTGGAACTGAAAAAACTGCCACTAACTTTAAAGGACGGCTGGAAGGGGGAACTGCACTGCTGGGACTTCAGCGGGCAGCCGGCCATGCGTCAGACGCACCAGCTCTTTTTCACCCATCCGGCGCTCTACTTGCTGGTATGGAACCACCGTGAGGCACGGGAGACGGAGACTACGGCGGAAATCCTGGAGTGGCTGACGATGATCGACCAGCGCACCGAGGGCCAGGGCCGGGTGCTGCTGGTGGTGAAAAAGGCGGAGGGCCGCGATGCCACGCCCTACGATTTCGCTGAGATTCTGCGCCGCTTTGGCCCTGAGGCGCGCGGCGGACGCGGCGGCATCCTGATCGCGGAACCCTGTGTGAAGGTAAACTCGGTGTCTGAGGCTGAAATGACTGCCAAAGGCGTGCCGGAGGAAGAGCGGCAGCGGCGGCTGGCGGAGGCCGCTGCGCAGGTGGCGGGACTGCGCAGGCGCGTCGCAGAGTTTTGTGCGCAGGCCGCGAATTTCAATGAGGAGGTGCCGAAGGGCTGGTTTGCCGCGCAAGAACATTTCATACGCATGCGCAAGACCCATCCGCATGTGCCATGGGGGGAGTTTCGCCAACTCTGCGCGTCTTTTGGCATCAGCGACCCCGACTCGTATGTGCGGACGCAGCATCGCATCGGCACCCTGGTGTGGGCGGAGCGGCTCAAAGGCGAACGCACGCAGGATGAAGCGGCACGCGACGCACAATTGGTCGTGCTGAATCCAGACTGGTTGAGCAAGGCGATCGGCTACGTGATTGAGCGGGACGAACAGCGGCACAACCGTATGGGTGCGGAGGTGCCTCTCTCTCCTCCGGGGATGAAAGCTGGGCTGGTCTCTGCTGCGCAGATGGATGCGATCTGGCGTGACCCGCCGGTGGGCCGAAACCAGCCGCCGCTGGTTTTTGAGGAGGGGCTCTTCGATTTTTTTCGCAAGGTCATGGAGGGCTATGACATCTGCCGCGAAGTTTCTGTCAAAGACGGTGGGAATGACCGCTGGTTCCTGGTGCCCAACCGCCTGCCTGAAGTGCGTCCCGCAGCCTGGGAGGGTGTCTGGCCCAAGGAACTGCCGCAACTCTACTGGCGGGTGGAATTGCGGGTGCCGGGCTGCTCCCCTGCCAGCGTCAATCCAGAGGGAACCCCGCTGAACCACTGGCTGGGCCGGGCGGTGTTTTTCCGGCTGATGGTGATCCTGCATGAGCATGCCCAAGGGCGGCAGGATTTCGCCGAAGCTGCGCACTGGCGCGGCGGCTTCATTCTAGCACCGGATGGCGGGGGCTTGGCGCGCGTGGTTTTCAACGGCAGTGACCGTGCGGACGCATATACCGTGACCGGATTTGACCTGCATGTGGCCGCGCATGCGCCACGGGAGGTGTGGCATGTGTTTTCCCAGGCTCTGGGCTACCTGCTGCATGACCTGCGGAAAAACTACGATTTCGCAGAGATCAACGTCACCCGCAAAGTGTCCTGTCCGGCGCGCCTCTGTGACCGGCCTGCGGCCCAGCGTTTCTTCATGGACGATCTCATCCTTCAGCGCGGTGCCAAGCCCGGTGTGCCGGAGTGGGATGACAAAACCAACGCCTGCCACATCTGCGGCAATGACATCCGCATGGGCGACCTCTGGGATGGACGCACGGGGTGTGAACCCAGCCCCATGGAGCGAATTGAGCAGACGCTGACACGAATTGACGGGCGTGTGGCGATCCTTGCCGACCAACTGCCGAAACTTTTGTCTCAAACTCGGGGTGTGCTGATGCAGGTGCGTGAGTCTGGTGCCGCCACGCACCAAATGCTGAAGCAACTGGATGCAACGTTGCGCGAAGAAGTGGCGCGCCTGAGCGAGTCCATGCACGCAGAGATGCGCCGGATGCTGGAGACATTGCAAGATGGCCAGGACGAGCTGCCACGCCTCTACACGCTCATGCCCGATCCGAAACGATTGTTCCGCCGGCGGGTCTGGCGGCTGCGGCTGCATTGTGAGCGTACGTTCTGGCCGGTGTGCCTCATTGACCCACACGGCAAAGGCGAGTTTACGATCAAAGAGTCGGAACCGTTTCTGGCTGCTGTGGCTCCTTACATGAAGCATGTCAGCACGGGGCTGGTGGCAGTGGGTGGACTCACCGCATTGCTAGGGAGCACGAGCCTGCCTTTGCTGCTGCCTGCTGCTGTAGCTGCCGCGCTGGAGTGGGAAAAATCATACGGCAAGGTGGTCGGAGAAGTGTCCAAACTCGCCAAAGAACGCAGTGACGGCAGTGTTGCTGGCCTGCATGAGACGGGTGGCAGGGTCGCGTGGGCTGAAGGCAACGCTTTGCAGTGGTTGCACGACTTCATACGCTCCCAGCCAAACTATCAGAGCAAACTCGGTCTGATGCCGAAGACGGATGGCCAGGGCCGCCGTATCTGGGTGCTGCCAGATGTGAAGGTCTGAAAGACTGATGCTGTGCCGGATTACAAGTTCGGATCGCCCTGCACACGTCGCCAAAATCGAAGAGCTGTTCGCGGTGGGCCTTGGGGTAGATCACGAATTTCCAGCGCTCATCGCAGATCATGCGCTGAGTGTCCGTGTAAACGCCGGTGACGAACTCATGCACGCGGTTGGTTTGATGCCGGAGGAGCGGCGCGAGGCTCTTGGACTGGACGGTGGGAGGAATCGCGATGCCGATGAGATCACAGAGCGTGGGGAAAAGATCATTGAGGTTGGCGAGCGCGGCGGTGCGCTCGTTTTTTGGCAGGCCGGGGCCGCAGATGATGAGCGGGCTGCGAATGCTGTGCTCGTATTCGTTCTGTTTGCCCAGCAGGCCGTGGCTGCCGAGGGCAAGCCCTTGATCGCTGGTGAAGATGATGATGGTGTCTTCGGGCTCTGGCAGCGCAGCGAGGATGCGGCCTAGCTGCGCGTCGAGATCGGTGATCATGGCGTAGTAGAGGGCGAGTTCCGCGCGTATGTCATTGGGGATGCGTGGTTTCGGCAGCAGCAGCTCATCGCGGCCGTCGATGTTGCCGTGATCAAAGGGATGCTGCGGCGCGAAATTGGCAGGCAGCGGTATTTTCGCGGCAGCGTAGCGGTCCTTCATGCCCGTCGGCCACTGACGTGGATCGTGGGGAAAAGCGAAGTTCACATGGAGGAAGAGCGGCCTGCCCAGCGGCGCGGTTTGCAGCGCGTGAATGGCACCATTTGCGATGTGGCGGCTGTTGTCGGGCTGGAGACCGACGCCCTTGCCGAGTTCGGCCTGGTTGTTTTCATCCTTGAAAGTCCAGCCGCGATACCCCGTGAGCGGGCGGCCACGGTCGTCGAGGTCCGGTTGCGTGACACCCTTGCCGCCGCCGCTGGAATAGAGGCCGCTGGTGGTGGTGTAGCCACGCTGCTGCGGATGGCCATCATTGTGCCATTTGCCTGTGTAGCAGGTCTGATAGCCAGCCTTTTGCAGCGTGCCGCCGAGCGTGGCAAGGGAGGGATCGATCGCGCCACCGGGATATTTTGGCAACGCTTGGAAGGCCGGGTTGCCGGTGAGGATCTGCGCACGGCTCACATGGCAGATGGGATAGCCCGCATAGGCACGGGAGAAGGAAGTGCCTCCTGCGACGAGGCGGTCGAGACTGGGCGTGTCGATGACGGCATTGCCCAGCGCATGGATCGTATCCGGCCGCTGGTCATCGGCGACGATGAGCAGAATGTACGGCGCTGCATGCAGGCAGGTGCCGAGTGTCAGGAGGAAGAGCAGCGGGCGCATGCAAAGATAACGCTCCGAATCCTGCCTCCCATCAGGCTTTCACCTCTGCGGATTGTCCTCGGAAGTGTGCTGGAGAGGTCGCGGTGGTGATTTCCATGAATTTGCTGGCAGGGGCGGCTGCCCTGGCGGCCCGGCGCAAACTGGAACTCCCCCCTTGCCAAGTTGGGAAGTCCCCCCATATTCGCGCCCCTTTTATGGACATCTTCATTGGAATTCTCACCGCAGTCGAAGTCATCGTCTGCCTTCTTCTCATTCTCGTCGTGCTCATGCAGCGCCCCCGTCAGGAAGGCCTCGGAGCCTCCTTCGGCGACGCTGCCGCCAGCCAGGTCTGGGGCGCACAGACCACGAACGTGTTGCAGAAGTTCACGGTTTATCTGGCCATCATTCTTTTTGGCCTGACCATCCTCCTGGCAGTGCTCGTGAGCCGCCACCAGAACGGCAGCAAGAGCGCGAAAATCTTCGGCGACGCCAAGCCGGAAGCCGCAGCCCCAGCCGCCCCTGTTTCGGCTGAGGAGCAGGCCAAAGCTCAGCTCTTGGAAAAAATTAAGGACGCCGTGAAAACGGAGCAGGTCAAGGCAGGCGAGACCCCAAAAGCAGATGAGAAGAAAGACACGCCTGCTGCTCCTGCGCCAGCAACGACAGAACCTGCCAAGGCTCCAGAAGCACCCAAAGCCCCTGCTGAAGCGCCAGCTCCGACACCTGCACCTGCTCCGGCAGATCAGCCAAAATAAGCGAAGGTTTGCTTTAATTTTCCGCCAAGGGCACGACGCGAGTCGTGCCCTTTGTTTTTTCAGCATAGAGCGCATGTGCATTTCCGATAGTGTGCCGTGCGAAAACGGGCTTCACATCGCGCGTTGGTTCTGCCTACCATCGAACCAACCATGAAACGTTTCCTTTTCTGTCTCGCGCTTGCAGCGTCCTGCGTCATCCCGCATTCGTCATTCGCGGCGGAGCCGCTGCGCGTCTTCATACGCTCGGGGCCAAAGTCCCACGGTCCGGGGGCGCATGATCATCCATCCTTCCTGCGGGACTGGGTGCCGCTGCTGAATGAGCGTGGAGCCAAGGCGACGGGTGGGGATGCCTTTCCCACCAAGGAGCAGCTGGATGCAACGGATGTGCTCATTCTGCACCTCGACAGCGGTGGTGACATCAAGATCGGCCAGGAGCGGAAGGACCTGCTAGACTATTTGCAGCGCGGTGGTGGCATCGTGACGATCCACGCGGCATCGGTTTCCAAGGACCACGACTGGTTTAAGGGCATCATCGGCGGCTCCTGGCACCATGGGCAGACGAAATGGAGGGAGGGGCCGATGCATTTGTACTTCACTGACAAGGTGGACAAAATCACCAAGGATGTGTCGAATTTCGCAATGGATGACGAAATTTACTACGACATGGATGTCCTGCCAGAGTGCCACATTCTTGCCGGGGCTTACACGCCGAAGCCCTCCGGAGCGCGCAATGAAAAATCCGCCAAACGCGCTGCTGAGATCACCAAGGGGGGCAAGGAGGTCAGCATTTACGACATCCAGCCGCAGATGTGGACCTATGAGAAGGACAGCTACCGTTCCTTCGTCTGCATCCCCGGTCACTATTACGAGAATTTCAGCCGTCCGAATTTCCGTGCGCTTATTCTTCGTGGCATCGCTTGGGCGGGGAAGCGGGAGAATGTGGATGAGCTTTGCAAGCCTGAGGAGCTGGGTGACAACCTGCGGTATGTGGAGGGTGGACCTACTCGTCCGGAGAAGGCGGCGGAGAAGCTGGAGGTGCATCCTGAGTTCGACATCTCGCTGGTGGCCAGCGAGCCGCTGATCAACAAAGTCATGAATGTGGACTGGGATGAGAAAGGCCGCCTGTGGGTCTGTGAGACGCCGGAGTATCCGAATGGTCGCCGTGAGCTGAATGTGGAGAAATGGAAGGACAGCGGGTCGTGGACGAAAAAGTATGACCGCGATCCCATCGACCGCATTTCGATTTTGTCTGATACGAATGGCGATGGGGTGATGGACAAGAAGCATGTGTTTGCGGACAAGCTGGAACTCGTCACCAGCTTTTGCTTTTACAAGAACGGGGTCATCGCGTGTGCTGCGCCGGATATTTGGTATCTTGAAGATACGGACGGGGACGAAACTGCTGATAAACGAACGAGGCTTTATACTGGTCTGGGTACTGGCGATACGCATGCGGTGATCAACAACCTGCGCTGGGGCTTGGATGGCTGGGTGTATGCCTCGCATGGCTACAGCGCCGGGCATGTGACCTCGCCGGATGGTAAACAGGATTTTGGCACGGATGGGAGCGGGGTCGTGAGGTTCAAGCCTGATGGAAGCGCCTTTGAACAATATGCCTCACGTGGCGGCAACACCTGGGGTCTCGACATCACTTCGGACGGGCAGGTGTTCTTCACGCAGCCCACCAGCGGCACCGTGTTTTTCCATGTGGTGCTGCCGGAATACATTTTGGCCCAAGGCAAGATCCCAGGCACCATGAGCTATAAGGGCATGGTGGAGCACCAGAAAACATACCCGCTCATGTCCTGGCCGGAGCAGGCCTATGTGCAGATCGACCTGGTGGGCGAGTTCCCCGCCGCTGCAGGCTGTGCCATTTATGAAGGGGGAACATGGCCGAAGAAATGGGACTACAGCTACTTCACCACCGAGCCGACGCTGAACATCGTACACCATGAGTTCGTGGAGAAAGACGGTGTGACCTATAAGTCGCACAAAGAAGCAGGTCGCGAGGAGACCGAGTTCATCCGCAGCAAGGACCTGTGGTTCCGCCCCATCGAGACCCGCGTGGGGCCGGACGGCGCGCTGTATGTTGTTGATTTCTACAATCAGGCCGTGATTCACAATGATACTCGTGGTCCGATCCATGGGCCGGCGAATGCGGCGGTGCGTCCTGACCGTGATCATTACTTTGGGCGCATCTGGAAGGTGCAGCATAAGCAGGCGACGAAGGTGGTGAAGAAGGATAAAAATCTCCGAGCCAGCATGGGCAGTGATGCTCTCAAAGCCTATGAAGCAGCCAAGACAGCCGTGCAGACCGAGGCAGGACGTCAGCAGGTGCTGAAGGATTTTGCCGCCGCGCAGGATGACTGGAGCCGTTCTGCGTTGATTGCCGCCAGCGCCGATCAGGCGCTTCCTGCCCTTGGAGCGGTGCTCGCCAATCCCGGCCTTGCCAAGATCGACTCGTATGTTTCCGCTTTGCTGCCCGCCGCACTGCCCGCCCATGCTGACAAACTCATCAATGCATGCGCCAATGCCGACACAAAAGCCGATGCGTTGAAAATCATCCTTCTTCAAGGCATGGCGCAGCAGTTGAATGATGCGCCTGCGCTTACGCCGGAGTTGACGGCTTCGTTGAAGAGGCTTCTGGCGCAGCCTGCGCTTGCGGCGGCAGCGTTGCCGCTGGTGGTCAAATGGGACAAGGAAGGGGTGCTGGCTGCTGAGGTGAAGGTGCAGATTGCCAGTCTCACGAGCAAGCTGGAGGACAAGGCTGCGGCTATGGGTGATCGCATTGCGGCGGCCAAGGCTTTGATCGGAATTGGTGGCGAGGCGAGTTCGTTGGTGGTTGGGGCTTTGAGCCGGCCGGATTCGCCGGGGGCACTTCAGGCCGCGATCATTGGGGCGATGGATGAGAAGGGGAGTGTCACGGAGCTGGTGGGGAACCTGAACGGGCTGAAGCCCGAACTACGTACCCAAGCCTTTGATGCGATCTTGAAGAGGCCTGAGGCGTCGCTGGCGCTGCTGGGGGCGATTCAGGAGGGGAAGATTGATCCGAAGGAGATTGGGCCGGGGAATATTGCGCGGCTGAGGACGCATCCGAACAAGCAGGTGGCGAAGCAGGCGAATGCGATGATCGACAAGCTGAACCCGAATGCGAAGGCGAAGAATGAGCTGCTGGCGCAACTGACGCCGGAGGTGGAGAAGCCGGGCGATGCGGTGAAAGGCAAGGTGATGTTTGCCGGGGCCTGTGCTGTGTGCCACAAACTGGGCGATCTGGGGCTGCGTGATGTGGGGCCGCAACTCACGGGCATGGGGGCGCATGGTCCGGCGGAACTGCTGGTGCATATCGTGGATCCGAACCGCGAGGTGGATCCGAGCTTCTGGGCCTGGAACATCACCACGAAGAAGGGTGAGACGCAGGCGGGGGTGATCATCACGGAGAATCAGGCGAGCCTGACGCTGCGCAATCAGGTGGGTGATTTTGAAATCAAGAAGGACGACATCGCCACGCGGGAGAATACACGACGCAGCCTCATGCCGGATGGACTGGATGCGCTGGGTGCGGAGACGTTGAGGGACATCCTGGCCTTCATCTGCGGCGGGGAGCAGAAGTTTCGAGTTATTGATCTGCGCACCGCCTACAACGCGGACAGCCGCGCCGGCATCTTTGCGAAGGAAGATGCGAAGGACCAGACGGTGACGCTGCACAAGTTTGGAAATGTCACTGTGAATGGTGTGCCGTTTTTCGTGATGGACCCTGAGAAATCGCAAACGGGCGCGAGCCTCATCGCCCTCAAAGGGGGCGGCAAAGGCACTGTGGCCGAGACCTTCCCGGAGAAGATCGAGATCGCCACGAGTGCCACGGCCGCAAGCCTGCACTTCCTTGGCGGGGTCGCTGGCTGGGGCTGGCCGTTTGGAGGGGACAAGGCACGCGGGCAGCCTGCGATGACGGTTCAGGTCAAATATGCCGACGGCGACAAGGAAAGCATCGTGCTGAAAAATGGTGAGTACTTTGCCGACTACATTGGCAAAGCGGAAGTCCCGCTGAGTGAGGATGCGGGCGACTTCACCCGGCGCGGCCAGCTTCGTTATTTCGCGATCAACTTGAAGAAGAAAGGCGCGCTGAAGAAGATCACGCTGGAGACGAGCGGCAGCATCGTCACGCCCTGCACGGTGGCGATCACCGCGAGCGCCGAGACGGTGAAACAAGGTGAGACGGCTGCCGGTGGGCAGGCCAATCCCAACAAACTTCCATGGAGCCGTCCTAAAGCCTGGGAAGGAAATGCCAGATATTCGGGCGCTGTGGTGGAAGCCGGGCCCAAAGAAGGCGGCAAGGGAGACGGGCCGCTGGTGGCTGTGACGCCGGTGCAGTGGGAGGCTGGGAAGACGAAGGTGCTGGTCATTGGTGGCGGGTCATCGCACAACTTCGCGAAGTTCTTTGGCGAGACGGATGTGGCGACGCTGAAGGCGGCCGGGTTTACGGTGCATTACACGGAGGATCGTGATCAGGCGGCGGCTGAGCTGACGAATGCGGATGTGGCGGTGATCAGTGTGAACCGGAAATTTTTCGACACGGCGGTGTATCGCAAAGCGCTGTTTGATTTCGCGGCGGCAGGCAAGGGGATCATCATGCTGCATCCTGGCACGTGGTATGGGTTTGGCGGATGGCCTGAGCTGAATGCGCAGATCGTCGGTGGTGGAGCGCGGGGGCATGACCGGATCCATCCGTTTGAGGTGAAGGCGGTGAAGGGGGATCATCCGATCATGGCGGGTGTGCCGGCGAGCTTCACGGTTGAGGACGAGCTGTATTATGTGAATGCGGAGCCGGAGAAGATTCCTGAGGGGACGGCGAAGATCACGGTGCTGGCGGAGACGAGCCCGAGTGACAAGTACAAGGCGGGGCATCCGAGTGTGTGGATCACGGAGCATGCGAAGGCGAAGGTCGTTGGGATCGCGCTGGGGCATGATCAGCGGGTGCATGATCTGAAGCCGTATCAGCAGATCCTCATCAATGCGGTGAAGTGGGCGAGCGGGAAGTAGGGGATGGGAGCGCGCGGGCATGGCGCTCATTCTTCGCGCTGAGCACCTCGAAGGACGAGGTGCTGAGTATTGTAAACTGAGAACTGAAAACTGAGAATTGTAAATTGCCGGAGCGGGCGGCGCGCTTTTTCGAGTTGGGCGCTGCGAGGGGCACGATGGCCTTGCCATCAAATGAGTTTGAGGTCTAAAATGCCCGCATGAAATTTCTCCTGCCGTGTCTTCTGGGTCTGATGATCAACATGCTTCCTGCGGCTGATGTGGGCGGGAGATGTGTCACCATGGGGTCGGATGTTGTCTTTCTGACCCGTGATGTGATTGCCAGCGATCTTCATCAAACAGACCGTTATCCCGAGGTTCAATATGATGATGCCGGGCAACCTGTTGGATTGAAGTGGCTCGCCAAAGGCAGCAGCACTGTTTTCAAGACAGAGCTGATGGCACGCGTGGGTGGCAAAGAGATCCGGCGGTTTGTGTTTTGGAACGAAGGTGGCAATCCCGATGGTGATGGACTGGTGTGCGTCTGGCTGGGGATGCAAGATGTGGCACTTGGAGGTGGAATGGGTTTCCGTCCATTCCTGGTGTTTAATGGTGATGATCAGGTGGGTTCGTGGGAATCCTTTTGTGCGTATGACAAGCAGGATGGTTTCACTTTGGTCCTGGAGATGACCCTCAAGGGCAATGGCGTGATGCACGAGCATGCCACCATTCAAGTCAAAGAAGACGGCCCGGTGCCGCTCCGGCTTGAAAGCGGTGGACGAGGCCAGGAAGAGCCCAAGGTGAAACGATACCATTCCACCAGCACACCCCGATGAAATCCACCGTCATCCAGCTGGTGCCGCTGCGGCTGATCACAGTGAAGGCGCGGTCTTTTCCAGACGGCATTCGTGGGGCGTGGCAGGAGATCGAGTCGAAGCGTGCGATGAAGGGGCGGAAGGCGTATGGCCTGATTTGCGCGACGGAGGCAGGCATGGAGTATTACGCCGGGCTGGTGTCGGATGGAGAGCTGGAGGAACGCGTGACGGGGCTGCCTGTGATTGAAGTGGCGGGTGGTCCTTGTGCGCGGATCAAGCTGGAGAACTGGAATCAGAAGCTTGACCAGATCGGTGCGTTGTTTGCGCAGATGGCGGAGGAGCATGAGGTGGATTCTTCACGTCCGGCGATGGAGTTTTATCGGGGTTTTGCGGAGTTGCATTTGCTGCTGCCGGTGAAGCAAGCGGGCGGGCGATGAGGGGGAGGATGCGATGGGCCGAAGAGCGGTTTGTGTCACCGCTACGCGGTTCAACCGGATTCCACAGGTGAGGGCGGCGCGATTCCGTGGGTTGGCACCCACGGCTACCATTGTGCCAGCGCTACGCGCTTCCGAGCCTGTCATGCGATGGGGAATTTGGAGGCGAGGCAGAGTGTAGCATTTTCCGAAACTGATTTCCGGAAAGAGTGGCATTTCGCGTGGCGGAATGACTGAGTTTTTTTGGAGTTCGGCTGCGGTAGCTGTCGCTTTCGAGAGACTCGTCGTACACGTGAGCTGACCCGGCCTGCGGAAAGCGGTAGCTCCGTTCGTTCCTCTCTGCGCAACCGCAGTCCATATGGGAGGGCATCGCCAGCTCGATTTGGAAGTCGCAGTAATACATGAGGGGGGCACCTGTCACCCACACACCTACGGTCTCCAGCCATTCTCTCCGGAAATCGCCATGGGCCTCACACGCGCAGGAAAATCTGACGACGATGCAGCCACTGGGCGGTGGTGAGCATGAGGGCGAAGGTCATGGCGGTGGGGAGCCAGTCGTAGGGCGGTGGGGGTGTGGTGGCGAGGCGTTCGGAGATGAGGCGGAAGGGTGGGGGGGCGGTGGCGAGTCGTTCGCTGATGATGCGGAAGAAGCCAAAGCCTGAGAACAGGTAGAGTGCGATGGGATTGGCACCCACCCAGAGGAAGGGGGCCAGGCCGCGACGCCAGCCGAGGCCATCGACGATGCCATAAAACAGCCCGAGGAGGATTGCGCTCCAACCCGCAGCGACGAGAACGAAGCTGGAGGTCCAGAGTTTCTTGATGACGGGGAAGTAGGGATGCCAGGCCCAGCCGAGGGCGAGCATGATGAGGCCGGCGGCGATCAATCCGACTGTCTTGCGCAGGGGGGATGCAGCCCCTGTGATCCATTTTCCCGCCAGCAGGCCGAGGAGGGCGGTGGCGATGGCTGGCAGGGTGCTCAGGATGCCTTCGGGATCGTGATTGCCGTCGTATTTTCGGCCGGGGAGCCAGATACTGTCGAGGTAGTTGGTGAGGTTCATGCCTTCGGCAAAGTTTCCTGTGCCGACGTCTGGCACCGGCACAAAGCGGAGCAGGAGGAAGTAGCCGATGAGCAGGACGGCGGCCGCGATGCTCAATCCGCGTGTGCGGAACCCGAGTGAGAGTAGACCTGCTGCTGCTGAAGCGATGCCGATGCGCTGCAGGACGCCGAGCCAGCGGATTTGATCCCAGCCGTCTTTAATGCCGCCGGAGAAAAGGATGCCGAGCGCCACTAGTATCGTCGCGCGTGCCAGTAGATGCCTGGCAGCTGCACTACGGCCGCCCTGTGCTACACGCCGAGGCACTGCGATGGCGAGCGAGACTCCTGCGAGAAAGAGGAACAGCGGAAAGATCAGATCAAAGAAGCGAAAGCCGGTCCAGTCCACATGGTCGAACTGCGCGGCGACGGTGGTTACGATTGGGGATGCTGGGAATGCACGCTGCAGCACTTTTTCCATCACTGCCGCCAAGCCGAGAATCCAGCACATGTCGAAACCACGCAGGGCATCAAGAGACAGCAGGCGTGCGGAGGCAGGGGGCTTGGACTCAGGCATGATGAGCCAAGTGAATATCAGGGATCACTCCGGCTGACCACCGTAAAATGAAACGCCTGCACATGTAGGTGGTGGAGTGCTGGCTGGATGGCAGTACGAAAAAGGGCGACCCTGAACGGGCCGCCCTTTGACGACAAGGTTGATGAATGAGGTTTACTTCACGATGCCGAGCAGCTCGATTTCAAAGATGAGAGCTTCGTTCGGGCCGATGTCGCCGCCTGCGCCGTTTTCACCGTAGGCGAGCTGGGAAGGGATGAAGACTTTCCATTTGGAACCGACGGGCATGAGCTGAAGGGCTTCGGTCCAGCCTTTGATGACTTCCTGGACGCCAAAGGTGATGGGCATGCCGCGATCGACGGAGCTGTCGAATACTTTGCCGTCGAGGAGGGTGCCGTGGTAGTGGACGTTCACCTTGTCGGTGGGAACGGGCTTGGGTCCGTCACCTGCTTTGAGCACTTCATACTGCAGACCGCTCTTGGTGGTGGTGACTTCTTTACGCTTGCCGTTTTCCGCGAGGAATTTGTCTCCTACAGCCTTGGCTTCCTGGCCACGCATGGAGGCTTTGGCCTGCAGGCTGGCTTCAAAAGCCTGCATGGCGGCCATGAGCTCCTCCTGTGAGTACTTGGGCTTTTCACCGCTCAAGACGGACTTGATGCCTTCGTTGAGGGCGGTGATGTCAATGGCGATGCCCTGACTTTTGAAGTTTTCGCCGATATTACGGCCGATGAAGTAGCTGACTTTGTCCATGGGTACGGGGCTGGCGGCGGCGGGTGCCTCGGCCGGCTGTGCGGGTTTGACTTCCTGGGCTTGAATGAGGGATGCCGCAGCAAGTGCGGTGCAGAGCAGGGCGATGGTGGGTTTCATATTGGAGGCGCGGAGACTACCCACGCCCCCGAGGTGGTCAATGACAGCCTTGGCAGGCAGGGAAAAAGCCGTTTGACCCCGTCCCCCCCTTGAAGCACTGTCGCCGCCCTTCAAACCAGAACCTATATGCCCGCGAAAATCTATACTGAAAAAGACGCCAGCCTTGCACCGCTCAAAGGCAAGACCTGCGCTGTGATCGGCTTCGGCTCCCAAGGCCACGCCCATGCCCTGAACCTTAAAGAGAGCGGTGTCAATGTGATCATCGGCCTTTATCCCGGCAGCAAGAGCCGCGCAGTGGCTGAAGAAAAGGGCCTTAAGGTCTATGACACCGCTGAAGCCGTCAAGAAAGCCGACGTGATCTTCGTCGCTGTGCCAGACACCAAAATCGCCGCTGTTTTCGACAAGGACATCAAGCCATTCCTGACCAAGGGCAAGACCCTGCTGTTCAGCCACGGCTTCGCCATTCACTTCAAGACGATCATCGTTCCGACGGACGTGAACGTCATCATGGTGGCTCCGAAAGGCCCTGGCCACATCGTGCGCCGTCAATACACGGAAGGCAAAGGCGTCCCCGCCCTCATCGCCATCTATCAGAACGCTGACAAGCAGGCCAAGAAGATCGCCCTCGCCTGGGCACACGGCATCGGCGGCACCCGTGGCGGCGTGCTCGAAACGACCTTCAAGGAAGAAACCGAAACCGATCTCTTCGGCGAGCAGACCGTGCTTTGCGGCGGCGCTAGCGCGCTGGTGCAGGCTGGCTTTGAAGTGCTGGTGGAAGCTGGCTACGCTCCTGAGATGGCCTACTTCGAGTGCTTGCACGAACTGAAGCTGATCGTCGATCTGATGAACGAGTCCGGCATTGCTGGCATGCGTTTCTCGATCTCCGAAACCGCCAAGTGGGGCGACGTGAAGGTCGGCCCGAAGATCATCGACAAGTCGGTGAAGAAGCGCATGAAGGAAGCCCTCAAGGACATCCAGTCCGGCAAGTTTGCCAAGGAATGGATCCGCGAGACGAAGACCGGCTACAAGAAGTTCAACAAGCTGCTCAAGGACGGCGAGAAGCACCCGATCGAGAAGACCGGTGCGCGCCTCCGCAACCTGATGCCGTGGATCAAGAAGCGCGACATCAAGGGCCAGCAGGCGAGCTACTCGTAAGAGTGGCGGATGGCGGCTTCGATTTTGAGGCTGACCACGAAAATTTAAGAAGCGCGGACTGGAGACGGTCCGCGCTTTTTTGTGGGTGCGGGTCGTGCTGGGCGTTAGCCGGAGTTTGGAGCGTGGTCTGAACGCGGCGCGATTGCGAGGCGGAGTTCGGCGCAGACGCTGCTGGTGGGCGAGGGGGTGTGGCGGAGTGCCCGGTTTGCTTCCGGGCCTGATGCTTGCAACCCAGGGAAGCGCTCGCCAAGGCTCGGCATCCCTGGGCTATATTACGGAAGGCCGTTGGCCTTCAAGAAGGAGGCTTTCGCGGGTTTATATCGTCGGCGCATCACCCAACTCCAAAAGAGCATTGGTCCAAAATGAAAGTTTGTGATGCGCGATAGTATAGTTTTCAGGGAACCAGCGAAAGCTACATTCACTGAGGTCCATTTAATCAGACCCGTTTTCGATTGCTCCTGGTATCAGGTTCCGGCTTGGACTACCTTGGAGTGGCCGAGCTTGTTCTCGGGAGTCTTGAAGCACATGGCGATGGTGAGGTAGCCGACGACGATGAAGCCGGCGAGCATGGCGATGCCGTTGCCGAAATCGTTGCCACGGGTGTTGGTGAAGAGTCCGACCATGAAGACGCCGAGCAGGGAGCCGTAGGTGTAGCCGAAGACGCCGAGAATGATGGGGATGATGCGCAGCGAGGGATTGTGCGCCTTCACCCAGGCGGTGCCGAGTGCGACGGTGATGAGCAGGATGGCAAAGAGCACGGTGCCAAAGCGCAGAATGCGGACCTTGCCTTTTTCGGTGTCGGGCTCGCCGAACCAGCGGAAGTGGAAGTCGCGCACGTAGCTGGTGGCGAGCGAATTCAGTGCCGTGCTCAGCGATCCCATGGCGGTGGCGAGAACCCCGGCGACCACGAGGCCGCGCAGGCCAGTGGGCATGGAGGTGAGGATGAAAAACGGAAATACCTGGCTGCTGTCGGGGGTGCCTTTGGCGTTCTTTGGCAGCAGAATCTCGGGGTGCTGCTGGTAAAAGACGAAGAGCAGGATGCCGATGCTGAGCACCATGAAATTGACGGGGATGTCGGCGATGCCGGAAAGAATGGTGGCGAATCCGCTCTGGCGTTTGTTTTTCGCAGTGAGCATGCGCTGCACCATGTCCTGGTCCGTGCCATGGGTGGCGAGCGTGACGAAAGTGGAGCCGAGAAAAGCCGTCCACACGGTGTACTCCGTTTCGAGAATGCCTTTGACCCAGCCCCATGCGCCCGAGTAAGCCGGGTCCGGCCTGCCCCAGTCAATGAGCGCCGGTTTCAAAATGGCGGCGTTCAAAGCCGACCACCCACCGGTGTGTTCGAGCAGATGCCAGAGAGCAAATCCGAGGGCGGAAAAGAGGATGACCACCTGGATAACATCCGTCCAGATCACGGCGCGAATGCCGCCGAGTGCGGTGTAAATCGAAGTCAGTACGGTGATGGCCACCAAGGCGACGGCATAAAGCCAGAACTCTTCCATGGGTGTGATGCCGGGATTGATAAACACCTTCCAGCCGAGCACCAGCAGTACGGTGGGCACCCAGAGACGAGAGCCGCTGGCCAGGAGCCGCGTGACGAGGAAGACGGCGGAGGAGTGGCGGCGGGTTTTGGGGCCGAAGCGGGCCTCAAGAAACTCATAGACGCTGATCACGCCATGACGGTAGTAAGCCGGGATGAAAACCGCGCTGACCACCACGCGGGCGAGCAGATAGCCAGCCATGAGCTGGATGTAGGTGTAGTTGCGCAGCGCGTAGCCCTCTCCGGGAGCACCGAAAAATGTGCCCGCGCTGATTTCTGCGGCGAGAATGGAGGCGAGGACTGCCCACCACGCGATCTGACGATCTCCCAGCGTGAAACCTTCCATGCTGCCGCTTTTGCTGCGCTGGGACAGACCGATGCCAATGATCAGTGCGAAGTAACCGAGGATGACGAGCGCGTCGAGGAGGTAAGGCATGGCGTGTGTGGTGCGAAGTCTCGCTGCAAAGCACCACACACGTCAAGCACACAGCCTGCGGCGGTCAAAACTTGGTGGTTAGCGGGACAAGTCCCCGCTGATCATTACTTGGTGACGACGTTGGTTTCGAGTTTCGGCAGTGCGCGCACGATGACGCGCTCCTCGACCGAAGTGCCGCGAGGCGACACGATGGTGATTTCCTCATACACCTTGCCGATGTCCTTGTTGGTGAGCGGATGGTGAATCAGCCTGCGGGTGGCGACGGTGGTGTCGCCGTAAGCCTTAAGGGTGACGTTTCCTGTCGGTGTGGTGGCGGCGGTGCGTACCGTCGCAGTGCGGGGGCTGGCGCACTGGGTCAGGAGGAGCACTGTGGACAGTTGCAGGGCGTAGTAACAAAGGGTTTTGAAGCGGGTTTTCATGGGTTGGTGGTCGTATTGGAGTCAGCAAGCTGACAGGCATATGGGATGCGACCTCCGGGAATACCGTTCAAAGTTTATGAGGTTTTCACCCGCCTTGTTCATGGGACTAGCACGCTGGCTGCAGGCATTTTAGTCTTGCCTCATCATCGCCTCATCCGCATTATTCCTTCACGTTCATGCATAAAGTGCGCCTATATCTAGTGGTGATCTCTGTCGGCCTGCTGCCAGGGTTTGGCTTGAAGGCCCAGTCTGAGAAGGGAAGTGTCGCGCAGGAAACGGGTCGGTTGGTGGCTCTCCATCAGCATTACCAAAGTGCTGCCGCCATGTCCGCCCAGGGCAGACTGGCCGAGGCGGAGGCAGAGCTGCGTGTGATCGTGGGCACCTGCGGTGAGGTGTTTGGCAAAGAACATCCGGACACCTTGGTCAGCCGGAGTGATCTGGCTGCCATGCTGTCTGAGGAGGGCAAGTATGCCGAGGCGGAAAAAGAAAACCGTGAGGTGCTGGCCATTCGCATGCGGGTGCTCGGCCAAGAACATCCCGACACATTGCAGAGCCGCAACAACCTGGCCGCAACGCTGCAGGAGCAGGGGCGGCATGCCGAGGCGGTGCGTGAGCATCGCGCCGTGCTGGCTGTGAGGCAGCGAGTGCTCGGTGAGGAGCATTCGTCCACTCTGGACAGCCGCAACAACCTTGCGACGGCCCTGAATGAACAAGGCCGGCATGCTGAGGCAGAAAAGGAGCACCGGGCGGTGCTAGCGCTGCGGGAGCGGCTGCTCGGCGAGCAGCATCCGAAGACCCTGGCCAGCCGGAACAATCTGGCGGCGGTTTTGCAGGAGCAGGGGCACCATGCCGAGGCGGAGCAGGAGCATCGCTCTGTGCTGGCGCTGCGTGAGAAGGTGCTGGGAGCGAAGCATGCTGATGTTTTTTTGAGCTGTTTCAATCTGGCTTTGTGCCTCGAAGCGCAGTCCAAGGATCAGGAGGCACTGGTATTGATGCAACGCGCAGGGGCGGGCTTTAAAAAGAGCCTGGGAGCGGGGCATCCGTATACCCAATCGGCGGAGGAGTGCCGACGGAGGATTGCGGCGGAGATCTCCAAATGAATCGCTACTAGGCAGTTTATTCCCCTGCAAAAGCTCTCGCGCCATGACTTGTACTCGTTAACATCCGCGCCCAATGTCTGCCGTCACCTTTGTCAAAGAACTGCGTCATAACTGGAAGACCATCGGAGCGGTGGCGCCATCCAGCATGGCGCTGGCGGAGCGCATGATGGAGGCTGCGGGAGTCTGGCGGTCCAAACGCATTCTCGAGCTTGGCCCTGGCACGGGCGCTTTTACCGCGGCCATTGCGGACACCATGCCGCATGATGCGGACTATGTGGGCATCGAACTCATCGAGACCTTCGTCCAGCAGCTCCGGCCACGGTTTCCCAAGCTGCGCTTTGAGTGCGCGGGAGCGCAGGAGTTTGATTTCAGCCAGGTGCTGTCTCCTGGTGAAAAATTTGACACCATCGTGAGCGGCCTGCCATGGACGGCGTTTCCGCGTGGTTTGCAGGAGGCCATTCTGAACAATGTGCTGCCGCATCTGGCCCCTGGAGGCTGTTTTGCCACCTTTGCCTACTGGGGCTTTCACAAGCTGCCCGGCGGCCGGCAGTTTCGTGCGCTGCTGCATGAAAAGACGCATGGCGTGGAAACCAGCCGCATCGTCTGGGGCAATGTGCCGCCCGCTTTCGTCTATCTGGCGCGCAAGAATTGAGCGGCTTTACTCTGCTTTCTTCTTTTTGCCTTTTCCTTTGCCCTTTTTCTTCGGGGCGGCTGTGGTCTGTTGCTCGTTTTTGGTGGGCATGGGGGCTTTGACCGCCTCGCGCCAGGCGATCATTTTCGTGTGCAGTTCCTTGGTCTTTTCGGGCATCTCGGTGGCGAGGTTCTTCCGCTCGCCGATGTCGTCTTTGAGGTTGTACAACTCCAGGCGGCCATCTTCGAAGAATTCCATGAGTTTCCAGTCGCCCGCCTCGATCAGGCCGACGGGGGTGGTGCGCCAGGTGCCTTCGCCGGCACCGAGATAACCGGGGAAGTGCTGGTAGATGGCGTCGCGCTTCAAGCTGGTGGAGGCATCGCGAAATACTGGGACGAGGCTTTCGCCGTCAAGTGGCTGATTTGCGGGAGGCGTTGCTTTGCCGATGTCGGCAAAGGTGGAATACATATCGACATGGATCGTTGGCACGTTGCTGCTTGAGCCGGGCTTGGTCACGCCTGGCCAGCGGATGATGAAGGGGACGCGGGTGCCGCCTTCATACAGGCTGCCTTTGCCGCTGCGGAGCGGGGCGTTGTCTGTGATGTCGCCGCCTTTTTTGATGCCTTCACGGGCGTAGCCGCCCACGCCGCCGTTGTCGCTGGTGAAGATGAGGACGGTGTTGTCGGCGAGTTTGAGTTCGTCGAGGGTGGACATCACGCGGCCGACGCTTTCGTCCACGCTGGCGATCATCGCTGCGTAAACCGGGCTGTGATGACCACCGACGGGGGGCTTGTCTTTGAAGCGGGTGGTGATTTCATCCTTGGCATCGTGCGGTGAATGCACGCCGAAATGGGGCAGGTAGAGGAAGAAGGGAGCGTCTTTGTGGCGCTGGATGAAATCGACGGCTTTGTCGGTGAGGAAGTCGGCGAGGTATTCGCCCTTCGGATATTCTACTTTGGGTTGGGTAACGAAATCGAAGTGCTTGCCCATCGAGACGATGGCTTCGTCAAAGCCGCGCTGCGCAGGGTGGTACGCGTCCTTTTCGCCCAGGTGCCATTTGCCGAACATGCCGGTGGCGTAACCTGCCTGCTTCATCGTTTGAGCGATGGTGATTTTCTCCAGAGGCAGTTGGTTTGCGTTGTCCACTGGACGCAGCGGACGTGACTCCCATTCAAAGCGTCCGATGCCGCCCACGGTGTAGATGCCGGTGCGCGGCGCATACTGACCGCTCATCAGCGCGGCGCGGGTGGGCTGGCAGTTTTGGCAATGGTGATGGCTCGTTAGTTTCATGCCCTGGGCAGCCAGTTTGTCGATGTTGGGCGTCTCGTAGTATTGGGAGCCAAAGCAGGCGACGTCCGTGTAGCCGAGATCATCCGCGAGAATGAAAACGATGTTCGGTGCGCGATCTGCGGCGCGCAGGGAGAGGGCAAGGAGAAAGAGGCAGAGCAGGTGCTTCATGCGCCCCTGAACGAGTGGTAGAGGCGCGAGATTGCATGATTTCAGCATCGACAGCCGCAAACGGAGCCGCTTTGATCGGCGCATGTCCCGGCTCCTCCTGATCCTTCCATTCCTGACTGCGCTTAGCTTCGCCGCCGATGTGGCCATCAAGCCCGGTGTGCGTTCGCCCATTTCCTTCAAAGTCTCGCCGCAGGTCTCCGACAATGCGCAGATCAAGATGCGCATGCATGCGGCGGAAACGCCGCCGCCGTACGACGTTAGTATGGAGAAGTTCGACATCATCGTGCCGAAGAAGTACAAGAAGGGCGATCCGCATGGGCTCTTCATCTGGGTGAGTCCGAGCCCTGCGCCTGCGATCTCACCGGAATGGGAGGCCGTGCTGGCCGAGAAGAAGCTGATTTTTGTGGGTGCGCATAATTCTGGTAACAACCGCGAAGTCTTCGCCCGTATGCGCATGGCCGTGGATGCGAACGACAACATGCGTGAACTCTACGACATCGACGACAAGCGCGTTTATGTGTCGGGATTCTCTGGCGGTGGGCGGGTGGCCAGCATGCTCGGTGTGACCTATGCGGACATGTTCACCGGTGCCATCGCCTTCATGGGCACCAATTTTTACACCGACATCGTGAGCCTCGACAAGACGGAGGTCTTTGAGGCGCGGTACATTCCGCATGAAGAGATTGCCGCGCTGGCGAAGGACCAGTGCCGTTATGTGCTGGTGACGGGAGAGAAGGATTTCAATCTCAAGAACACGAGCGCGGTGTTTGAAAACGGCTTTAGGAAAGAGGGGTTCAAAGCAGTGGAGCTGATGAACGTGCCGGGGCAGGGGCACCAGCCGCCGAAGGCTGAATGGCTCAAGAAGGCGATCGAGTTTCTTGATGCGGGGAAGACGGTGAAGAAGCCCTAAGCTTATGCATCCACTGTCTTGGGCATTTTGGGGCAGAGCAGCGATGCGCTAGCAGCCACTTCTGGCTCGGCCTTGATGAAGATCAGCAGGCGACCACGCTTGTCGCAGACCCACACTTCCTTTGCTCCGGCTTCAAAATAGAGCCGACGCTTTTCCTCAATCTCTCCCCGCTTGTTCGAGGGTGAAATGACTTCCACGCAGATTTCTGGTGCACCCTTGAGCGCTGTATGACCACCAATCTGCAGGAGGCGCTTTTTCGACACCCAGCAGACGTCCGCCACCTTCACGCCTTCGCTGGTCGAGATGGGGCATTCCACGGTTATCTTGCCTGCGGGAGCATGCAGCTTGAGCAATGTACCAATGTCGAACTGTCTGCCTCCATGGGAGAATTCAGCATAGGACATCATAATCGGTCTCCCATAGCGGTCGGTTTCGACTCTGCCCGGCCAGTTTTGCACCAATGGGTCACGACCAATCTCATCCCAACGCTTCAAATTGAAGACTGTCTGGCTTTTGATGCCTGGGATTCTTTGCAGAGCATTCATACTACGTGGCTGGATACTGCCACATCATTCCTTCCGTTTCAACTGCGGGAAGAGGATGACGTCGCGGATGCTTTCGGCGCCGGTGAGCATCATGATGAGGCGGTCGATGCCGATGCCGATGCCGCCGGCGGGGGGCATGCCGTGTTCGAGGGCGAGGATGAACTCTTCGTCGATCTTCTGGGTCTCTTCACCGGCCTGATGCTCGAGGCGCTCGCGCTGGACGATGGGGTTGTTCAGTTCGGAGTAACCGGGGCTGATTTCCTGGCCGTTGATGATGAGTTCGTAGACGTCGACGATTGAGTCGTCTGTGGCGTTCTGCTTGGCCAGGGGCACGAGTTCTTTCGGGCAGTGGGTGACGTAGAGGGGATCGAACTGCTTGGCTTCGATGAGGCGCTCGAAGACGTGCTGGGTGACTTCGTAGTCTTCGAAGTTGGCTCCGATCTCGACGCCGAGTTCCTTCGCGCGGGCTTTGCGCTCTTCGGGGGTGTAGTCATACCACTTTGGATCGACGCCTTTGAGGAGATCGGTGTAGCGGGCACGGCGCCATGGACGGGAGAGGTCGATGGACTTGGTGACGGTGCCTTCTTCGTCTTTGTGTTCGATCTTGAGTCCACCGCAGAAGTTTTCGGCGAGGTGGCAGATCATGCCTTCGACGAGGTCGGCCATCTTTTCGAAGTCGGCGTAAGCCCAGTAGGCCTCGAGCATGGTGAACTCGGGATTGTGACGACGGCTGAGGCCTTCGTTGCGGAAGTTGCGGTTGAGTTCAAAGATCTGGGTGAAGCCGGCGACAAGCAGGCGCTTCAAGTAGAGCTCTGGCGCGATGCGGAGGAACATCTGCTGATCGAGCGCGTGGAAGAAGGTCTCGAAGGGCTTGGCTGCAGCGCCGCCGGGGACGTCCTGCATCATCGGTGTTTCGACTTCTAGGAAGCCGCGCTCCTGCATGTAGCTGCGGATGGCGGCGACCATCTTGCTGCGGGTCACGAAGATCTCGCGGCTGCGGTCATTGGAAATGAGGTCGAGGTAGCGCTGACGGTACTTGATCTCCTTGTCGGTCACGCCGTGCCATTTGTCCGGCAGCGGACGCAGGGCCTTGGAGAGGGGGGTGAGCTTTTTGACGTGAATGGAGTTTTCGCCGCGCTTGGTGACGAAGGTGAAACCTTCCACACCGACGAAGTCGCCGATGTCGATGAGCTGATTGAACTGCACGTAGGCTTCGTCGCCTACGTCGCCCTTGCTGAGGTAGCACTGCATGCGGCCGGTGATGTCGCCGATGTCAAAGAAGGTGGCTTTGCCCATCTCGCGGCGAGAGAGCACGCGGCCAGCGACGCTTACCTGAAGCTCTTCGAAACTGGACTTCATCTGTTCTTTCAGCGAGCCCGGCTGATGCGTGGTGTCAAAGCGGCCGCCGAAGGGGTCCAGTCCGGCCTTCACCAGTCCGTCGAGCTTTTCGCGGCGGAATTGGAGGAGTTCGGACTCGGAATGTTCTGGAGCTGCGGGCGTCGGTTGCATGGTCGTACGGATGAGTGGGCCGTGTTCATAGCCGTTTCCGGGCGCATTGCCACTGCAAAAGCCGCTCTTGAACCGGCAAGTGAGAAGCGTGTATCGTGCTGGGCATTTGCCTATCCATCAGCGAACGCTATTCGTATATCGCATGAAACCGTTGATCACGTTCTCCCTCGCCCTGATTGCTTTTGTCAGTTCCTCCGCCGCTCAAGAGGTGCAGAAATTTGCTTCGGACATCACGAACATCACCTGGGATCTGCGTGGCACCGCGAATCTTAAACACCTCCGATTTGACGGCGAAAAATTTAATTCTCTCAGCGCGGCGGGCGAACCTCTGGGCGCATTCGATCACACCCTGGTCGACACCGGTGTCTTTCGTTTCGATTATGGCAAAGGCAGGGCCGGCTGGTATTTGGTGACTGATGATCTGAAGCAGATCATGTCGGCGAATGTGATCAAAGAAATCCATTTTAAGCCGGAAAAAAGTGGTCAGGCCAAAGCCGTGAAGGCTTTTCCAGAAGACATCAAGAATGTGGTCTGGGTGGGGGAGCGTGACAATCTTCCCGCCAAGCTGCGCTGGAACGGGACCACTCTTGAGGTGGGAGTGAAAGACCCACATTGGCAGGTGAATTTTGTGCAGCCGGTCATCGCCAACCGGCGGACCTTGGAATTTCAACTCGACAAGAAGACTACCATCTGGCTCGTCTTCTCAGCTGATGGCTCCAATGCATGGTGGCTGACCATCACGGACGTCTATGGCGGGCATCGGTCAGGTCTGCAAACCGCCGAAGCCCAAACCGCCGACCTCCGTCCCCAGCAAAACGATCTGGCAAATCACGCCGAGGATCTGCTCAAAGCGGACCACCCAATGACTGGAGCGACCCTCGTTCGGGAGCTGGAACGCAAATGCGCCGGCAATGCAGAAGCGCTAGAGCAACTGCTCGTGCGCTTCCCTTCGCTCAAGTGATGAAAGGTTTAGGCGGGGTGTCACGATGCTTATTTCGCGTCTTAGAACGGGAAGAGTTGCCGAATCGCTTGCGCACTCCTCGACTTGCCACTGCAAATGTTGGCGTGGCTTGGAGATTGCCAGACCCCGTCTGAAATGCCAAAATCGGCCCTCATGAGACCGCTGCAAATCGTTTTTCTTTCGCTCTCCGCTTTCGCCAGCCATGCACAGGGCCAGCAAAAGGAATGGCCAGAAGTGGAAAAATTCGCCACCTCCATCACCAATGTGCTCTGGGATCTGCGTGGTACCAACTCGCTCAAGCACCTGCGTTACGATGGTAAAGACATCTTCCCGGTGACGGGGAATGGCATGAATCAGAATCCGTACAAGGAGCATGCTTTCGTTGATGTGGGCGTCTTCCAGCTCGTTTTCAGCGATACCCGCGCCGCATGGTATTTTGTGAGCGACGACTTAAAGCTAATCACCCCGGTCAACATCAGCGAAATGGTCGAGTTCAAGGCCGAACCCGGCACCGCCATCAAACCCGTGAAAAATTTTCCACAGGATATTCAGAACGTCGTTTGGGTCGGCAGGAATCAGCAAGCCGAGCTCAAGCTGCGCTGGAACGGCAAGGAACTGGAGGTGGGTGCGAAGAAGGACACTTGGATCGTGCAGAAGGTGGATGCTGTTGTTGCCAACCGTCGTGTCTTGGAAGCCGGTGGCGAAAACAACGCCTTGTTCTGGCTGGCCGTTTCCGAGGATGGTTCCGAAGCCACCTGGCTGAAGGTCGATAATATTTATGGCGGTCATGCGAGCACCAATCCCGGCAAGGCATCCCTGACTGCTGCAGCAACAGGACTGTCCCCTCAGTTCAACGAGCTCGCGAACCACGCTGAGGACCTGCACAAAGCGGGAGATGTCATGCGCGCAGCGACGCTTGTGCGTGAACTCGAACGCAAGAACGCCGCCAACAAGGATGCGCTCAAAAAACTGCAAGTCCGCTTCAAGGCACTGAAGTGAGAGGAAGGGGTAATGAATGGCGCGCGTTCAGGCTCGCCGTCGTAGATTTGGAGTGAAGGAAGTTCCTGTGAAGCAGGCATGCTTCGGGGTTTGTTGTGGACGCTGCTGGTGGAAGCTGAGTGCGGCGGAATGCTGGGTTTGCTTCCTGGCTTTTGATGACACTACCCAGGGTCGCCTCGCCGAGGCTCGGCTGACCCTGGGCTGAGTCCCCAGCCCTTTCAGGGCTGAGATGAGTTCGAAAACGGTTTTGTTAAAGAGGGACTCAGTGGAAATGCGATGCGAAGGAAACTTCAGAAATTCGATGAACGAGCATTACTTCTGATCGTAGAACGGGAAGAGCTGCTTGATCTCGGCGGCGCTGGGGCGGCGGCCGTATTCGCAGACTTCGAAGGTCTCGGCGTAATTCACCGCCTTGCCTTTTTCCTCACCGTAGAGTTTGACGAGCAGGTCGCGGTACTTTTCCGCCTCGCTGCTTTGGCGGGCACCCCAACGGCGTTTCAGCCAGGCACGGCGGGCCACCTCATCACCGGCTGGAGGCACGACTTTTTCGACGTGTTCGGCGGAGCCGCTGGCGCCGCCTTCGTAGGTTTGCGAGGTCAATTCGTGCAGGCCGTCGAGTTTTTGGTCGAATGAATCATCCACGCTCACGGCGATGTCCGGGGTGAAGGGGTAGGGCTTCTGAAAGCCGTCGCTGGAGTAGAGAAACACGGGGTTCTTTTTCAGCGGGGGCACATCCGGCACGATGAATGGAACGGTGACCATGAAGGCTGCGTCCTGGATGAGCACGCCGACATAGCGATGGTCGGGATGATAATCCCAGGGGCGGTGTGCGATGACGATGTCCGCCTGCCACTCGCGGATGATGCGGGTGATGAGCTTGCGGTTCTCCAGGGTGGGGAGGAGTTCGCCGTCGTGGATGTCGAGCACCTGAGAAGTCACGCCCAGCTTTTTTGCACAGGCTGCTGCTTCTGTGGACCGGCGCAGTGCGAGCGGCCCGCCCGCTTCTTTCCAGTGGCCGATGTCTCCATTGGTGACGGACACCAGTTTCACGTGATGTCCCAAGCGCGCCCATTTCACGGCTGTGCCTGCCGTTTTGTACTCGGCATCATCGGGATGGGCACCAAAGACGATGATGCGCAGCTTGCCGTCGTCTTGAGCCTCCGCGTGGAGCGTGAAGGTGGCGAGGCAGATGGCGAGAGTGAGGAGTGAGCGAATCATGGCGGCAGGAGTACGCCGCCAGGACACAGCCTCTCTCGGCTCAAGCTTCTTCCGCTTTTGGTTCTGGAAGCAGGAAGCCAAGTGCGAAGCTCAGTACCACGATGCAGGAGGCGACGATGCCTGCGGCTTTGGCCACGTGCAATGGGAGCATCGGGCCACTGCCTGCGAGCATCGGGGCGACGAGATTGGTGGTTACGAAGGCCATGCTGGTGCCGATCATGCGACCGCCGACGTTGGTGGCGAAACTGCCGCCGGTGCCGCGCAGATGCATGGGGAAGACCTTGGGCAGGTATTCGCCAAAGTAGCTGAACTGAGCCACTGTGAGCAGGCCGCAGATGCCATAGGCCCAGAGGAAGGCCTGGCCGCCCTGCTGGAAGAAATAGAAGTAGGTCAGCGGCAGGATGATGAGGGCGGGAATCTGGAAGATCTTCAACAAGGCGACGCGGCTGATGCCGACGATGAGCAGAATGGCCAAGGCGATTCGTCCCACAAGACCGCCCATTTCCTGACTGAACTGCACGGTATTGGCCATCTCTTTCACCTTGTCATTGATCGGTTTCTGCTGGCCGAAGTTGGCCTTGATCTGCGCGACGAGTTCCTTGCGGGTCGGGTCTGTGGCAGGCAGCGCATTGAGCTGCTTGTTGAGGTCTTCACCCGCTTTGCGCAGAGGTGCCAGGGCCTTGGAGTCTTCTTTCAGTTCCGGCAAGCCCGGCGTCACACGCGAAACGGTGACCTGCAAGGCCCCGAAGGCGATGCCGTAGGCACAGGCAGACAGTGCTGCGGTCACCAGTGTGACTCGGCGCAGTTCGGGTGCAAAGAGGGCGGCGAAGCTGGGGCGCTTGAGCGTGCCTGCGGCTTTCCTTTCTTTCCAGGCCTGTGATTCAGGCACAAACGGCAGCAGCAGCGCGATCGGGATGGCGGGAAGGATGCCCGTCATGAGCAGGTAGCGCCAGGTGGAGGGATCATTCGAACCGAGGCCGGCTGGCAGGCCGATGTGAGGCAGATCCACGCCATGCTTGGCGATCCAGACACTGACCAGGGTGACGAAAATACCGCCCAGTGAGGCAAAGGCCTGCGTGATGCCCATCCACTTCTCCTTCTGCTTTTTATCAGAGAACACTTCCGCCAGCCAGGTGATGGCGGCCACGAACTCGACACAGACGCCGATGAAGGTGGTGCTGCGGAAAAAGACGAACATGCCCAGCGAGGTGGAATACGCCGCGCAGAACGGCGAGAAGGAGTAGAGGAAGATGCTCGCGGCCATGATCTTCTTGCGGCCGAATTGATCGACCAGCCAGCCACCGAGCAGACCAAAGACGCCGCCGCACAGTGCCGCGATCCAGAGCAGATTGCCCACCCAGGTGGTCACGATGGGGTTGTTCATCGGGAGCTTGAGCAGTTCGGCGATGGCCGGGGCCGCCACGAGGGGCGTCATCAGGAGCTCATAGGTGTCAAACAAGAAGCCAATGCTGGCGATGATGATGATGAGCCAGTGAGTGGTGGTGAATTTGGGTGCGGGAGAGGACATGGCGGGACGATGCTGTCAGGAGATGGGAGGCAAGTCAACGCGCAGCGTGTCCGAAGTCTTTTTTGATTTCTTTCGTTTCTTTCATCCATCCGCCGGGAATCTTTACCGCACCATGCCACACGACCTCACCTCCGCCCCTGCCACTGATCCGACCAGCATCTACCGCTATCGTGACTGCCTCTACGGGGCGGATATGATTACGGCGGCGCTCAGTGTGGATTTTTTCAGCTGGCTGTCGGCGAATCCGTCCACGCTGGCGGGTGTCTGTGAGCATTTTGGATTCACGGAGCGTCCGACGGATACGATGATGACGTTGTTTGCGGCGAATGGCTGGGTGGAGAATGTGGGCGGTGTGTTTCAGGCGACGGAGGTGACGCGTGAATTTTTGTGTGCGGGGCCGGTCTGGGATGTGCGGCCCTATTATGCCTCGCTGCATGATAGGCCGATCGCGCGCGACTTTTTGGAAGTACTCAAGACAGACAAACCGGCGGGGTGGAGCGGTGACAAGGCGGCGTTTGACTGGCACAAGGCGATGGAGCAGGAGGACTTTGCGCGAAAGTTCACGGCGGCGATGGACTGCCGCGGGCTGTATCTTTCGCAGGCATTGGCGAAAAAGCTGGATCTCACCGGGCGTGCCTGTTTGCTCGACATTGGTGCGGGGTCGGGGATCTACGCGTGTGGCATCACCGCGCAGCACACGCACATGAAAGCCATCGCGTTTGATCAGGCACCGGTGGACCGCATCGCGGGCAAGTTGATCGAGGAACGGGGCTGCGCGGAGCGCGTGAGCGTGGCGACGGGAAACATGTTTGATGGACTGCCTGCGGGCTGCGATGTGCATCTCTATTCAAACGTGCTGCATGACTGGGGTGTGCCTGAGGTGAAGAAGCTGCTGGCTGTTTCACACGCGGCGCTGCCTGTCGGCGGACTGCTCATCATTCATGATGCTTTCATCAATGCCGACAAAACCGGACCGCTGCATGTGGCGGAGTATTCATGCCTGCTGATGCATTCCACACAGGGCAAATGCTATAGTACGGGCGAGTATGCAGAGCTGTTGGATGAAGCTGGATTCACACCTGGAGAGTACCAAGACACCGCTGTGGCGCGCGGATTCATGACTGCGATTCGTCGTTAAAAATTAAATTGTGCAAAGAAACTGACATGTCGTATCGTCTCAGAGTTCGCATATGAAATTATTCGTGCTGCTTTCTATTCTCGCTCTCGCCGCATCCGTCCGCGCTGAGACCACTCTTACCATGACCAGCGTGCATAACTGCTGCGGCAGCTGCGCCAAGGGCATCACTAAGGCAGGCATGAGTGTCGGCAGTGATGTCACCGTGACCGTTCCTGAAAAAGGAACAACTGTGACCATCGTTTCCAAGAAAAAGGGCGATGCGAAGAAGGCCGCCGATGCAATCATCGCCGCTGGCTACTTCGGAAAAATCGAAGGTGAAGAATCCGCCAGCAAGCCAGCTGCCGCTGCGAAACCTGAAGCCAAGATGACCAAGGCCACCGTTTCTGGCGTGCATCTCTGCTGCAAGAAGTGCGAAGTCGCCGCCGCTGATGCGGTGAAGACCGTTCCAGGCATCACGAAGAGCGACATCGTCGCCAAGGCCACCTCATTCACTGTCGAGGGCGAGTTCACCAAAACCGAACTGGCAACTGCCCTCAATGCCGCTGGCTTTGCCGGCGACATCAAATAACTACCGCAACCAACAACGAGCGGGGCCGGGGTTTGCGAAAGCGACCCCGGCTTTCTTTTGTCCGCGTTTCGCGAAGCCGCAGTTTGAGCTGGCGTTGAAGAGGCGCTTGAGGTTGAAGGATTTCGGGGTGGTGGCGGCACTTACAAATGCATGAGTGACAAGGCAACCTCCTGCCGCTGGCCTGCTTTTGTTTGAAACCGAAAGCACACGGGTGAAATTTTTTTAGGGACTTGACGATTGGAGCGAGAGCATGGTTTTATCCTGCTTATGAACCAGAAAACTATATGGATTGGTATCATTGGCTTGATTAGCGTCAGCCTGAATATTGCCGGGCAGCAGCCGGATAAAGCCATCAAGGCGGAACTGGGCAGGAAATATCCGTCGTTGCACATCCAGGCCAAAGTGGGCAAGCGGAACAGTCCTGTCGCAGGTTCGACCTATATGATGACGATGACCATGACGCCGGAGGTTGTCATCGAGAGTGCGCAGACGCAGCCCATGGCATCGGCCTCCGCCACCTTCCTGCTGGTGACCATGGAGACGTCGGCCAAATACCGGCGCGGCGAAGAAGAACTCATCATTGCCACCTCTGAGACCAAGGGAATCCCCGCTGTTTCCAAAGGCTCCCGTCGCAGCATTGAATTCGCCTCTTTGTCGTCACGCTATGACTCCGACCGTGACGACACCAACGTCGGTGGGCAGGAGTACAAATATTACATCATGGCCGTGTTTGCCGACGACAATCAGTTCCTCCATTTTGAGACAAACTGCCCAGAACTTTCGAGACACCTGCAAGCCCATCCCGATTTGCGGGTTAAGTTTCTTGGTATGAAGCCGGGCGAAAAGTTCAAAACGAATTTCAAGTGATCACAGGGCCTCGCGCAGGATCGCCGTCAGCTCCTCATGCGTGAGTGAAACCGGGTTTGCTTTCATGCTGCTGGCGGCGGCAGCTTTGCGGGCGATTTCGTCGAGATCGGTGGCCTGAATACCCCACTGGCTGAGCTTTGGAATGTGCAGACGTTTGGTGAGGGCGTGGAGGTATGACACAGCATTGCCGCCGAGGATGGAATCGACTTGATCGAACTTGGTGCGGTCTTGCACGCGGTTGGAGTTCGCCTCCCAGACGGGAGCGAGGAGGGCGGCGCAAACGGTGCCATGGGGCGCGTGAAACATGCCGCCGATGGGCGCGGCGAAGCCGTGGACGGCACCGAGGCCAGCATTGGCGAGGGCGATGCCGCTGTTGAGAGCGCAGAGGGCCATGTCTTCACGGGCGTCGAGGTCGTGGCCGTTTTCAAATGCGCGTTCGAGGGAGCGCACGGCGCGCTGGATGCCATCGAGGCAGAGTGCGTCTGTCATCGGCTGAGCACGAGAGCAGACGAAGGCTTCGAGGCATTGCGTGAGGGCATCCATGCCGCTGGCTGCGGTGACGGCTGGCGGGACGTCGGCTGCGAGTTCGGGATCGATCAAGGCGATGCGCGGCAGCAGGGAGACATGGCGCAGGCTGGCTTTGACGCGGTGTTCCGTGCTGGCGATGACGGCGTTGCGTGTGGCTTCGGCTCCGGTGCCGGCCGTGGTGGGAACGGCAATGTAGGGCAGGGGGGCGGCGTCAAGCGGCTGGCCTGAGCCGATGACTTCGATGTAGCGCATCAGATCGCCGGGCTGCATACACATGGCGGCGATGGCTTTGCCGGCATCGACCACACTGCCGCCGCCGATGGCGACGATCACATTGGCGTCATGTCGCTTGGCGAGCGCGACGCCGTTGTGGATGTCTTCAACGGTGGGTTCGCCGCGAATGGAGTGAACGCCCACATGGGGAAGCCGCGCCTCCCATTGCTGCGGGCGGCTGCCGGTGATGAGGAGGGTTCGCTGGCCGAAGCTGCGGCACAGATCGGGTAGCTCGCGGAACACGCCGCGTCCGAAAATGATGCGCTGGGCGGTGGCGAATTCGAAACGATTCATCGGCTCAGCGTCATGACGCATTCGAGGTGCTTGGTCTGCGGGAAGAGATCGAAGGGCTGGACGGTGCCGAGTTTGAAACCGGCCTCGGTGAAGAGCACGAGATCTCGCATCTGCGTGGCGGGATTGCAGGAGATGTAAACGACGCCCTTGGGACCGAAGGCGAAGAGCTGCTGCAAAAATTCGGGGCTGCTGCCGGCGCGCGGGGGATCAATGATCACCACGGTGTCGGCTCCGGCATGGGGCACGTCTTTGAAAACGTGCTGGGCATCGGCGGCGATGAAGCGGCAGTTGGTGAGAGAATTGATCTCGGCATTGTGCGCGGCCTTTTTGACGGCGGTTTCGGAGATTTCGACGCCGATGACATTTTCGAAGTCCCGTGCGGCACTGATGGCGAAGAGGCCGCTGCCGCAGTAGGCATCGACGAGATGCTTCGCGCCGGTGGCTTTGGCTTCGTCGATGGCGTGGCGGACGAACTTGGGCAGGATGAAGGGATTGTTCTGGAAGAAGTCGCCGGCCTGAAACTCGAAGCGGACGCCGTCCACGTCCTCGATGGCGATTTCATCGGGCCGGGTGAGGACGCCGTTGCTGGCGGCGCGCATGAGAAGCGTGGCACCGTTTTTAAACTCAGCGGAGTTTGCACGGGCGCGCTCACGCACGCTGGCGAGCTGCGCGTTGAGTTCGGGCATGGCAATGGGGCACTGCTCGACATCGACCATGGCATTGCGCGTGCGGGCGCGTAGGAAACCGATGGCACCGATGCCGCCCTCCTTCGGGCGCTGGAAGTGAGGGGTGATCTTGGAGCGATAGCCGTATTGAACGGGTGAGGGGATCACCGGGCATACGGGGTGCTCGATCTTGGCCATGTGCTTGAGCAGTTCGGCCACCTGGCGCTGCTTTGAGAGCAACTGCTCCTCATAGGAGAGGTGCTGGTACTGGCAGCCGCCGCACTGGCTGAAGAGGGCACACTGTGGTGGGACGCGGTTTGGAGACGGTTCGATGACTTCTACGAAGTCGGCCTCGCTGTAGTTCTTGTGATTGCGGAAGACGCGGCACTTCACCAGCTCTCCGGCGAGTGTGAAGGGAACGAAGATGACCCAGCCATCGACTCGGGCGACTCCCGCGCCCTCGTTGGTGAGGCTTTCGATGCGGACGTCCAACTCCTGATGATAGGCGAAGGGATGGGGAGTGAATTTGCGCGGCGGTTGCATGCGTCGCGTTATTTCTTCACAGGATCATCCAATGTCATGTAGGTGCGGCCTTTGACCTCGCCGTTGGCGGGATTGATGGATTCAATCCGCAGCTCCTTCAAGGTCGTGGCACCATCCACTTTCTGCACTTTCGTTACTTGGTAGCGCTTCACGATCTTGCTGTTGCGATCAAAGGCGGCCATCTTCGCCGCGCCGCCGCTGCCCTGATGCACCCAGAGGTCCACGACGTAGTAGGGGCCCTGGCTGCTTGGGTTGGTTACACGCACAATCCAGCATTTCTGGCCGCTGACGCGGTCTTCGCCCATGAGCTGGGGACGCGGCCAGTAGAGGAAGCCGAGGGAAAGGTCTTCGTAGTTGAACTCCATGCCGCGCACTTTGTCGCCATGCTGGCTGCCGGGCACCACGGATGAGCCGCCTTGCCGTACCTGATAAAGTGTGGCTGGCTCGGTGTTCAGATCCAGATGCACGATCTCAGGGGGAGGGTTCTTGAACAGAAAGCGCATGACCTTGTTTTCCATCGTCAGCGTCAGCGGCTCGGTGCGGCCGGTGGCGTCGTCGCGCAGTTCGCCGTTCATTTTGTGATTCTGGAGCGCATAGCTCAGCCGCACGATGCGAATGATTTCCTCGGCGGTTTTTGGCTGGGCATCCTCGGCACGGAGCGCGGACGCAAGCAGCAGCGGGAGCAGGAAGAGGCGTTTCATAAGGTTGGGGGGATAGGAGACGACACTTTGACTTGTCGGCGGCGTCCTCTATTCAATGCGCTCATCCACCATGCAGCGCCAGCGCTTTCTCTTTGCTGCCCTCGGCCTGCTCACGCTCTGGCGCTGGGCGCTGCTGCCGACGCTGGAACTCGCGCCAGACGAGGCGCTGGCGGTTTTTCGTCTCAAACATGGGCTGTGGGGCGATTTTTTCGAGATTGGGCCGCTGGTGCCGCTCGTTGCCAGGCTGGGCATGCTGATCGGCGGGGCGGGTGAGTTTGGTGTGCGGTTCTTTGCGCCTCTGCTGGCGCTGGCGGCATCCCTGCTGGTGTGGCGGCTGGCGTGTGACTTGTTTGATGAGCAGATCGCGGGCTGGGCGGTGGTGATCGTGAATGTGTTGCCTGCCTTCAATCTTGCCGCTGTCACACTGACTCCTGCGACTTTTGCCTGTGTGCTCGTGCCAGCGGCGGCATTGTGCATGCGCAGAGCGCTGCGGCAGGCAAATCCGGTACACAGTGTGTGGTGGGCTGCGGCGGCGTGTGTGGCGGCCATGGTGCTGGTACAACCGCCTGCCTTTGCTGTGATGGCAGCGGTGGCGTGTGTCTTTGCCCTGCCCAGACACATGCGGCCTCATTTGCGGAGTTCGGGATTGAGGGGGATATTGGCTGCTTGGTCAGTGATGGTGCTGTGCTGGCTGATCTGGCAGGGAGGTCATGGCTGGCCGGTGTTTGCTGCGGGACACTGGCTGCCCGAGTGGCGGCTGGTGCCGAATTTGATCCGCTGGATCGTCCTCGCTTCCCCTCTGCTGCTCATCTTTTTCGTGCTGAGCGTGCGTGCGGGATGCACGAGCGGCATGCTGCTGTCCCACCGCAGCATGCCCATGGCGATGCTGCTGCCGCTGGCGGGAATCGACCTCTTCTATGGCCCGCATGAATGCTGGCCGGACATGGGCGGCATGGTGTGGATGCTCTTTGCGGCGGTGCTCCTCGCGCATCGCAGCACGGTGGCCCGCACGGCGGTGATCGAGCAGAAGATCAGCCTGCGTACTGTCGCCATCTTGCTGGCCGCCCTGCAAAGCGCCTTTCTGCTGCAAACGGACCTGCCCCGAACGATGGGGCTGACCTGGCATTTCTCACCCCATCCCAGCGCCGCGACCGACTGGAGCCATGCATTCACCGCTGATCCGTCCAAGAGCATGCGCGGCTGGCGCGAGAGCGCCAGAGTCGTCTCCGCCGTGCTGGAGCAGGCCGGCGGAGGTGGGAGATGGTTTGTCCTCGCTGGTGACTGGCCGCTCGCCGTCGAGCTCGATTACTATCTCGGCCGGACCGAACCGGTGCAGTCTCCGGCTAACGAGCTGCGCTCATTCGCGGGCCGCAGTGCGCTCTATGTCACTGAGGAGCGAGAGGCCGGTGCCGTGCCCGATTCGGTGAAAAATCGGTTCCAGCGCACCGAACTGCTCGCCGTCGCCCGGGGCATGCATGCCGGGAATGAGGTGCGATGGCTGAAAATCTTTGCTTGCCACAATTATCGTCCGCCCGACTCTTGACGCCCTTTTCCCCACGCCCATGCCTTCGTCTCCCGCCATTTCCATAGTCGTGCCCCTGTACAATGAGGAGGACAATGTCGTGGAGATGCAGAAGCAGATCGACGCGGCGCTGAACGGCCGAGATTATGAACTGGTGCTCGTCGATGACGGCTCGAAGGATCAGACGCTCGCCCGAGTGCAGCGTGGCGAGCGGGTGCGCTTGATCGTTTTTGAAAAAAACAGCGGCCAGAGCGCCGCCATGCACGCTGGCATCTATGCCGCGCTGGGGGATGTGATCGTCACGCTCGACGGTGATCTGCAAAATGACCCCGCCGACATTCCCGCCATGATCGACAAGCTTGACGAAGGCGGCGGCTTTGACCTCGTCTGCGGCTACCGTGCGAAGCGCAAGGACACGACGTTCAAGCGGCTGCAGAGCCGCATCGCCAATTTCGTGCGTTCTCGCTTTGTCGGTGATCACGTGCGCGACACGGGCTGCACGCTCAAGGTCATGCGCCGCGACTGCCGCGAGGCGTTGCTGCTTTTCAACGGCATGCACCGTTTCATTCCCGCCCTGATCCGCAACATGGGCTGGCGCGTGACCGAAATGCCGGTGAACCACCGCCCGCGCATCCATGGCGTGAGCAAGTACGGCTTTGGCAACCGGGCGCTGCGCGCTACGATGGACATGTTTGGTGTGCGCTGGTTGAACAGCAGGCGCACCCGCTATGTGATTCGTGAGGAGCGCCGCGGCTGATGTGTTTCTGTTGTTGACGAGACAACTGCTTCGCAGCCATGCTGTACCACAGCACCAAGGATGAACCTACGCGAACAACTGCGACTACTGCTGCCCGAAATTCTACCGCATGATCCTGCGGACTCGATCAAGGGCACCGAACTCATCCGCCTTGTGCGGCTGCGTCTCGGTGACGCGACGCCACGCTGCGCTATCATTTTTCCATCCTCAGCTACGATCCCACGTCGCCCATCGCGAAGGTGGATCAGGGCCAGGGGTACTATCAGCGGCAGAAAAAAACTCTCTCTGGCAGCAACGGTGTCAGCCGTCAGGGATTGTTCGATAGCGAGATTGGCGAGAGCGATCAATGCTGGTCGCGCTACCTCCGTATGGTGGCCATCTATGAGCGGCTCTGTCTTCAGCGCTCGCGCTATCCCTTCCTGCTCAACCGCAACAGCAGCGGCACGCCCAGCATGGAAGGTGAATGGGACATTCCTGATTTAGTGGTCGCGGACTGGGATCTCGATACGGGCAGTGATGATGCGCCGCGATTTGATGCGGCGATGCTCGACCTGCGCCGACATCTCGGGGGCCCCGAAGTGGGACTGGCCGGGGTGCAGCTCAAGCTCAGCGTGGCGCCGGACACCTTCAGCGCCGACTTTTTCCAGGCGCTCAGCGCCACACGTTGGACGCTGCAGAGTGAGATTGTGATCGCGGAAGGCTTGAATGACGAGGCGCTCGTGGATGCTCTGCGGAGCCTTGGGCATCAGTTTGGCGTGGGCATCAGCAGTCTCGGGATTCCGCTGACCGTGCTGGATGATTTGCCCTCGGCGAAGGAGCTGCGCGCGATGAGTGCTGCGGAGTTTGAGGCGGTGCACAATCTGCTGCGCATTCAGAAGATCACGCTGCCGACATCGCGCCCGACGCTTGACTGGTCGGCGCTCAATACGTTGCGGAAGAAGCATGATTCCGTGGCCGATCTGGTGCGGTGGCTTTCTGAGTGCCTGGCGAAGCGGCAGCCGGAGTGGGTGGGCGGGGTGGTGAGGTGAGTGATTCGCGGAAATTGTCCCACATTAAATCAGGGTTAAAAAACTACCGCACACATCTGTTTGCAGATCTGAGATTCAACTGCTTGCCTAGGAAGGAATTTTCTTTATCAATGGTTTCGATGTCCCTGCTAACCGAATTCGCCCCTGTCGCCACAGCTGTTTCAAGCCTCGTCGCAGTAATAACTTTGGTTGTGGGATTCAAACGATACAACCGCGAACTGGCTGAGAAGAAAGCTAAGATGTTGCGGGAGGATTTGGGATCGTTTTTGAGCGAATGGCTAGAACTCCACGAGGCAATTAAGAGCGGCTACCCCTTGATCGTCGGAGCGACAACTACGGTGCGCGAGTTGCAGAAGCGATATCCAGCGACGACCACTCTGGATTCGATATTAACGGAGCTTTCGAATGAGTCGTCCAACGCGCTTTCGATTGCGATCACTGCATGGGCCGAAACTCCTGCTACCGCCTTCGTGAGCAGCCAAATGGCTGCGGTATCGCTTCGCTCCCAACGCCTGCAAGGTGGGCTTGCGCTGTTCAATCCGCTCACTCGGCTGCTGGACTGGCTGGTGAAGGACGGTTATTCACCGCTGATCTTTCGCAAGGTGCTGTCCTTAGGCGATGGCCTAAAGCAAGGACTCAGTGCAGATGTTGGCAAACCGCTGGGCGAGGCCGCTAACGCGCTAGTTTGCCGCCTGCAGTCGGAAGTTAGTGTGTATTTCGTGGCGCGTTATGGGAAGGCGATCGAAGAGCTCAGGCGATTTGCTGAGATAGGCGTGCAAGCCTTTACCGCGCTATCTGACAAAGAGCTGACTTCCATCGCCGTTCAGTCGGAGAAAGTGCATGAGGCTGCCGCTACTCTGCCCGGAGACATTCGGCGCCGCATGCGTGACATCGCCCCACTTTTGCCCGAAGGTTACGCCAACCGGCTGGAGACAGTGCTTGAAAACATCGAAACCTATATCAGCAAAGATTTTGCTCTGGAGCAGTGGAGCACGCGGTTCGATAAAAAAAAGAAAGGCGAGTGATCATCTCTTCTGTTCTTTGTTTTGAGGAGTGGTGGCGTGTAGGAGAGCCTTTTCAGCGAGTTATTGTCTGACTGGGTTTCAAATCTAAATACACGAATGGTTGTCTCGGCAGGAAGATTGCTGATCAAGTGAGAGAAATGATTTCCTTTAGATGCACGTTCACTGAAGCCTCATGACCCGCCGTACTTTTCTCACCTCTGCTGCTGCTTTCGCGGCTGCGCTGCCTTCATCGGGAGCCCTGCGGGGGAAGAAGATGGGGATTGTGATTCATTCGTACTGGAAGCGGTGGCAGGGGAAGTACTCGAACATCAAGTATCCGCCGTTTGAGCATGCGCTGGATGTGCTGGATCATGTGCGGGATCTGGGTGTGGGCGGGTTGCAGACGCTGGTGGGTGGTTGGACGAGTGAGTTTGCCGGGAAGGTGCGCGCCACCTGTGAATCCTATAGTATGAAGCTGGAGGGCAGCATCACGCTGCCGAAGAACGAGAACGATGTGGGGCGCTTCGAGCAGGAAGTGCGCATCGCCAAGGAAGCGGGGGCTACGATTTTTCGTTCCGCCACGGGTGGCCGGCGCTACGAGCTATTTTCCAGCGTGGAGGATTTCAGGCACTGGAAGGATGGGGCGTTCAAGTCGATGCAACTCGCGGAGCCGGTTGCAAAGCGGCAGAAGGTGAAGATTGGCATCGAAAACCACAAGGATTTCCAATCTGCGGAACTTGCGGAGATGCTGGGCCGTCTCAGCAGCCCGCACATGGGTGCGTGTGTGGATACGGGAAACAGCATCGCCCTGCTGGAAGATCCGATGACGGTGGTCGAGACGCTCGCTCCCTTCGCGGTGACCACGCATATCAAGGACATGGCCGTGCAGGAGACGCCGACGGGCTTTCTGCTGGCCGAAGTGCCGCTGGGCGAGGGCATCTTGGACCTGCCGCGCATGTTTGCCTTGTTTGAGAAGTACAATCCGCAGATCGACTACCACCTGGAGATGATCACGAGGGATCCGCTCGACATTCCCTGTCTCAAACCGACCTACTGGGCCACCTTTCCCGACAAACCCGGCACGGAACTCGCCCGCACACTCACTATGGTGCGTGAGCGCAAAGCGGACAAGCTGCCCCGGACTACGGGACTCCGGCTGGAGGAGGCGTTGGAATTTGAAGAGACCAACATCGTGAAATGTCTGCATCAGGCGGGTGACAAGTACGGCTTCACGCCCTCGCTGAAACCGAAGGCTGCCGCGAAGAAGGACGAGCATTGAAGCATGTACGGTTGAGGAATCCGCCAGCGCATCCATGATGCGTAGTCCGTGTCCGAACTTCTTCCAACTGCTGCCTCCACTCCCATTCACGACGCCAAGATGGCGTTGCAGAAGTATTTTGGCTTTCGCGAGTTTCTGGACGGTCAGGAAACGGTGATGGCGAGCATCCTGAGCGGGCGCGACACGATGGTGATCATGCCCACCGGCGGCGGTAAATCATTGTGCTACCAGCTTCCGGCAATGGTGATGGATGGCGTGACGGTGGTGGTGAGTCCGCTGATTGCCTTGATGAAGGATCAGGTGGATGCGCTGGAGAGGCGAGGTATTCCTGCGACGCTGATCAACAGTTCGATCTCGCTGGGGGAGCAGCAGGAGCGCATCGACGCCTTGCGACGCGGCGACTACAAGCTGGTCTATGTGGCGCCGGAGCGGTTTCGCAGCCGGGCGTTTACGAATGCGCTGAGGCAGGTGCAGATCGCGCTGGTGGCCGTGGATGAAGCGCACTGTCTCTCGCAATGGGGGCATGATTTTCGCCCGGACTACATGCGGCTTGGAGAGGCGCTGGCGCAGCTGGACCGGCCGCAGGTGGTGGCCCTGACCGCCACCGCCACGCCGGAGGTGCGGGATGATATTTTGCAGACGCTTGCGCTGCGTGACCCGTTTGTGACGATTCGTGGCTTCGAGCGGCCGAACCTGAGCCTGAACATCGCGCATACGAAATCGAACGCGGACAAGTATGATCGACTGAGGAAGATCATCGCGCAGTTCAAGACGGGCATCGTTTACTGCTCCACTCGGAAGCGTGTCGAGGAGGTCGGTGAGGAGCTGCGTTCGTGGAAGCTCAAGGCGATCGAATACCATGGTGGGCTGGATGACAAGGAACGTGAGTCGCGGCAGACGAAGTTCATCACGAAGAAGGCCGATGTTGCTGTGGCCACGAACGCCTTTGGCATGGGCATTGACCGCTCTGACGTGCGGTTTGTGGTACACTTCGACGTGCCTGGCAGCGTGGAGGCTTACTATCAGGAAGCAGGGCGTGCCGGACGAGATGGCGAGCCTTCGCAGTGCGATTTGTTTTTCAATTTTGCAGACACCAAGACGCAGGAGTTCTTCATTGATGGGAGCAACCCGAGCGTGGACATCATCCGCAATGTGTATCAGACCCTGCTGAACGCGGCGGACTCGAACCATGAGGTGCAGGCGTCGATTGATGACATTACGGAGCGTTCTGGTGCGAAGAACAGCATGGCGATTGGATCGGCGCTCAGTTTTCTGAACCGCAACGACTACATCGAGCGTTTTGACATTCCCGGCAAACGCATCCGTGGCACACGGCTGCTGCAGCCGAATGTGCTGACGCGAGATTTGAAATTCGACGTGGAGGCGCTGCGAGAAAAAGACCGGCGTGACCGCTCGAAGCTCAAGGCGATGATCGAGCTGTGCTACGACGACAAGGCCTGCCGTCAGGAGCAGATTTTGCGCTATTTCGGCGAGAGCGAAAGCACGCCCTGCGGCACCTGCGATGTGTGCCGGGCTGAAGGTGTGCAGCCACCGCGTGAAGGGGGGGCGGACGAAGTCACCATGCTGCGGCAGGCGCTGAGCGGCATCGCCCGCATGTCCACGAAGCTGGCGGATGGAAGCTGGGAGGGGCGCTTCGGCAAAGGGCGCATCATTCAGATGCTGGTGGGCAGCAAATCGAAAGAGATCGTGGATGCCGGGCATGACCAGCTCACGACCTATGGGCTGCTCAAAGATGTGGGCACGCATGCGCTCCACCCACTTTTTGCCGAGCTGGAAAAGCATGGTCTCATCGAGACGAGCAGCGGCGAGTATCCCAAAGTCACGCTCACTTCACGTGGGGCGGAAGTGATGAAAAAGGGTGAGAATGTGAAGATGCGCTGGCCGTCGATGCATGCGCCGATGGCGAAGCCGAAGGGCAAGACCGCGATGAACGAAGAACTCGCCGCCCGCGAGCTCGGTTTTGATGATGCGTTGTTTGAGAAGCTCAAGCGCCACCGCACGGCCGTGGCGGAGTCCGAGGGCGTGCCGCCGTACATTATTTTCAGCAATCAAACGCTGGAGTTCATGACGCGACTGAAGCCCAAGACGATTGAGGCTGGTTTAAAGGTCCGTGGTGTGGGTGAGAAGAAGGCGAAGGAGTACCTGCCAGACTTCATCCAGATCATCAAAAAGCACGGGTAAGACCGGATCAGTAGCGCAGCACCGGACGCTTCAAGATGCGCGCTTTTTGAATGATGTCCGCAGGATGCTCCGGGGTGCCGCGATCCATGAAATTTTCGATGCTGCGAGAGGCATCAAGAATGGAGCGGACCTGGCCGCCGATGGTGGGCGCTGGATTGAGGTAGTCGTCGATACCCGTCACCGCCTTGTAAACGACGGACATTTCGACCACGAAGATGTCGTCCAGGCGGTAAAACTCACTTCCGGTAAGCAGGCCGGAGCCTGTCTGGCCGGTGGGGGAGGCGGGTGAAGCGGGACGCAGGGTTTTGTAGAGGCGCGCGCGGCTGACGGGGAATTCGAGGCTGTGCAAGCGGCGCTCGTAAACCTGACGGCGGGCGTATTCATCACGTGGCAGTGTGCTGCAACCTGAGGTGGTGATGATGAGCAGAAGAAGTAGGAAGGCGTGACGGGGATTCATAGTGAGTGAGTCTGCTATGAGCTTCAACCTGCTCAAAGAGCGGCAATGAATTCTTCGGCGCTGACTCCTGCGAGCGTGCCGATTTTGATTTCATGATGATTTGGAACTACGCAGCCATCAGTGCCACGTTTCATGACAATATGGCAGCCCTTTTGACTGGACACCTCGAAACCCAGCTTTTGCAAAGCACGTACGGCTTCCCTGTCCGAAACATGGGGGAGTTTAGGCATGCGACAGTTCGAAAGTTGTCATGAGCGCATGACCGATGATGCGGCGCTGCGGAAACTCTTCGAGAAAAAGTTCCGCCCCTTCTTCTGCCGGTGTGAGCACAGCTGTCAGTTGCATGTGCAGAATGTGACGGACAGACTGGACTAATCAAGCGTGCATTATTTTCCTCACTCTGCCTTGGCCGCAGTGCTGAAGTGGGAGGCTTCACCGATGGCGGATGTGGTCGTGAGGGATTGGTGGAATTCGGTTCCGGCGGGAAGTTTGGCGACAGCTTCGGTCAAAGCTGCATGGGCCGCGACCACATCATGGTGCTGAAGGGTGGTGGTGGCGAGAGCGAGGACATCGCTGACAGCGGGTTGTGGAGATGATTCGACGAGGAGCTGCTGGGCGCGATGAGCGGCGGGAATGTCATTCAGTTGGATGGCAAGACCGGTGATCTGGCGCAGCGTGGCTTCATCGAGCTGCGCGCCGGGAATGGACTGCAGTGTGCGCAGGGCTTGGGAAGGCTGCAGGGCAGAAACCTGCAACTTGGCGAGGTGCTGCAAAGCAGAGACATCGTCCGGAAAGCGTTTGAGAAAGCCCTCCCACAGCATTGGGGCAGAGGATTCTCCGCGCAGCATGATGTCGATCTGTGTAAGCAGGCGCCAGCCTTGGCGGTCATCAGGCGATGATTGGAGATGGGGAGAGAGCAGTGCACGAGCCGCCGCAGGTGCATCGCCATCTGCCAGCACTTGCGCCAGTTGCAGGGGGGAGAAACGGGCTTGCAGACGGGCAAGCACATCCTTGAGATCTTTGCCGCGTCCGATCTGGGTCGCCAGCGCGTGCAAACGGGCCAGCACCTGTGTTTCACCGCTGGCTGCGAGGCGAAAGAAGAGCTCGCAGGCGATGCTGGTCTGATGATTGAGATCGGCAATGCTGGCACCCTCGCTCAGCCAGTGGCGGTATGCAGGGTCGATGGCCGTTCCTGAAGCGAGATTTGGCAACGAGCGCTGATGGTCGGCGCAAGAGCGCAACTGGCGCTCGATCCAGGGCAGCAGCTCGGCGGATTCTCCCGCAGCCCGTGTGGCAAGCAGCGCCCGCTGCATGAGGCGCGGAGGGATGGCGTCTGTGGGTTTCAGTTCACGCAGCGCATCGAGCGAGACACGGCTGGCTTCGGCATAACGCGTGCCTTCGAGCAGAAGGGTGATCTGCAGATCGAGTGCGGCTGCACGTTGAGCCTCGTCGAGACGGAGTTGCGCTTCACCGAGCCAGTCATTCACGACCCGCAAGGCCGCCGCCGGACGCCGGGCGAAGCGAGCTGCTTCGGTGAGGTTCAGCACATTCTGCCAGGTGGCGGCAGGAGATTCGCACACACGCTCATGGATTTCGACAGCGAGGCTGAGTTCGTTGGTCGTAAGAGCCTGTGATGCGAGCAGTTCGAGCGCTTCGATTTTCTGGGGCTCTTCGATGCGGTCGCCGGAGGCGGAGACGAGCAGGCGGCTGTCATCGATGAGTGGAGCGTCAGCACGCGTGAGTTCGATGAACAGCAGCGCAGTGTTCAGCGGGCAGGGTGTATGGAGCGGCCCCTGCTGCACCGTGAGCTGGCGTATCCGCTGCTCAGGCACCGCTTTTTGCCAGGTGTGCAGCGCCTCCAATTCATGATCCGGTAGCATTGCGAGTTGAAACATGGCAGGCTGCTGCAAAGGCCTGGGAGCACGTGCGAGGCTGGCGGCGATGGTGGTGCGTGTGGCATCCAACAGCGGGTTTTCCCTGGGCGGCGGCGCATTGTTCGCATGCAGGCGCCAGCCCCATGCAATGGCGAGCATGGAGTAGGAAAAGATGAGCAGGGAGGCCTGGCGGAAAGTGCGTGACATGAGGGCTCGGAACAGATGAGGGGCTTAGCGCATGGCCGCGTGCGTGGCGGGGGGCAGGGACTGGAGGGAAACGGTGGAACGGCAGGCGACTTCGAGATGAACGATGCCGTTCACATCCGCGTTTGCAGTGTAAGGACGGCCGTTTTCGAGATAGGCGCATTGTCCACGCGGCTCAAAACCACCCAGCACGATTTCCACGGGACGCAGATCGCACACCTGGAAGGTGGCGCGGCGTGAGGTCAGCTCAAAGAACGAAACTGCGGTGCTGCATTCCGCGAGATGAATGTGCTGCGTAGGTTTGTCCTTGGTGAGCACGAGTTCGGTGCGCGCTCTGCCCATGGTGTGGATGTAGAGCTGGCCCTGATGCACAGTGTAGCCCGAAACTCCCTGGCAGCGCGCCATGTCAGGCCGGCCGGCGGTCACGGGCAGGCGCAGGGTGCGGCAGTCACCGGCATTCATGATGATCCAGTGATTCGCTGCGGCACGCAGGATGCGGGTGTGCCGGGAATCGCGCACACTGGCGGCATAAGCGGCGGCGGTCATGGCGTGGAGCGGCTCGCCAGCGCAGGCATCGAATTTTTTCTCGAGTGAAGCGATGCCTGCTTCGGTGCGTACATCCGCGAAGCTGCAGCGTAGAGCGAACGGCTCCAGGCGAATGGAATTGGGAAAGGCTGCAGCAGCGGCGCTGGGATCAACGCTGGATGTCGTCGGAAGGTTTTCAACGTTCATGGCGCGGCAGTAGCGCAGAGCTTCGGAGGTGGGGGTGGCATTGGCAGGCCAGAGCATGAGGCTCACCTCCTTGCCCAGCGGCAGCAGGCGGCGATGGATGTAGCTCATGGAGCCGGCGATCTCGCGCTCCATGTCGCGACGGGTGGTTTTGGCCCGGTCATTGAGCTTGCTGGTGATGTCGATGCCAGCGGTCCATTGGGCAGGGCGAGAAAGGGAGCTGGAAGCCGCCTGGACCTGCAGCATTTCGAAAATACTGCGGGCGACGTGTTCGAGCCGCGCGGCCTCGCCGGCCTGCTGTCCGGGAAACCAGGCACGCATTTCGGCTTCGCAAACGGAAACGGTGACTGGCAGCAGAAAGCGGTCGAGGATGCGGTCACGCATGACCTCGGAGCACAGCGGGAAGCCGGGAAGTGTGGAAGGGGTGGAGAAACCGGTGCTGTCGATGTGGCTGTAAAACACCCGACGGCCGGTGCGAGTGGTGGTGTCGGGTACCGGGAGGTTGTAGTCTGCACCCAGCCATTGGGCGAGGAAGGCTGGACGGTCGAGCTGTGAGGTGGCGGACTGAGCGGCTGGATCAATCCATGCGCCGCCCCAGCTAGTGAGGAAGGCCTGATCAAAGTGATGCTCGGAACCCATGGCATCCCGACCATGCAGGCCCAGGACGATGTGGGCGTCTGCGGGGGCTTCGAGGTCGAGAAAGCCGAGCGAGCGAGCGGTGATGTTTGTGTTCACGCGCAGCAGGGAGGAATCCATGGCGACCACGTTCGTTTTGACGAGACGTGTTGCGGGCCTGGCGCTGCCACCGAGGCCGAGGTGCTGCATGGCGTGATGGAGGGCGGAGCTGTCCGTCCATGGCATGCCGGTGAGGAGCAGGGGGATTTTGCGAGCACGCAGCGAGGGCAGCCAGGCGGCCAGGGTCGTCTGCTGTTCAGGGCTGAGGACCAGGCTGGAGTCGAGAATGACGGCGGCGAAATCGTGGTCTGCCGGCAGGAAGCTGGTGCCACTGGCAGCGCGGAAATCGAGTTCGCAGCCCAGCCATTCCAGGGACTGACGGAGGAGGCGAGAGGTGAGGGTGGTTGCAGCGGGGGCGGATTTCTCGCCGACGTGTTTTTCATCCCAGCCATGCAGCACCAGCACGCGGCGGGAGACTTCCTCCAGAGGGCCAAGATTGACTCCGCTCAGTGCCGGGGTGGTGATGAAAGGAAGGGGGCCAAGACTGGTGAGACGCTGCGCGGCCTCGCGGCAGGCGGCGCGGTCATCGGCCGAGGCATATTCCACGGCAAAGACGTGCATGCCTTGCATCTGCACGGTGCGAATGAGGCGTGTTAGGCGCTGTGTTTCCGCGATGGACGTCCAGTCTGCCACGCCGTTTCTGCCTTCGCGGGTGTAAACGCCGAGGGCGAGAAAGCCATTGGCGACGTGAACGGCTTCAACGCCGAGGTCGAGTCGGAGATCGAGGAGCAGATGCTTGTCGGGATAACGCTGGTGCAGGGTGGCGGCAAGCGAGAGAACGGCGGTGCGCGCTGCTGGAGTGGTGGCTTCAGCGCCGAAGCTGAGGACAAAGCCGTCGAAACCTTTTTTTGCCGCCGGGTCGGCGAGGGCTTCGACGACCCATGAGATCCATTGGGTGTCCGTGGGATCGACGATGCGGATGTGCTGGTCCGAAGCGGAAGGTTTTGAGGACACCTGACGGTCTGCGCTCTGCATGGCGGCACGGGTTCCGGTGTGGAAGTGAGCGACGTCGAGCAGTGCGAAGTAGTGATTCCCCAGCGCATGACCGGGCTCCATGTCGAGCTCCGCCATTGGATTCAAAATGGACAGGTCGAAGGCGGTGAGAGAGTGGGCATCCGGACGCGGCGATTGATCGACGAACAGGCTGCGATAGGCGGGCAGATCCGCTGCCATTCCTGGGGCTCCCATCAGTCCCAAGAGGCCCACGACCCAGAGTTTCGACAGCAGGCCGGATGAAGAGCGCGTGAACCGGGTGGTGAGTGAAGCGGGGTGCATGACAGGGTGCGTTTGGCTTTCAGAACTGCGAACACTGTCACGATAGAGTTTCAATAACTGTAAGCAATGCTCTAAGCATTGCTTTACAAACAACTTACCTCGCTGACAGAACTCAAAAATCAGTCGCCAAATTCTTCGTCATGGGAATCATGACAGACATCATGGACGGTTCTCCTATCCGCACGTTTTCCGAAGGCCTTTTGATTGACCAGCCCTGGGGAAAACTCACTTGGCTGGCCTCTCGTGAGATGGGCAACTCAAGCGCGACGACTCTGGGGCATGTGATCATCCCCGCAGGCCAGGCGAACCCGCGTCATCGGCATCCGAACTGTGATGAAATCCTGCATCTTCTTTCGGGCAGACTGGAGCACAGTCTTGGGGATCAGAAGTTTCTCCTCAATCCCGGTGACACGATCTCCATTCCTGCCGGTCAATGGCACAATGCGTGTGCGCTGGATGGCACGGACGCGGAGATGATCATCTGCTTTTCGTCAGCGGATCGGGAGACGGAGTTTGAGGGGTGAAGAGCATCACCCCTTGGTCACCACTTCGTCGAGATTGAGGACCAGATTGGCCACCATGGTCCAGGCGGCGAGTTCGGCGGGGTTGAGTTTTTCGTCGGGCTTGGATTCGCCGTAGGTGATGGCTTTTTTGGCTTCTTCGGGCTTGGCGGTGTAGGCGGCCAACTGCTTGGTGAAGTCCTGGCGGATGATCTCGGCTTCCTGGGCGCTGGGGTAGCGGCCGGTGGCGGTGCGGAAGAGGGCGGTGATGCGCGCGTCGGTGCTGGTATTGGCCTGCATGACGTGCTGGGCGAAATTGCGGGAGGCTTCGAAGAACTGGATGTCGTTCATGAGCGTGAGGGCCTGCAGCGGGGTGTTGCTGCGTTCGCGGCGCAGGCAGTAGCTTTCGCGATTGGGTGCGTCGAATGAGGTCATGTTCGGCGGCGGGGCTGTGCGCTTCCAGAAGGTGTATAGGCTGCGGCGGTAGAGCGATTCGCCATGGTCCTGGATGTAGTTGCGGGTGTTGCTGCCGCCGAAGCCGACGGGCTCCCAGATGTTCTCGGGTTGGTAGGGCTTCACGCCTTTGCCACCGATCTTGGGACTGAGTAGGCCGGACACAAACAGAGCCTGATCGCGAACGGCTTCGGCATCGAGGCGGAAGCGCGGGCCACGTGCCAGAAGGCGGTTCTCCGGGTCTTTTTGCATCACGAGGTCGGAGCATTGCGCGCTCTGCCGGTAGGTGTGTGAGGTGACGATCATGCGCACGAAGGCCTTCATGTCCCAGCCGCTTTCGTGGAAGGTTACGGCCAGCCAGTCGAGCAGTTCTGGGTGGCTCGGTGGTTCGCCCTGCGAGCCGAAATCGTTGCTCGTCTTCACCAGACCGATGCCGAAAAACTGCTGCCACAGACGGTTCACCTCGACGCGGGCGGTGAGCGGATGCTGCGGGGCGACGAGCCATTTGGCGAGATCGAGGCGTGTGTAGTCGGCCTGTGCGGGCAGCGGCGGGAAAATGGCGGGGGTACCGCGGATGACCTTGTCCTTGGGCTTGTCATATTGCCCGCGTTCCATCACGAAGCTGTCACGTTTTTCCGGCAGGTCGGCCATGATGAAGGTTGCGGGGATGACATCATCCAGTGTCTTCTTTTTGGACTCCAGGGCGAGTTTCTCGCCACGGGCACCTTCCACCAGGCTGCGTGCCCCCTGATACTCGTTTTCAAACCACCACTCTTTGAGGCGTGTGGCTTCTTTCTCCGGCCATTCGGCGGGCTTTTTGCCACGAACGAGGGTCTGCAAATCGTTGGGCAGTTCGGCGACCCGTTTGCCCTGGTTTTTTTCGATCCATTTGCTCCATGACCACTGCGGATCTTTCGCCGGATCGACGCGAGAGGTCATGGCCAGCCGATCCCAATAAACTGTGCCGCCGAATTGTGTGAAGGCATAGCCGTTGACCTTGATGCCAGGCTTGAGGCCCAGTTTTTCGGCGGGCACTTCGAGTTTTACCCACTCGCCTGCTTTGGGCAGTTCACCCATTTGTACTTTTTCCGGCGTGCGCACCTGGCCGAAGGGAATGGCACCCTCCTGGCCCCAGACAGCGCGGTGGTTCCAGCCGGCGGTGTGGAACTGCAGCATGATAGCCTTGGGCGGATTGGCGGGGTCGATGTAACACTGGACGCTGAGCTTGCCGTTCGGCGGGATGTCAAATTTTGCGCCGCTGGCGAAGAAGTCCTGAGCCACTCCTGTGGCGGTGCGTTTCAACGACGTTGTGCCACTGAAAACGGGTCCTTTGTCCTTGGTGATCAGTTGTGTTGGCTCACCGGACGACTCGACCTTGGCACCTGCGGGAAACGCGTCGTCAAACCATGCCAGTTCGCTGTTCTGCACTGGAGGTGGCGGGGTTTGTGTGGCAGGGTCGGTGTAGTTCAGAGTCTGGATCGCCGCGCGAATCTTGGTTTGCGCCGCCGCAATGTTTTGATCGAGTTCGGCGAGCTGCTTTTTCTGCGCGGCAGTGCTCAGGCGGAGGATCGGCGGGGTGAGAAGAATGTTGCCATCCATCGCGGGATCGGCGGCACTGTTGAAGAAGGCGTAGAGCGAGTAAAACTCCTTCTGCGAGATCGGGTCGAACTTGTGGTCATGGCACACGGCGCAGCCAGCGGTGAGGCCCATCCAGACCGCCACCGTCGAGTCCGCACGATCCACGGCGTAGCGGAAAATGAACTCCTCATTGATGCTGCCGCCTTCACTGGTGGTGACGTTGCAGCGATTGAAGCCGGAAGCGATTTGCTGATCCACCGTTGCATTCGGCAGGAGATCACCCGCAAGTTGCCAGATGGTGAACTGATCGTAGGGCAGGTTGGCATTGAACGCACGCACCACCCAGTCGCGGTAGGGCCACATGCTACGTTCGTTGTCGAGGTGCAGGCCGTGGGTGTCTGCATAGCGCGCCGCATCCAGCCAGTAGCGGCCCATGTGCTCGCCGTAGCGTTCGGATTTCAGCAGGCGGGAGACGACTTTTTCATACGCATCAGGCGTTGTGTCGGCGATGAAGGCATCGACTTCAGCGAGCGTTGGTGGAAGACCTGTCAGATCGAGCGTGACCCGTCGAATGAGGGTTTCCTTCGAGGCTCCGGCTGACGGGGCCAAACCATCTTTGGCCAGCCGATCCTGGATAAAGGCATCGATGCCGTTCTGAACTGGTCCTTTTACAACTGGAGGAGTCGCTTTGACGGGAGATTCGAAGGCCCAGTGCTTTTTGAATTCCGCGCCTTCCTTGATCCAGCGCTGCAGAATTTCCACCTGGGAGGGGGTGATGTGTTTGTTCGAATCGGGTGGTGGCATCACTTCATCCTCGTCTTTGGTCAGGATGCGCTGGATGATGGAGCTTGCCTCGGGGCTGCCGGGCTTGATGGGAAAAACGCCTTCGATGGCTTTGTAAGCGACTTCCGCTACATCGAGCCGCAGATCGGCCTTTCGTTTTTTCGCGTCCAAGCCGTGACAGGCAAAGCAGTTGTCACTGAGAATGGGCCGGATGTCGCGGTTGAAGTCGAGCTTCGCCGCCGCAGATGCGGTGGCGGTCAGAGCAGCAGAAACGATGAAGGCACGGATAAGCATGGGGATGGTGTACGTCGTGGCCACCACCGTGCTTTCCAAGCATCACGCATCGAACGAATAGCGCACCACATGGAAAAACACCGGTGCGGCGAAACAGAGTGAGTCCAGGCGGTCCATGACGCCGCCGTGGCCGCCGATGGCGGTACCCCAGTCCTTCACGCCGCGGTCGCGTTTGATGGCCGACATCACAAGGCCACCGGCGAAGCCCATAAGCACGATGATTGCTGCCAAGCCCGCCGCCTGCAGAGGTGAAAATGGTGTGGCCCACCAGAGCGCGGTACCGAGGCCCACGGTCGTCGCACCACCACCCAGAAAACCCTCCCAGGTTTTGCCCGGGCTGACGGTGGGCGCGATCTTGTGTTTGCCGCAGGTTTTGCCCCAGACATACTGCATCACGTCACTCATCTCCACGATGGCGACGAACCAGAAGAGCAGCCTCGCATTTTGGCCCTCAAAGCCGGGGATTTTGAGTAGAAGGAGAATCGCAGGGGCATGGCTGATGCAATAGACGCAGATCATTAGGCCCCACTGGATTTTCGCGGTGCGCTCCAGAAAGCGATCGCAGTCACCAGCAATCGCCGTGCGCACTGGGACCAGTAGGAAGGCATAGACGGGGATTAAGATGGCGAACATGCCGTACCACTGCGTCGCCAAAAAGTAGTAGTGAAGCGGCGTGATGATGAAGAAGACCCAGAACAGGGTGCGGTGATCTCCCGGCTTCGTTGGCGTGAGAGTGATGAACTCCCTCAACGCCATGAAGGAGGTCAGACCAAACATGATCGTCGCTCCCAATGGGCCGACGGCCAGCGCCCCTGCAAACACGGCCACCATGCCCCACCAGGCTTTGGTACGTGCGTTCAGGTTAGCCACCGTTGCCTTGGCGGCGTCGGTTGCGGCCCGTTTAGCCAGCACCCAGCCGATGAGTGATGCGAATATAAGAAGGCCCAGGGTGCCGCCGAGGAGATAGAGCAATGCAGGGTCAGAAGTGAGTTTCATGCCTGAGGTGAGATTGACCGCCATTCCGTTTCTTTTGCAAATTGCATTAATAACCCGCGTTGTAGCGGACATGAACCCGTGTGTTCAGTTCCATTCATGATGTCTCGCACCATTTTGTTCCTGTTTTTCCTGGCTCTCACCTTGTCTGCCGGAGTTCCGATCACACGCGTCTATAAGAAGGCGGGTGATCGTGAATTGAAGCTCACCATCGTCAATCCGCCGGACTGGAAGAACACCGATCAACGTCCGGCGCTGGTGTTTTTCCATGGCGGCGGCTGGGTTGGGGGCGGACCGACTCAGTTCACCCAGCACAGCGAGTATCTGGCCACGCGTGGAATGGTGTGCATTCAGGTGGAGTACCGCTTGATTGCCAAGGGCGACGAGGGGCCGCCCATCGCTTGTGTGCATGATGCGAAATCCGCAATGCGCTGGGTGCGCGGCCATGCGGAGGAGCTTGGCATTGATCCGAACCGCATCGGTGCCGGCGGTGGCAGCGCTGGCGGACATCTCGCCGCGTTTGTGGGCATGGTGGAGGGGCTCGATGATCCGCAGGACGATCTGAAAATTTCGCCGAGGGCCAATGCGCTCGCCTTGTTCAATCCCGTCTTCGACAACGGCCCGGATCAGGGCTGGGGATATGCCCGAGTGGGCGAACGCTTCAAGGAATACTCTCCTGCGCACAACATCAGCGCTGATGATCCGCCTGCGATCATCTTCCTTGGTACGCAAGACAAGCTGATCCCCGTGGCCGTCGTCGAGCGCTTCAAGGCAAACATGGAAAAGGTCGGCGTGCGCTGCGAAGCGAACTTTTACGAGGGGCAGGGCCATGGGTTCTTCAATCCCGGCAAGGGTGGCAAGATGCAGTTTTACTACGAGACACTGCTCGCCACTGATAAGTTCCTGGCCTCGCTGGGGTGGTTGAAAGGCGAGCCCACGCTGAAAACGCCCTCGGAGCCATGAGTTTTAGCCGCATGAACAGTGGGACGTCTCCAAAGCTGCTCATACCTGCGGGCAATGTTCTTTCGTTGCAGGACCGTCATTGACAGCGGGGGGATTCCATCGCTAGACAGAGAAACCAACCTCCGCATGAACCTGCCAAACAAACTCACACTCTCACGCCTGATCCTGACGGGCGTTTTCGTGGTGTGCTTTTACATCCCTTGGGCCAACACGGTCTCAGTGGCATTGATCATCTTCGGCATTGCCTCGGCCACAGACTACTTTGACGGGCAGATCGCGCGCGCGCGCGGCATTGTGACCAACTTTGGCAAGCTGTTTGACCCGCTGGCGGACAAGATCCTCATCGCCGCAGCATTTATTCTGCTGACCTCTGACAAGAACTTTCCCGAAGCGGCGCGGATTCCGGCGTGGATCACCATTGTGATCCTGGCGCGTGAGTTTTTTGTGACCGGGATCCGACTGGTGGCGGCGGGGCAGGGCGCGGTGCTGTCTGCGGAAAAACTGGGGAAGCATAAGATGCTGTGGCAGATCCTGACGGTGATCTATTTCATGATGCGTCAGGCATCGGTCGAGCCGATCTTTGGCTTCATGCACCCGGTCTTTACGGCGAGCCCGGAAACGGAACGCATCGTGGCTTCGGCGGTCGTCTATTTCACCACGCTGCTGACGCTGGTGTCCGGTTTCAGCTACTTCTGGAAGAACCGGCATCTGTTTGACGATGCTTGATTTTCTGTCCCGATCTCACCGCCATGAATGCAGAACAACAACTCATCGCCCTTGGTTTTACACTTCCTGCTTCACCACCGCGAGGCGGTGTTTATAAGCCGGTCGTGATTGTCGGGAACATGGCCTACGTCTCCGGTCACGGGCCTTATCTCGGCGATGGGGAATACCTCACCGGCCGGGTGGGTGCGGATCTTGATCTAGAAGCGGGCAAGGCCGCTGCGAAGCAGACGGGACTCGCCCTGCTGGCAACCTTGAAAAGCGAACTGGGCAGCCTGGACCGCGTCAAACGGGTGGTGAAACTGCTCGGCATGGTCAACTGCACGTCGGAGTTCGGAGAACATCCGAAGGTCATTAACGGCTGCAGCGAACTGTTTGGCCAGATCTGGGGCGAGGACTGTGGCATTGGCGCACGAAGCGCCGTGGGCATGGGATCGCTGCCGGGAAACATTGCCGTCGAGATCGAGGGCATCTTTGAACTGCACTAAAAACCAGCGCTGTTTTTTCAGAGCGGTCTGAAACGCGGGTCAAAACCAGCGCGATCCGAGGCCCAGGCCGGTGCCCCAGTTGAAAGGCTGGCCAAAGCCATAGCCGCCACCCCAGGGGCGGTTCGTCTTGCTGTAGATAGACGAAGAACTGCGGTTGTAATACGGACTGCTGTGGATGCTGTTTGAGTAGTAATGAGGTGCATACGACACCGGGTAGGAGGCAGAGGACCGATTACAGGCAGTCGCAGAGGGCGGACGACCGTAGTAGCGGTATCGCTTTCCGGTATCCTCACCACGGATCACGTAGTAATAAAGGTCTCGGTTGGAACCCATAGTGGTAGCTGCGAGATCGCCGATTGGCCCACGACCCGTATTACGGTAGGGTATGAACGCCCCAGAATGATCATAGCCGTAGATATACTGGCAGGATGTCAGAGCCAATGAAGCACCGACGAGAAGAAGCACGAGGGAGTGGATAGAGAGCGTTTTCACGGAGAGTGGGAGTTCAGAGCCGGATTAGCGCATGAAACCTGCCCCGCTGGCAACGACTAAACCACCGTGCCTCGAGGGTATAATTCCTCGCGGGTTGAGTGGTTCTGATTTTTATGAGCGAGCAGGCCTGGAAAACTTCAGTAAACTTAGAATCCAATGATCTGAAAAGGCAGACTGTCCTTGATCTGCTTGTCGGGTGGTGTGCTCATGAGCTTTTCAAACTGACGCGCCCACTCACGGATGGCAAACTTGGCCTGGCCGGTGGGAAACAGTTCCTGAGGGAAGAAGAAGAACAGAGTTTTGGCCTCTTCTTTGTCGGCAAACTCGAAGAAGGACTTGCCGGTCTTGGGCTCGGTCAGGACACCCTCAATGGCGATCTGGCCGCGTGAAGGTTTCCCAAGCAGACTGCCGCCCACCATGGGCAGCGTCACCAGATCCACAGCCTCCCGCACCGCCAGTCCCGAGTAGGTGTTCGGCTCCCACTCGATGATGGACAACTTCAAGGTCATGGCTTCCTTGGAAGGCTCGTCCACGACGGTAAACCGAGATTTTTTGTTCGACTCGAAGGCCTGGATGAACTTTTTCTGGGTGTAGGAGAGAAGACCCTTCATCTTGGTTTCACGCCGTTTATCGCTGAATTCCATTTTGGTGAACTTTTGCTGCATGGGCCTGAGTTGATCAGAAACTACCGGGGCGATGTAGATTGACGGCACCTTCTCCGCAGCCAGCAGCACTTTTTTGTCAGTATTCCACCAGTTGCCGATGAAGGGCGACCGTTTGCGGTTTTCCTTGAGTTCGGCGGCATGTGGCAGGAACCCCGTGGGTTTGACATCGACGGCTGCCACCACGCTTTTGGCCGTGCGGCAGGAAATCAGCAAGCAGGAGAGGAGGAGCAGGAGAATGGTGCGAGTCAGCATCATGAAACAAGAATGGATACGTTTGAGGAAGGCAGAAGGCAAATATTTCACAAATCAGACCCAACACAAACTTCCCCGCAGCATTTGCGCCAACCATAGGGGGGTGTTAGCTTTCCTGTCTAATCATCCGGTGCCCGGCAATTCCGCCGCGCCGCGCCTGATTTCTTCCCTCCCCCCCCTTTATGGCATGGCTTTCCTCCCTCGGCACCTTCGGTGAAATCCTTCGTTTCATCATCCTCATTCTGGAGGTGATTCTCGTATTTAACCTCATGATCGTGGTGCATGAATGGGGCCATTTCCTGGCGGCACGCTGGCGCGGCCTAAAGGTCGAGAAGTTTTACATCTGGTTTGGCAAGCCGCTCTGGAAGAAGACGATCAATGGCGTCGAATACGGTCTCGGCAGCATTCCTGCGGGCGGTTTTGTGGCCCTGCCGCAAATGGCCCCGATGGGTGGACTCGAAGGTGAGACAAGCCAGGAGGCGCTGCCGCCGATCACGCCGCTGGACAAGGCCATCGTCGCCTTCGCCGGACCGCTGTTCAGTTTCATGCTTGCCTGTCTGTTTGCCGTCGCCGTCTGGGTTGTGGGCAAGCCGGAGAGCGAATCACATACGACCTCCATTGTCGGCTACGTCGCCAAAGACAGTCCGGCTCAAAAGGCGGGCCTTCTTCCTGGTGACAAAGTCCTTCAGGTAGATGGTCAGCCTGTGAAGCGCTTCGAAGGGCTGGTGGACAGCGTGCGCTGGGGCGTCGTGGCCAGCGAAGGAGACACGATTGCATTTGAGGTGGAGCGTCCAGGGCAGGGGGTGATGAAGTTTAACGTTGATCCCAAGGCCTGGCCGAGCAGCGAGAAAAAGACTGAGCCGGTTTCCTGGTGGCGCTCGATTTTCAAACGGCCCGAACTGCGTTCCATTGGCCTGGAAGGCCAGATGACGCCCATGGTTGGAGGAGTTGCCAAAAACAGCCCGGCGGATGATGCGGGCATCAAAGCAGATGATCTGGTGCTGCGTGCTGACGGCAAACCGTTGCGCAGCCTGGGGGATCTGGGTGATTACATCAAAGCCAACCCTGGCAAGACTCTCATGCTGGACATCGAACGCGCGGGCAAGGTCATCCAGATCCCGGTGCTGCCCCGTATCCCGGACAAGAACAACCTCAAGGAGGTGACGGATGACCATCAGGAGTACCCCATGATCGGCGTGGCCTGGGATGTGGAGGGCAAGCGCACTCCCAGCGTCATCACACCGTGGGAACAGATCAGCGATGCGGTGCGGCACATGGGCAATCTGGTGTCCAAGCTGGTTTCACCGAAGTCCGACCTCAGCCCTGCGCACATGAGTGGGCCTGTCGGGGTCGGCCGTCTCTACTATAAGCTGTTCCAGCACCCGGACGGCTGGCGTCTGGTGCTCTGGTTCAGTGTCGTGTTCAACATCAATCTGGCCATCCTGAACATGATGCCCTTTCCAGTGCTCGATGGTGGACACATCACGATGGCCATCGCCGAGGCGATCCGCCGCAAACCGCCGCAGGGCAGGATTCTCGAATATGTTCAAACCGCCTGCGCGCTGATGCTGTTCGGCTTCATCATTTTCGTCACCCTTAAGGATACGGGAGACTTTTTTGGCGGCGGCGGCAGCAAGGAGGGCAAGGTCTTAAAAATCGAGTGGCTTTCCAAGGAGCAGCGTGCCGCCACCGGCGCGTAATTTCCGCCGCTTATGCGCGTTCTCATCCTCGTTGAGAACCTACCCGTTCCCTTCGACCGGCGCGTATGGCAGGAAGGCTGCGCGCTGCGTGATGCCGGGCACCAGGTGACGGTCATCTGCCCGCAGATGAGGGGCTACACGGAGCCGGAGGAAGTGCTCGAAGGCATTCAAATCTACCGCCACTGGATCAGTGGCGAGGCTGGATCGCTGGGCGGCTTCATCACTGAATACGCCTCCGCTCTCTGGGGTGAATTCACCTGTGCGCTCAAGTCCTGGCGGCGCGGAGGCTTTGACGTCATCCACCTCTGCAATCCGCCGGATTTGCTGTTCCTCGTGGCGCTTCCGTTCAAGCTGTTCTGCGGCGTCAAAGTGGTCTTTGATGTCCATGACCTCTGGCCGGAAATGTTTGAGGCCAAGTTTGGCCGGCGTGGACTGATGTATTGGGCGGTACGCATCGCCGAGCGTTGCACGCTCGCGCTGGCGAATGTCGTGATCGCCACCAATCAGAGCGTGCTGAGCACGGTCAAACGGCGTGGCAGGCTGGACGATGACCGCGCCTTCGTCGTGCGAACTGCGCCGAACCGCATGAACACCGCTGTGGAGCCGGACGATTCATTGCGCGCCGGGAAACAACATCTGGTGGGATACATCGGCGTCATGGGGAGCGCCGATGGCGTGGACTATCTCGTTCACGCCGCCAATCATATCATCAACACCCGGCGGCGCACCGATGTGCAGTTTTTGCTCATGGGCTCCGGCCCGGAGCATGCGAATCTGCTCGGTTTGCGGGCAAGTCTTGGCCTGCAGGATTACCTGAGCATGCCCGGACGTGTCAGTGACGAGTTTTTGTGCCGCGCCCTACGCACCATCGACCTCGGTGTCGCGTCCGACCCCATCAATGCCTACAACGACCATTGTACGATGAACAAGGTGCTCGAATACATGGCCTTTGGCAGGCCGATGGTCATGTTCGGTACCGTTGAAGGCCGCTTTTCGGCGGGAGAGAGCGCGGTTTACGTCATGGAAAACTCTGCTGAAAAGCTGGGGGACGCCATCCTCGCGCTCCTTGATGACGAACTCCGCCGCCAAAAGTTGGGTGCCGCTGGGCATGCGCGGCTGACGCAGGAATTGAACTGGGAGCGCAGTGTTGAACAATTGCTGACGGCGTATCAGGCGGCAGAATGACTTTTCTAGTGCTTATTTTATATTGTCGTGCCTGAGGTCTTGCCAAAGGTGCAGTCACGTTCTTAAATGAACGGCATGCAGCAGGCGCATGACAATGGGGGTGATGGCGTCCATTTTGAATCCTTTGTTCCGCCAACCACGGCGGAACTGGATGAACTGATTCCCGGCTACAAGTTCCTTGAGTTCATAGATCGGGGCGGCATGGGCGCGGTTTACAAGGCGGTGCAAAAGAGCCTCAACCGCACGGTGGCGGTGAAACTGCTGCCGCAGGTGCATCGGAACAAGGAAAGCTTTGCCGAGCGCTTCAAGCGCGAAGCCCATGCGCTCGCGCTGTTGAATCATCCGCACATCATTGCCGTGCATGACTTTGGGGAAACACCCGACGGCCAGATGTATTACGCCATGGAGTTCGTCGCCGGCAAGGATTTGCAGTATCTGCTCAAGCGTGATCCACCCGAGCCTAGCCAGATACTCAAGATCATCACCCAAGTTTGCCAGGCGCTGCAGTTTGCCCACGAACACGGCATTGTGCATCGGGACATCAAGCCGGCGAACATTCTGATCGACGAGCGTGGCAATGTGAAGGTCGCGGATTTTGGCCTTGCGAAGGTCGTCGGCCCGCAGGCGGTCGATTACACCGCCACAGGCATGACGATCGGCACCCCCGACTACATTGCACCCGAGGCGCTCGATCAGAGCAGGACCATCGACCATCGCGCGGATATTTATTCGCTCGGGGTGATGATCTATGAACTCTTCACTGGCCATGTTCCCAAGGGCATCTGGGAGCCCCCCTCGATTCGTTCCGGCGCGGACAAGGGCATCGATGCTGTCGTCAGCAAGGCGATGCAAAACAACCCCGAGAAACGCTACCAGCAGGTCCGTGACATGACCCAAGTGCTGGAAAAGGTTTTCAAAAACAGCCATAACTGGAAAAACTTCCGGCGGCTGCCCAAAAGCGAACTGCTAAACGCCTCGGGCGAGCCTGTGAGGATACCCACCAGTGCGGACACCGTGCAGATGAAAACTTCGGTGGGGTCAAAACGCGGACTGGCGTGGGTGGCGGCGGCGGTGGTGGTGCTGCTGCTAGCGGGCGCAGTTGTCTGGCAGGCAGGCTGGCTGAGTGCTGGGAAGGTGGTCGGCTCATCTGCTGCTCAAGCCGAACAGCCTGCCAAACTGGCCATGCAGCCGACGGCACCGAAGCAGATGAAACTGGCGGAATGGGTTTTTGCGCATGATGGCTTTTTGAATGTGAAGACCGCCACCAACCCGGAAGAGCAAATGGGAGGAAGCGCTGACGTTTGGTATGCGGCCGATCTGCCGCAGGAGCCATTCACCATCTGGCGGGTGTCTTTTATCACGGCGCCCCTCGAGGAGGAGGCGGATTTCCAGGAACTTGCTGGGCTTGCCCATCAGGCAGGGACAGTCTCAAACCTCTGTCTGCGGGGGATGAAGGTGCCGGTGTCGACGCTTGCACACCTCGCTCCCATAACCACGCTTAAGTGCCTTGATCTTACCTTGAGCCCCATGGTGACGGATGACGCAGTCAAACATCTCGCTGCATGCAGCTCTCTCCGCTTGCTGCGTGTCAGCAGCAACCGCCTGCCTGGAGGAGCCATGCTGGCGGACAAGCTGGGTCTCCTGCTTCCCGAATGTAAAATCACGACTTCCGATTAGCCAAAATCCAATAGCAATGAACAAACACTCCAATATCCATCAGAAAGCCAGTACTACAAAATCCGTACGCCAGCAGGCAAAGTCTGCCCCGGTGAGCGTGCAGAAAAAAAGCGTGTCGAAGACGAAATCAAAGCCGTCGTCCCAGACGGTTGCTGCCACACGTTCTCCGAGTGGCATGGCCGTCATGTCCAGTGGCGTGGCCATTGCAGCAGCCCAGCTCGGCATGCAGCCGCCGGTGGTTCACACAACAGTCCAGCCGGTGAACCAGGTCCGGTCACACAAACCACGCCTGCTATGGATTGGGGATGTTTTGGTTCCCACTGGCTTCGCCACCGTCACTCATGCGGTATTGAATCATCTGCACCATGACTGGGAGGTCATTGTGTCAGGTGTCAATTACGAGGGTGCGCCACACGAGCTGCCGTACCAAGTCATCCCTGCATGGCAGGGGGGTGACATGTGGGGCATGAACCGCTTCCAACATCTTTGTACCGAGTTTGATCCCACCGCTGTTGTCATTAACAACGACTGGTGGAACGTCGCACAATTTGCCAAAATTGCTCCCGCTGGGATTCCGGTCATCGGCTACATGCCTGTGGATGGCGGCAATCTCGACCCTGAAGCGATGGTTGAACTCAATAAACTGCACGCTGCCGTTTGGTACACCGACTTTGGACATCAGGCAGCCTGCTCCGCAGGTTTCACCGGCGGACGTCATATCATTCCACACGGCATCGAGACGGAGGTATTTCAGCCATCAGACCGTCTTGCGGCACGGCGGCTTTTGGGTCTGAAGGTGCCATCAAACGCCTTCATCGTTGGCAACGTTAACCGCAATCAGCCGCGCAAACGACTTGATCTCACGATCCAGATTTTCGCCGCCTGGATCAAACAGCACAACGTCACCAATGCGCATCTGCTGCTGCACTGCGCTCAAAAGGACACGGGTTGGGATCTGCGCCGAGTGGCCGCCTACTATGGTGTCGCCGACCGGTTGATCCTCACCGGCGCGGAAGACATCCGCGATTTGCAGGACGCACAGAGTCTGAGGCACATCTACAACTGCCTCGACATGCAGATGACCACCACGCTCGGTGAAGGCTGGGGACTCACCACGATGGAAGGCATGGCTTGCGGCATTCCGCAGATCGTGCCCGATTCTTCTGCACTGGGCGAGTGGGCCATGCCAGCGGTGAAAGTGCCGTGTTCACGCACGCTCATTCATCCCGAAATCAACACCGAAGGAGCCCTCGTTGATGAAGCGCCGTTCGTGGCTGCGTTGCAGGCGCTTTATCAGAGCAAGGCGGCACGCGGCCGTCTTGCCGCAGAAGGACTGGCGCACGTGCGCGGTGAGACCTTTCGCTGGGAGACTGTGGCGCGGCAGTTTCAGGCGCTGCTGCCCACCGCCCCGCGCCAGGCGAAGCGGCGGCAGGAAACTCAGCCCCTGCAGCTCAGCAGCAGGTCTTGAAAGACGGCACTGGGGCTCTGGCGAGGACTGCATCGAGTTTGTCGAGGCAGCCTGTCCAGCCGTAGGTGTGCTTCTGGCAGCTGTCGTCGCTGGGGAAACCGGTCTGGGTGAGATGCAGTTCGGTTTCTTCTCCGACGGCTTTGAACTCGAAGGTGACGAGGGACTCGCAGTCGGCCCAGTCCTCGTCGTTCTCCCATTTCCAGGTGTAAACGATCTTCGAGGGCGGAGTGATCTCACGGTAAACACCCACGGCAGAAACGGCTTTGGACGTTTCGGGATTGTACGAACGGGTGCGGTAGCTGCCACCCACGCGGAAGTCGGCGCTGCATTCGATGACGTGGGGTGGTCCGCAGCCAAACCATTGCTGGATGGCATCGGCGCTGGAGAAGGCGGCAAAGACGCGCTCGCGCGGTGCTTTGAAGCGGCGGGTGAGCTGAAGGGTTTGTTCGGCGGCAAGAGTGTTCATGATTTTTTGGGCTTGCTGGATTCCTTAGCGGGCGGCTCTGGCGGGGGCTGCTCCACGAGGGCGGCGAGTCTGTCGAAGCTGCCTTCCCACATCTGGCGGTGGCGTTCGATCCAGTTCACGGCTTCGCGGAGGGGTTTGGGATTGGCGGTGATGTAGTGGGTGCGTCCTTCGATCCGGCGTTTGAGCAGCCCTGCATCCTCCAGCACACGCAGATGCTTGGAGACGGCCGGGAGGGACATCTGCAAAGGCTCTGCGAGGGTCCCGACCGTGGCCTCGCCCTCGATCAACCGTGACAGCAGCCCGCGCCGTGTGGCATCGGAGAGTGCGGCGAAAACGAGATCAAGGAGCAGAGGCTGGGGGGCGCGTCTCATGGAGAAACGAGTGGATGCTGCGTGCCGGGCTGGCAAGCGGGCTTACTTCACGCGCACAAATTGGAAAGGGTGCTCATCCTGGGCCTTGCCATTGTCGAACAGCGTCCAGTTCTGTGTCAGGTGATCCGCATCCACGAAAGTGAAGACGGCGGAGTGCATGTGCTTCTCAGAGTCCACTTTGATCTCGCTGTCCTTGTTCAGGTCGAAGGTGAGGGATTTGTCATCGGACTTCACCAGTGTCATGCTGGGCCGGTTGCACAGCATGCAGTAATGTGTCAGCACCAGCTTGCCGTCCTTCTCATGGTAAAGGGTGACCATTTCCTTGGGCGTGTTGGGGAACATGCGCTCCTCCACTGCGCTGCCGCCGGCGATGACGCGATACTGCGTGGCGACCGTCATCGGTCCCTGGCCCATGTCAGCCTTGGCCTGCCAGTCGCCGGCCAGCGTTTTCATTTTCTCAAACTCCGCAGAGCCGATGTAGGGCTTGGGCAGTTCACCAGCGGAGGTGGCGAGTGTGGAGGAGAGGATGGACAGGGTAATAAGAATCAGATTTGTTTTCATAGGTGTGTGTGGTTTGTAACCAGTTTAATAGTTAACCAAACGGTTAAATGAAACAAGCGGAATTTTGGTGAGAGAAGATTTTTGCGGTGCCGCAAGCGAACGATCTATCATTGCCATCCGATCCTGTGGTATCATTCCAGTACATGAAAATTGCTTTCGTCGGAGCATCGGGTTACGGTAACGTTGGTGATGACACCTATCCGCTGGTCTTTACGCAGTACCTGCCGGATCACGAGCTGGTGTTCTACAACTCTGACCTGCCAGCCAGCCTGCCGGACGATCTCGGCATGCTTGTCATGGGTGGAGGGGGGATTGTTTACAACAATGCGAAAGAAGGGGGTGCAGGAATGGAATCACCGCATTTCCGGTGCATGAAATTCTACATGGATGCGGCGATTGAACGTCGCATTCCGTGGGGCTTTCTTTCCTGCGGCTTTCAGTTTCAAATTAACCGCGAGGGGGAATACGCCGCCGCGCTGCAACCTTGGGTTTACTATTTGAAGCAGGCTCATTTCATCACCCTTCGTTCACCCCGTTGCGTGCGCATTGCGCAGGAGATCAGTGGGCGTGACGACGTTTTTTTTGTTCCTGATGCCGCCTATCTGTACCAGCCTGAAATCGGAATGTCTGTGGAATGCATGCGGTCCATAACGCTGGTTCCGGCGGGCCTCGTTAATGCGCGCAATGCGTTGACGAATCACTACCTGCGTCAGTTTGCCGCAAGTGGCATGCCGGTGACTTGGCTGGGCATGGGGGCACCGGTGGATGATCGCCGGTTGCTTGCTGAAGTCGCGGAACTTTTTCCTCAAGCGCAGATCATCGCCGCGCCCGGACCCAAGGTGGCGTTTGAAAGCATCGCACGGTCACGTTTTGTCATTACCGGCCGCTATCATGGGATGATCTTCTCCCGCGTAAGCCGTGTGCCTTTTATCACGCCGGTGGATGCGCCTTATAAAATTCGCATGGAAAAATTGGATGAAGACACAAGCGCCGCAACCGTTCATTTCGAGGTGCTGCGCCGGTTCATTCACCGGTAATCACCAGCGTTGCAGAAATTCCTCCAGCTCAGCCGCATCCACCTGCTGGTATTCACGGCCCAGTGTGTTGGTGCGGTCCATGCCAAAGGCGTAACCGGTGCGCTGTGTTACATCGTGGTAGTTTTCAGGGTAAAACACCGCCACAGGTTTGTTCTCAAACCAGGCAGCCTGCTGCAGGCTGGACCAGCTTCCCACATAGGCGCGGCTGCTCTTGATAAGATTCAGCGTTGCGGGTACCGTCAGACTGTCGAGCACCGTGATGTTGCCACCTTCCAAGGACCATGCGTCTTCCACGGCATGGAGCGCTTTTCCCTTCGCCCCTGGCCGGAGATAGCTGCGTGTGACTACAAACACCCGATAGGGCAGGCTTCGCAGCACCTGCACCGTCTTTTCAATCACATCCGGCGGCAGCGATCGGTAGGACGCATTGCCAGCGAAGGGTTGAAACACAATGTGTCCCTTCGAATCGACTTCATCCGGCGCGTCGAACACCGGTACATGCCCGTTTGCAGGGCCTCGTATCAATTGTGCATAATCCACACCGGCAAAGTCACACAACGCACGGCTGATGTCCGGCCCGCGCAGGCCGGCATTGAGGAACTCCTCATATTTGTGCGCGAGATCGTAGAGAATGAAATGCTTTGCATTGCGATGATGGCGGAAGATCTCCATCGCAAACGGATTGTGTGAAGCCATGATCACGGGAACCGGCTGTGTGGTTTCACTTAGCATGCGATAGCTGGCATTCTGATAGCAAACACGGATTACATCGCCGAGGCCGGCGGAAAAAAGGGCGGAAGACATTGGGTGAAGCAATGGTGCAGGTCCTGACGTTGACAAGGTTCTTCTCATCCTAACCTACATGAAGACACTCGCCGCCCTCGTTCTTTTCTCCTTGTCAGCTCAGGCCGCCATCACGCTGCCCGCTGTTTTTTCCGATCACATGGTGCTGCAAAGCGGCAAGCCGGTGCCAGTCTGGGGTACGGCGGATGCGAATGCTGAAATCACCGTTGCCATTGCCGGGCAGAAAAAAACCGCCAAGGCAGACGCGAAGGGCCAGTGGTCGCTCAAGCTGGATGCACTCACCACCAGCGCTGAACCTCAGACGCTGACCATTGGCGACAAGACGATCAAAGACGTGCTCATTGGCGAAGTCTGGCTCGGTTCGGGGCAGTCGAACATGGGGTTGCAGGTGCAGGGTGCCAATGACTATGCAGCCAGCAAGGCGGCGGCGAATGTGCCGCTGATCCGGGTGTTTACCGAAAGCAGTCCGTCCGCGATGACGCCGCAGTCCCAGGGCAAAGGATCGTGGGTGATTTGCTCCCCTGAGTCGGTGGGCCATTTCTCCGCCACGTTGTACTTTTTCGGGCGCAACCTTTACGATGTGTTCAAGCAGCCGCTCGGTCTCATCAATTCCTCCGTGGGTGGCACGCCGATTGAGTCCTGGATCAGTCCTGAGGCGCAGCAGGCGAGCGCGGAACTGAAGCCTTTCTTTGCAGCGCTAAAGCAGGCCGCAGCTACGGTTGATGAAGCCAAGGAGAAGGCACTTTACGAACGTCAGGTGGCGAGGTGGGCTGAGGAGGTGAAGAAGGCCAAAGCTGCGGGCACAGAAGTGCCGCGCAAGCCGCGTGATCCAGCCGAAATTCGCAAGCGCAAAGGCGATGTGGGTGGCCTCTTCAACGGCAAGATTTCGCCGCTCATCCCTTATGCGATTCGTGGCGCGATCTGGTACCAAGGTGAAGCTAATTCCCACGGCCCCAAGCCGCCCTTTTACCAGACTCAGCTCACGCTGCTGGCCAAGGACTGGCGTAAACGCTGGGACGACGAGTTTCCGTTTGCCTGGGTGCAACTGCCCAATTTCACCCGCGAGGGCGAAGGCTGGCCGGAGGTGCGCGAGCAGATGCTCAATGCGCTGAGCACAATCCCGGACAGCGGTATGGCGATTACCATCGACATTGGGGATGCGAAAAACATTCATCCGACAAACAAGCAGGAAGTGGGACGCCGTCTCGCGCAGTGGGCGCTGGGTGCGGTGTATCACAAGGACGTACCCGCCATCAGTGGTCCGCTGATTGATACAGCCACGGTGAAGAACGGCTCATTCGTGCTCACCTTCAAATACGCGCAAGGTCTGAATGCGAAAGGTGATCTCACCGGTTTTGAACTCGCCGGAGCAGACGGCCAGTGGCAGCTGGCCGCCGCCAAGATCAAGGGCGAGACGGTCATCGTCACATGCAAAGCCATCGCCGAACCCAAGCAGGTACGTTATGCATGGAAGGACAACCCCGTGGCCACGCTCTACAATGGCGCGTGCATTCCGGCGTCACCGTTTCGGAAGTGAGGCGGGGGGCTCAGACGACCTTGCTGGATGTCCCTGCAGGGGCGGAACACCACTTCCGCGCCCCGCATGGACTTGATCCAACCTAACAAGGACCAAATTATGAAGCTGTCTCCGAGGTGGAGACGCTGACCTTGGGCGATGCTGTGGCATGGCCGCGTTTGGGAAAAAAGCGACGAAAGGCAAGGGCAAAGCCCGTCCAGATGAGGATCATGGTGGCCAAGGTACACAACGCAGCGACGGTCTGACCGATGAGGCCGAACAGCTCGCCGGTGTGCAGGAAGCGGGCGTACATGCGCAGACGACGGCCGAGATTTTGCTGCTGCAGATCGTCCGGGCTGGGCAGCACTTTGCCTTGGTCCACATCGAGGTTCAACATGGTGCGGAGTTGCACCTGACCACGGCCGCCACGGTCCACCATGAGTGGAAAAGGGGCACCGGGTTTCTGTGGCATGCGCAGGCTGAGACTGGACCAGTCTGGAATCTGCTGACGCGCCTGAGCCAGGAGAGGTTCAAGTCCTGATAGGGAAGCTGGTGGGCTTGCGGGTCTGCCTTCACGTGGGCCTCCGGGGCCACGCTCTGCGCCGCCACGGGGGCTGCCTTCGCGCTTGCCACCAGCTCCGCCTGCCGGGCGTTCGCGTGGGGGGGGCGGCACGCTGCCGGTGAGGGTGAAGAGAATATTGTTCGCCCAGCCGTAGGACATGATGAGGCCGGTGAGAATGATGCAGAGAAGAGGGAGCGCGCTCCAGAAGCCGAAGACGTTGTGCCAGTTAAAGTTGCGTGCGCGGCCTCTGAGCTTGGTATTGAAGAGGATGACAGCGCGAACGTTGGAGCAGCGCCAGTGGCGAGGCCACCAGAGGTAGATGCCGGAGGGCAGCAGCAGGCTGAAGATCAGACAGCCAGCCCCGGTGATGGCCTTGCCCACTTCTTTTGGAAGGCCGGTGCCAGTGAGGAAGCGGTGCCACTCGGTGGCGGCGTGGAAGAAGTCATGCCAGGCGCGATGGCCCTCGCCCAGAAACTCGCCGGTGTATGGATTGGCGAAGAAGATGCCCTCTTTTCCGACGGATAGCGTGACGGGCATGGCTGGGTCTGCTTTCCATGTGATGCCGCTGGGATTCAAATCTGGCTTGGTTTCATGAACCTTGGCCATCAGCGTTTCGATGTCGAGATGGGTGGTGCCTGCGGCAGGTGGTGTGACGCGCAGATCACGATTGGCCCATTCAAGGAGCTGGGCCTCATAGGAAATCAGGAGACCGGTCACGGCCATGGAGAGAATGACCACGCCTGCGACAAGGCCGGCGATGAGATGTCCCCAGAAAATGAGGCGGGGAAAGATAGGTTTCATAGAGAGCTGGCAGGGGATTACATCTCCACCCACTGACGCAGCAAATTGTGGTAAACTCCGGTGAGTTGCACGGCGGTTTGTTCTGCTACAGCATTATTTTTGAGATCGCGGCCCAGGCGTTGAATGGCGAGATCGAGGTCAAACAGGAGTGACCTCTGGCCATTGTCACGGATCATGCTTTGCAGCCAGAAGAAGGAGCAGATGCGGGCACCACGTGTCACGGGGGTGACGTGGTGCAGGCTGGTGGAAGGGTAGAGTACCATGTGGCCGGGGGGCAGCCTCACACGCTGCACGCCGTAGGTGTCTTCAATGCACAGCTCTCCGCCGTCATACTCCTCGGGACCGGCGAAGAACAGCGTGGCGCTGAGATCTGTGCGAATGCGGATGGGCATGGTGGGATGCTGTCGGATGGCATTGTCCACATGCGTGCCGAAAGACTGGCCGCCGGAGTAGCGGTTGAACAGCGGCGGGAAAATCCGCTGCGGCAGGGCGGCTGCATGGAACAGCGGATTTTTTGACAGGGCGCTGAGGATCATTTCTCCAAGTTCGCGCGCGGCAGGGCTGTCCTCAGGGAGCTGCATGTTGTCCTTGGCCCTGGCGGATTGATAGCCGGCGGTGCCTTTGCCATCCACCCAATCGGTGGCGTCAAGGAGCTTGCGTGCATGAGCGACTTGCTCAGCCGTGAGAACGTCGGGAATGGAGATAAGCATGATGGGCGGGCGAAAAACGGCTTAGAATTTGATGCTCGCGGTCAATGCGGCGGAACGTCCCGGTCCGGGGACGAACTGACCACCGCCGACGCTGCCGATGTAGCGCTCGTTCGCGAGATTGTAGATGTTCAGTCGCAGGCTGACCTTCTCGCTGAACTTGTAGCTGAGCATGGCGTCCATCGTCCAGTAGCCCGGCGCGGTGCGGGCGCTCGTGGAGGCGTCGTTGCTCGTACGCGCACCCATGTACTGGGCGCCGAAGCCGACCTGCATTTTTTCCAGGAGGGTGTAGGTCGTCCACAGGTTGAAGGTTTGGGGCGGCGCGTTCGACAGGGACTGACCGACTGCAGCCGCAGTGGTGGAGGCTTTCGTCTCGCTCTCCATGACGGCGTAACCCGCGAAGACTTGCCAGTTTTTGGTGATGTTGCCGGTCATGCTGAATTCGATGCCCTGGACCAGCTGATCGCCGCCCAGCGTGGTGATGCCGGAGGCATCGGTGGTGCGGGCGTTGGTTTTCTCAGAGCGGAAGAGGGCGGCAGTCAGGGATAGACGCTCCTTGAGCACATCCCACTTGGTGCCGAGCTCGTAGGTGGAGGTGTGTTCGGGATCCAGACCGGACGTTGAGGTGTTGGTGCCGGTGACGAGAGCCAGACCGGCACCCGATGAACCGTCGATGGTGGGATTGAACGAAGTGCCGTAGCCGAAGTAGAAGCTGCCCTGTTTCACGGGCTTGTAGATCAGCGCTAGCTTGTAGCTGAAGAGGTCGTCAGCGTTGGAATACCCGGGCGCGTTGCCCGGCAGGCTCACGGTCGCATACATGTGGTCATAGCGGAGGCCGCCGCTGAACTCCCAGTGCTTGCCGAACTTCATGGTGTCGAACACATAGGCGGAACAGGTGTACAGATACGCCTCGGTTGGGGCCGGAAGCCCGGGGTACATGGTCGTGATGTCCTGCGTGTTGGCTGGGGCTGGGAGAGAGCTGGGAGGGGTGTTGATGCTGGGGTCGTACAAGTCGGTGACGGATGCAATGCCGGCGACGTTGGCATTCTGCTGATGCTCGAGATAAAACTCCATGCCTGTGACCAGCGCATGCTTGATCGGGCCGGTCTCGAAATCGGCGACCAAGTTGGTCTGGTTGCCAAACATCTCGGTCAACTGCTGACGGCGCTGGAGCTGGCGGTTCAGCACCGTGGTGTACTGGTTGCCTATGGCGACGCCGACATCGCGGAGGCGCGGTGCGGTGCTGACGGAGTCACGATGGCTGCGAGTGTAGCGTGTGATGTTGCGGAGTCGGGTGTGTTCAGAAAAATCGTGCTCGAAGATTGTTGTGAAGTGATCGGTCTGGATCTTTTCGTAGTCCACGCCCGGGAGGCCGTAGAAGGTGTTAAAGCTCACCCCCGGCGGTGGCTGATTTTGGTAGCCGGCGAGTGCGGCACCTGAGCCGCTGAAGGTGCCGTTGTTGGGAATCCAAGGCAGGCCGTAGTCCGGGATGTTGCTTTCCTCCAGCCGCTGATAATTCAGCATGAAGCGTGTGTCGGTGCCGAGACCGGTGCCGAGCGATGCGGCGATGCCGTAGCGCTCTGACGAGACGTTGTCGCGCCCGGGGGTGTCGGCATTGTGGTACATGGTGTTGAGACGGAAGGCCGCGTGTTCGGAGAGCTTCTGGTTCACATCCACCGTGCCGCGGTAGAGATTGCTGGTGCCGCCGCTGACCGTGGTGAGCACGGAGTCGGTCAGATTGGCCATCTTGCTGACGGTGTTGATGGAACCGCCGGTGGAACCACGACCGACGGTGGAGGAGGACGGGCCTTTGGTGATCTCGACCTGTTCCGTGTTGAACGGATCGCGGTTGTAGTTGGCGTAGTCGCGCACGCCGTCGAGGTAGATGTCGCTGCGGGCGCTGAAGCCGCGAATGGAGAGGTTGTCTCCAGAGACGGCACCGCCTTCACCTGCCTGCATGGAGATGCCCGGGGTGTTTTTCAGCACGTCGCGCAGGCTGAAAGCGCCGCGGTCCTCGATGACGGCCTTGGGGATGACCGTGATCGTTTGAGGGATATCGCGCAGCGGCTCCGTGTACTTGTGGGATTGAAGACGCTGGGGGTTGTACACGGATCCGGCCTCTTCGATGACGATTTCGGGCATCTCGGTGATTTCCTCAATCGCAGGCTCTGGTTTGGTGGCGGCTGTTTGGGCGTTCAAACTGCCTGCGGCACAGAGCAGGGAGCTGATTGAGAGAGATTTGGAGCCTGTCTTGTGAGCAGCGAGGGGGAAGAGAGAGTCGAGTTTTTGGAGCATGAGAGGTCTGTTCGGTAAAAGGTGACTAATGATAATGAGATTCTGTTTCATTAACGTATTGCGATTAAGTCTCAGTTTCAAATTGAGTCAACCAATCAAATCACAAAATGATCTTTGGGATCAAATTTGCCCGGTGGCTGATCTCCCAGAAAAAATGGGTCTTGAAAACGCCCTCCCAGCCCAGCCTTGTGGCTTAAGATTTAACGGTGGCCGTCAATCTAGCGGAGTGGCCTCTTCCAGGAATAGAGGTGCTGGCTAGGCGCTTTTCAGGTTGGAACGCTTTTTGATCCGCTCCGCCGCCTGGCTCAGCGATTCCAGCACCTCGATCAGGCGGTCCATTTTTTGCAAACCCAGGTCCAATGGACCTCGGCGGCGCATTTCTGCAGCCGCCAGATCCAAGGCTTCAAGACCCATTCGGTAGAGGTCATCAGTTTTTGCCAGCAGTGGGGAGCCTTGTTCTGGATCGAGCACATCGAGCAAAAACTCCGCCATGAAATGGGGCTGGTAGGCCAGGAGCAGGTTGCAGCCATAGCGAAACAATTCGTGCCGCAAGGCGTGGAAGTGATCAGGCATGCCTTGCTTCTCCCATCTGGCGGTGAGGTGCATCGCTTCGTCCACTTTGTCTGTGGCTTGAATGATCCAATCGTCTGCGCGGCTGGTGTCCACCGGGGGCGTCTCCAGCAGCATGGCCACGGCATGGCAGAAGATGTGGCGTGCCTTCAGTCCAATCTCGGCGGCTTGCAGATTCAGATGCTCCGTGGGCTGGCACAGAATCAGGGCCTCTTCCGCCACCTGCATGGCCTCCAGCATGCGTGGTGGTGTGACTTCCAGCAGCAACGCCGCGCGGTTGATCAGCAAGGTTGGCAGAAGAGCGGCATTGACCGGGAGTTTAGCGGTCACGCTCTGTTCGATCACGGTTTTGGCGTGGTCCAGCGAAAGCAGCGCTGCGTGCAGGCTTTCAGGTGTGGACTGCGAACGCAGCGCCAATGACCGATTCATCCATGCCAGTGCCAGCCGCCCGCGATACTGTGAGTCTTCCTCCAGCGGGAGCTTTTGCAGATGAAAAATAGCCTCGTCGAAACTGCTCACCGCAGCGATTAGTCCAGCTGGATTTCCGAGACGTGTCTGCACGTCGCCAAGGTTCATCCAGCAGGCTGTCAGCAGCCAGCGGAACCAGGTGCTCTCCTCAAACGGCAGCTCACGACGAATCGCCAGCGCCTGCTCAAAGCAGTTCAGGGCCTCCGGCAGTGCAGCGGAATCATTGGCGGAAAGCAGCGCGATGCCTCGTTTCATCCAGACTTTAGCGACCGCATTGCGATCTTCAGGAGAGGTCTCATTGGGTTCTGAAGGCAAGAGCATTGGGCAGGGAAAGTGAGCAATTCGAGCCATGGGCTCTGGGTGCGGTGTATCACAAGAATGTACCCGCCATCAGTGGTCCGCTGATTGATACGGCTACGGTGAAGGACGGCGCATTCGTGCTCACCTTCAAATATCCCCAGGGGCTGAGTGCAAGAGGTGATCTCACCGGATTTGAACTCGCCGGAGCAGGCATCCAGTGGCAGCCAGCCGAAGCCAAGATCGACAGTGGCTGGAAGGGGACTGTGCCGGTTTAAAGTTCATCAATATCGAAGCGGTGAACGCACTGGTGAAACGCGAGTGTCGCGACGGCTGGAAAATCGAAGGACTGGGACAAAAATCTCTGTGAGAGCAAAACACCCCATCTGCCCCCACAGAGACATTTCCAACCAACAAAGTTAGAACTTCAGGCTTCCGCCGACGTAGAAATTGCGGCCAATGGCCGGGATGATGCCACTCGTGGTCACGAGTGAATAGTAGTGCCTGTCGAAGACGTTGTTCAAGCCGCCAAGAACCGAGAAGTTTTTGGTGATGGGGATCTCGCCGGTGAGATCCCAGGTGGTGTAGGCGGGGATATCGAAGTTAGAAGTGTTGGTGTCGTTGCCGCTGTGCCGAGCCATCAAGGTGCCGAGGAAAGCGATCTTCAGGCCGCTCTTGCGTTTGTAGATGGCTCCTGTGCGGATCATGTAGGGCGGCGCATACTGGGGTCTGCCGCCGTCATTGACGCCGCCAGAGAGCCGGGCCTCGAGCAGAGAGATGTTGCCATAGAGATTGAGGACGCCGAGGCGCTCACCACGATGCGTGCCATTTAGAGCATCGAGGCCACCGATGACATCAAACTGCACGGCACCGTCCCAACCGTAGTTAATGCTGCGGCCAACGCTCTGGATGTTGACGCCTGCGGTGCCGAGTTTGTCGTCGAGGTCGATGAGGAAGAATGAACTGTCATAGGAGAACCAAGGCCGGGGATTGCCGCGGATGCCAACTTCATAGCTCCAGCCCTGCGAAGGTGCGACATCGCTGGCTGTGCCGCCTGCGCCTGGAATGAGCGACTGACCAAAAGTGGTGGCACGATAGCTTTGCGAGACATTGGCATAAACGGCAGTCTCATTGCCGAGGTCATAGGACAGGCCGAGGCCAAAGAGCGGCTGCCTGTCGAACTTGCTGTTGTCTCGTTGAGCGATGGTGCCTGCCACGTTGGTTTTAACTGTCAGATCCTGATTGATCAACTCCATGCGGAAGCCGGGTGTGATGGTCAGGCGGCCGAAGGTGAACTTGTTTTCGAGGAAGACGGAGCCGTAGATCACATCGCGGGCAGCGATGGTGTTGACGGTGCCGATGTCGTCCGTCGGATAGGCTCCGGTGGCATCCTTGCGCGGAGAGCGGCACATGTAGAACTGCATGCCAGCGGCGAGCGAGTGATTGCCCCCCCATAGCTCGTAGTCGTGGCGGATGCGCGGCTCGATGCCCCAGTTGTAAAACTGTTGCTGCTGCGTGATGGTGCCAGGAGTTACGGTGCCAAAGCCGCCGTTTCGCCGGATACTCCAGCGATCATAGGCACCGGCCCAAGCCTTCACACTGAGTTCTGTCTGACTGGAAAATTTGTGCTGCAGCTCGGCGCTGGCGACGACACGACTCAATTTGAAGCGGTCGCTTGTGCGGATGGCTTGATTGCGATCCGCGTTATATGCGGCCGCGGTCAGTCCGCCGGGCTCGCCATGACGATCCGAACCAGCGTCGAGGGAAAATATCCAACGCGTGTCGGTGGCCTGCTGGTAGATGAGCTTCAGACGGCCGGCGTAAACCTCGAAGTCATTGTTCGCGCTGCGGAAGCCATCACCCGAGCGATAGTTAAACCAGCCGAGCCAGCTCCATTTTCCAGCCGCTCCTTCGATGGAGTTGAAGGTGGAGTAGAGATTGTTGCTGCCAAAGATGTGCTTGGACTGCATGCCGAAAAGCCGGTCGGTGTGGGGCATGAGCGAGACGTAATTGATGGCACCGGCAGGCTGCGGCCCATAGAGCAGTGAGGCTCCGCCGCGTACGAAGTCGATGCGTTGCGTGGACTCCAGTGGCGGCGTCCAATAGGATTCTGGATAGCCCTGCGGGTCGGCGGCGATCGGAATGCCGTCTTGAAGCATCATCATGTACTGAGCACGATCGGGGGAACCAATGCCGCGGTAGCCGAGGCTTACCAGCGGAGTGCTTTCTTCGGTGGTCAACAGGCCGGGAGTCATCGCAAAGGCCTGGCTGTAGTTGTTGGCCTGCACTTCTGGCAGCGCTTGCAGGTTCAACGAGGTTGCTTTCTTGCCCGCATAGATCTTGGTGCCTTCGACCGGCGGCAGGTAGGGAATTTTGACCTGAGGTTCCTCTGGAGCGTCTGCGGTGATAACGACGTTTGGCAGTTCAGTGACGATATCTGACCTCGGTTTACTTGCTGGATTGCTCACGCTTTGGGATCGAGCATGGGAAGCTAGGGCAAGGAAAAGTAGAGCAGCGGCAGCTAGCACGGGACCAGCGGTGCGGGTGAAATTGGAAGGGGCAATTGGCTTCATAAGAGATTGATAATGAGATTCTGTCGCAGCAGTGCGGATGGTGAAGCGGATGAATAAACGCGCAAGTATTTTCTGCGACTGAGTCGCAATTGCAAATTGACAGCCTTTTCTTGCGTTTCATTCTCCAATACCCGCCCCTGTCTTGTGACATGACTTCATCCGTGATAAACACGCTGCCCACTATGGGCTTCGACCTCTCCAGAACTCCCGCCATGCCTGGTTCCTCCAGCATCGTCGGGGTGCAACGTGGTGGTAGCCTCGTGCGGGTGATCATCATGCTTTCTTGGATGGTGGGCATTACTGGGAGCTTTCTGACCGTGGGCGTCATCGGCATGTTTGCCGACGATCTGCCGCCGATTCACCTGAAGACGCTAGAAGACCTCGATAATGCAATTGAGTTGCCGATGGTGGAGACATCCATGGCCGAACTGATGTCGATGGAAGCCAGTGCCGATCAGCCTGCTGAAACCGAGCCAGTGCTGCCGGTTGAGATTCCTGAGGCCATCGAGTCGCCGACGGAGAATCTTGATCTGCCGGAGATTGCCGAGGCGATGACGATGGAGGACATTTTTGCGGTTCCCACCGCGCCGAAGATCGAGGATGCGTTGCGTCCCGTCGATCCCGTGAAACGGCAGACGCCAACAGCTCCGTCTCGGCCTCGAAGCGCACCCGTGGCCAGCAGTGGCGGCACACGATCCAACACCACGCAGGCGGGTGCAGCGGGTGGTAGCGGCACCGCAGGCAGTGGCGGCAAAGGCAAATTTCCCCAGCCCTCCTATCCGGACTTTGCACGCAGTTCAGGCATGCAGGGGACCGTGCGACTGAGCATCAGCGTGGGCCCTTCGGGGGCGGTCGATGGTGTGAGTGTCATCGGCAGCACCGGCTTCAGCGCCTTGGACGAGTATGCGGCTTCCCATGTGCGCCGGAACTGGCGCTGGCCTGCGGGGACGGCGCATCGCTACACCCTGCCGCTGACCTTCCGCCTGCGCTGAGGCCATTCCCATTTCAGTTCTGCCAGTTTTCATTCTCCCCATGCCCATCCTCGCCAACGTCGTCGTCGATCTCTTTCACCAAGGTGGTCCCATCATGTATCCCATTGCGGTAGTCACGGTTGTGGCTGTCTGCATCTTTGTGGAGCGTGTTTTTTGGTGGGTGCGCTTTGCCACCAAGCGCTCCGTCAAACAGCTGGATGAAGTCTATGAGAAGCTGGAGGCCGGAGACCTCGCCCAGGCTATCGCGCTTTCCGCCAGTTCAGGAGATCCGGTGGTGCGCATGATTCATCACGGGCTCAAACACCGCCACACCAGCATGCAGGGCGCGATCGAAGTGGCCGCCGGGAAGGAACTGCGTGATGCAGGCCGCTACTTGAGCGCGATGGACACCATTGTCACTCTCGCTCCGCTGCTTGGTTTGCTTGGCACTGTGACCGGCATTATGGGAAGCTTCACCAGCATTGGCAGCAGCGAGCTTGCCGTCGAAAAAGTCACGGGTGGCATTGGGGAGGCACTCATCGCTACGGCAGCCGGTCTTGGCATTGCGATTGGCACGCTGGTGCCGATGAACTACTTCCACGCCCGTCTTGCGGCACTGAAGTTCGATCTCGAAGCTGCTGCGAACAATGTGCTGATTCTTGCTGCCCAGCACGGATTTGATAAAGCCACTCCGAAGGCCTGATCCTACTGTGAAACTTCATTCGCCATTGCCCGAACGAAAGACGCGGCTGGAAATCATCCCGCTCATTGACGTGATGTTCTTCCTGCTGGCCTCCTTTATGATGGTCAGCCTCACGATGTCCAAGCAGCAGACTATCAAGGTCAACCTGCCCGTCGCCTCCTCTGCGCAGTCCGACTTCAAGCCGGACATGATCAATCTCGCGGTGAATGCCACCGGCGATGTGTTTTTCGACAAGGCCGGCGTCACGCTGCCAGAACTGGAACGCAAGCTTGCCGAACGTTTCGGCAAAGACCCTGCCACGCCCGTTTACATCAGCGGCGATGAGAACACACGCTTTACTGACCTGGTGAAAGTGCTGGATGCCGCCAAGCGGGTCGGCTTCACCAAGGTGGCTTTTAACGTCAAACCCGCGAATGCGGCCAAGCCGTCTCTCTGAGCCATGAAGCGTCTGCTCACCACGCTGCTGGTTATCATCTCTCTGGGGCTTTGCGTTGTTTCCATCGTGCAGTGGCAGCGTGAAACTCGCCTGCGCGGGCACATTCAAGATCTCGTCAAACGTCTTGAAGCCGAAAACGCCATGCGCATCGATGCGGAGCGGAAGGTGCGTGAGTATGAGATTGAAATCGCCCGCCTGACCGCACTGCGCGCCGAAGTGGAGGCCAGACTGGTTGAAGTGACCCGCGAGTACAACGATCTCTCCGCCGACTCCGTGGCGCGCGGCATCACCATCGCGATCTACATGCGCGAGGTGATGCAGATGCAGCGTGGTCTGGAGGCGACCCAGCTCGCGTTCGGCAAGGGCGCGGATGCGATCAAAAGTCATAACAGCGTCGTCACCACGCAGAACAGCGCGATGGAAAAGCAGAATGAGCTGCTCAAGCAGCTCGTGGAAGAGCGCAATGACGCGATTTCGAAGCTCAATGCCCGCACGCGGGAGTTCAACGAGCTGGTGGAGAAGTACAACAAGCTGGCGAAGAGCAAGTGATCCGTGCTTGCCATTCCGGCCCGGCTGCGAAAGACTCGCGGCCGCATGAGCCAACCAGCCACTCCTGAAATCACCCGTCTGCGCGACCTGTCGCCGCAGCAATGCCGTTCCGGGCTCGCCGCATGGCTGGGCTGGATGTTTGACGGCCTCGACATGCATCTCTACACGCTGGTCGCGACAGCTTTCGTGGCGCAGCTCATGCTGGTGCCGGAGAGCGATCCCACAGTCGGCATGCATGGCTCCATAATCCAGGCGGCGTTCCTTGTTGGCTGGGCGCTTGGCGGGGCTTTCTTTGGCCGCATTGGCGATGTGCTGGGCCGCAGCCGGGCGCTAACGCTCACGATTCTGACTTACGCCTGCTTCACGGGGCTGTCGTACTTTGCGCAGACTTGGTGGCATCTCATGATCTTCCGCTTTCTCGCGGCGCTCGGCATCGGCGGAGAGTGGGCCGTGGGCGCATCGCTGCTGTCGGAAACGTGGCCGAAGAAATGGCGGCCATGGATTGCGGCCACGCTGCAAAGCGCGGTGAACTGCGGTGTATTGCTGGCCTGTCTGGCGGGCTACCTGCTCGCGGGTCAGGAGCCGCGTTACATCTTCCTCATCGGCATTCTGCCCGCACTCATCACTCTGTGGATTCGCAAAGCAGTGCCGGAGACCGAGGAGTGGACGGAAGCGCGCAAAGGCCAGGAGGTGCCGAAAATCAGCGCGTTGTTCAGTCCCGCTGTGCGAGGTGTGACGTGGCGGGTGATGATCATCTGCGCCGTGTCCCTGACCGCGCACTGGACCTACCTGTTCTGGCAGCAGAAGCACGTGCTCAGCCTCGCTGAGATCGTCCCGCTCGATAAATCGGGCAAGGATGCTGCTCTCGTCACGGCGCTGATGTGGATCATGTTTGGCTCGCTGATCGGCAACTACATTGCCGGGGGCCTTGCGAAGCTGTTCGGCTACCGAAACACCATCGTTGGCATGATGTTGGCTTACTTTGCCTTCATGTATCTCTCCTTCTCGCAGGTGTGGAGCTGGGAGGCCACCAAGTGGCAGTTTGCCGCCATTGGTGCCTGCCAGGGGGTGTTTGGCCTTTTCACCATGTGCCTGCCGCCGCTTTTCCCGGTGCTGCTGCGCACCACCGGCTCTGGCTTCTGCTACAACATCGGCCGCATCGTCGCTGCTGGGGGGACCGTGTTCTTCGGCATCTTTGTGAAGGTCGGGGACTTCCGCACCGCGCTGCTTTACGCCGGCTTTCTTTTCATCCCCTCTGCTGCTGTGGCGATGCTGCTGCCGTCTGAGCCGGAGCAAGCTGATGGCACTGCGAGTGCGCTGGAGTGATCCAGCGCGCAGCACGCTTCAATGGCTCGGTGAGTAAAAGGGAAACGTCTTCGAAAAACCCTCCACTCCGCATTCACAGACAAGCCGGACTTCTTGTTCGGCCACCATGCGTTTCACGGCAGCTTCGGTGAACAGGATGTTTTGCTTTTGGGTGGCGGCCACTTTTTCCACGCGGAAGATGAAGTTGACCTCGGGGCCGTGCAGATTGAGCTCGTTCATTGTTGGGACGGTGCCGAGCATGGCGGCCCCGAAATGCAGCACGAGGCGGAAAGGCGGGTTCGCCGCGAGCTGTGCTTCATACAGCTTGGCCACGGCCTGGCGTACCTGGATGGCACTGTCCTCATTGTCGTCCCAGTAGCAGAAGAAACCATCGCCGAGGTACTTCGACATGTGGCCGCCGCATTCGTCGATGATCTGGCGACAGTTCTTGAACCAGCTGCCGGTCATGCGAGGGAATTGCGCCCCTGGCAGTGTTTGTGAGAGGTGGGTGGAGCCGATGATGTCCGCCACCATGAGCCAGCAATGCGCCTGACGGATGTGGATCATGGTCGAAGCCATGACCTGCTGACTCGCCGGATGCATGGCACTGAGAATCTCCGTGGAAAATTCCAGTTCGTTGCTGGCGATGCGGATGATGTCGCCGTTGTGCAGGCGTACCGACTGTGAAATGCGGCGGCCGTTCACATACGAGCCGTTTGCACTGCCGAGATCGACCAGCCAGAACTCGCGCTCGCCCTGCGCCTGAATGATGGCGTGGCGGCGGGAGACTTCACTGTCCGTCAGCTGCAGCGTGTTGTCAGGCGCGCGGCCTATGCTGGAGGTGCCGTTTAAATCATGGCGCTCCCCGTTGGGAAGAAGCAGCCAGGACTGGAGAAGGTTGGAACTCATGCCTAGAATTAACGTGCATTGTGACAAAGGATGTCATCGAAGCCAAGATGCGTTGTAAAGATTTATCGTTTGGCTGGCTCTTGCCAGGGAGCGCATGGCGGCAAACACTTACACATGAATGAGGATGCCCCGCTTTCACTGCATGCCGTGTTCAACTACGCCGAGGCAGGGCTGTGGCTTATTATCGCGCTCGTGCTGGCCGTGCAGCTGCGCATGCCGCGCCCCTGGCGCTGGCTGCTGCCGCTGGCTTTCGTTTGCTTTGGTGTTTCCGATCTTATCGAGGTGCAAACTGGCGCATGGTGGGAGCCCTGGTGGTTGTTTGTCATGAAAGCCGCCTGCGTGCTGGTGTTTCTGCTGGCATGGCGCGCCTATCGGCGGCAGGGAAGGCGCCATGGCTGATTCTCCTTTCAAATTTTGCAGCAACTGCGGTCAGGACGACTGGATGACAAAGAGTGACCGCGAGTTTGTCTGCGAGGCCTGCGGGTTCCGCCATTTCATCACGCCCATTCCAGCGGCGGTGGCGGTGCTGCTCGATGCGCAGGACCGGGTGCTCGTGATCCGTCGTGCGCATGAGCCTGGTTTTGGCAAGCTGGGGCTGCCCGGTGGCGTCATCGAACCCGAAGAAACCGGCGAGATGGCGGCGGCGCGCGAAGTCCACGAAGAGGTGGGCATCCTCCTGCCGACGACTGCGTACACCTACTTCCTCGCGCTGAACAACCACTACCCGTTTCAGGGTTATGCCTGGCCCACGCTAGATCTCTTCTACATGGCCCGAGTGCCGGACTTCAGCAACGTGGTGATGCAGGCTTCGGAAGTGTCAGAGTTCATGATCTGCCCGCTGGATGAAGTGCCGCTGGATGACTTCGCGTTTTGGTCCAATGCGGAAGCCGTACGGCGGTGGCGGACCGGGCAGCGCGTGCCTAGCTGCAACCACTCTTCAGGTTTGTAGGGAGAATTAAAGGTCTCCGGAAACAAACCTCTGCCAAGCGCAGCATGTTCCGCAACTGGGCACGGGGATGGGATGCCAATGTACATGTAGTAGTCATATCCGAGATGCACGAAGGCAGACTCCGCATTGTTCACTGGGCAACCTTTGGCCTTCTGAGAGTTTCAAAGTGAACCCTCGATTGTATTCAAGTCCATTGATTTCCAGCCATTGGATGCCGGCTTCATGCAAATACTCCAATGCGGTAGTCGCGTAGTTTGATTCAACACGTTCGTATTCTTCTAATGTTAGAATTCCTGCGGAAAGACTCTGCCCTACCTCCGAAAAAAAGCCTCTCGCATCACGATGAGCGGGGTCGAATTTTGTCACACGATACTCGATCATAGCGATATGACGTGAAACGAAATCATGCCGCGACGGGCGCAGGCGCGTCAAACCAGCGGTCGTGTTCCTTGATGAGGTCGATGAGGCGTTCGACGGCTTCTCCTTCGGGGATGTTGAACTTCACGGCGGTCTTGCCGACGTAGAGATTGATCTTCTCGGGTGCGCCACCGACGTAGCCGAAGTCGGCGTCGGCCATTTCGCCAGGACCGTTGACGATGCAGCCCATGACGGCGATGCGCACGCCTTTGAGATGACCCGTGGCGGCGCGGATTTTCTGCGTGGTGGTCTGCAGGTTGAAGAGTGTGCGTCCGCAGCTCGGGCAGGCAACGTAGTCGGTCTTGAAAATGCGTACGCCGGCGGCCTGCAGGATGTTGTAGCTGATACGTAATGCTTGGCCGGGGGCTTCTTCGCCATTCACGATTACGGCGTCGCCAATGCCATCACACAGCAGTGAGCCGATGTTTGTGGCGGCGATGAGAAGGTTCTGGGTGAAGTCATCGCTGCCGGTGGATTGCAGCATGTCTTTGAGCAGGATCACGTGACGTGGCTGCAATTTGGCAGCGAGCAGGCGATACGCGGCGATGACGGGCAGCTTGAGTCCGTCCTTGATGGTGACGAGCTTGGCATCGGCGCAGTCATAGAGGCTGGCGATGGCGGCATCGTCGCGTGGGTCGATCTCAATGACGCCACTGTCTTCGATGACAACCTCGGGCTTGTAGTCGCCCAGCTTGTCAATCTTGTGGGCGACGGCGTCCCATTTCTTGCGTGTGGTGAAGACGGGCACGGTTTCATGACCGCCGGCTTTGACGCCGTTGATCGTGAGCACCTGCGACTCTCGGCGCAAATAGTCGAAGGGATCGTAGCTGACCTGCGGTGCGTTGGCGATGTGCTCAAACTGCGCGGGCAGCCCCTCGTTGTAGGGCTTCACGAGTTGCTGCGCCACGGGGATCTCGAAGATGGCGTCTTCGGTCAGCGAGACACGCACTGTGTCGCCGATGCCGTCCGCCAGTAGGGAGCCGATGCCAATGGCACTCTTAATGCGACCGTCTTCGCCATCGCCCGCTTCGGTGACGCCGAGGTGGATCGGATAGTTCCAGTCAGAGCCGAGTTGATTGAGATGCGCGACGAGCAGGCGATAGGCCTCGATCATGACCTTGGGATTACTGGCCTTCATCGAGAAGAGGAAGTTGTGGTAGCCCTGCCCACGGGCGATGCGGGCGAATTCGAGGGCGCTCTCGACCATGCCGAGCGGCGTATCGCCATGACGGTTCATGATGCGGTCGCTCAAGGAGCCATGATTGGTGCCAATGCGCATGGCGCGGCCCAGGCGGAGGCACTCCTTCACCAGCGGTATGAACTGCTCCTCCATGTAGGCCACTTCAGCGGCGTACTCGTCATCGGTGTATTCCTTGACGGCAAACTTCTTCTTGTCGGCGTAGTTGCCGGGATTCACGCGGACTTTCTCGACCCACTTCACGGCTTCCATCGCCGCGTCTGGTTTGAAGTGGATGTCTGCCACCAGGGGCACATCGCAACCTGCGGCACGGATACCATCACGGATATGCTGCAGGTTTTCGGCAATGACGCGGGTCTGTGCGGTGACGCGGACGATCTGGCAGCCTGCTTCAGCGAGCCCGAGGGCTTCCTTCACGCAGGCCGCGGCGTCACGGGTGTCACTGGTGAGCATGCTCTGCACCACCACGGGCGCACCGCCGCCGATCTGCACGTTTCCCACCATGACCGGGCGTGTTTCGCGGCGCTGGTAGTTGTAGAGGTCAGGGCAGTAACGGAGCAGGGGGGAGGACATGGCGGGCGGCTAAAATGCCGGATTGCTGCCCCGAAGCAAACGGGAAGCCGCAAAGGGAAGCAAGGCATGACAAGTTTCTTACATGGTTCTTGCCGATGACTCGGGAGGTGCTACAATTTCATTCAATATGGCAAATATTATCGTTATCGAGGATCATCCGCCAGTGCTGAAGCTGCTCTCCTCCCTTTGTCAGTTAGAAGGGCATGACGTGATGGCATTCGACAATGGTCGTGCCGGCCTGGAGGCGATTCGCGAGATGACGCCGGATGTGGCGCTGGTGGACCGCCGGCTCGGTGACGTTGATGGCCTCGACATGATTCGCGAAGCGCGCGAGGCTTCGCCAGCGACTCGCTTTGTGATGGTTTCCGCCTGCTCGGAGACCCGTGACATCGTGACAGCGGTCCGGCGTGGCGTGTGCGATTACGTGACCAAACCATTCGAACCAGAAGAGATTAAAAATGCGGTGAATCGCGCGCTCAACGAGCCTGCCGAGCTCCCGCCGATCTCACGCCAAAAGCTCGTCATTCTGTGTCCGAAGCGTGCGGCATGATGGCAGCAGTGGACAGAGGGCGTGGTCTCTGCACCCGCAACTTTGAACATTGAAGTTGGCAGCCGCTGGCGCATTGGTCTGCATGGAAAACCTCCGTCGTCTGTTGTTTGCCCTATCCGTGTTCGTCCTGGCCGCGCTGCTGTTCGCATGGTGGCGTCATGGGCGGGAGGGCTATGGCGTGCTCAACCTGCTGCAGAGCGAAAAACCCGGACCTGCGGCGCTCACGACTCCGCAAAAGCCGAAAATCTCGCCGGATGAACTGCCCCTGCTAAGCCGGTTGAATGACGAATTTGCCAGGATTTCCGCCGCCGTGCTGCCTTCGGTGGTCAGTGTCACGACCAAGACTGTGCGCCCAGGGCAGAGGAGCTGGCATCCCTTTTATGGCTTCGTCGGCCAGCGCGATCAGATCGTGCCCAGCCTCGGCTCCGGTGTGATCGTCAGCAAGGAGGGGCATGTGGTCACGAACTATCACGTCATCGAAGGCTTGTTGGCGGGCATCGAAATCGCCACAAACGACAATAAAAAACATCCGGCGCTCATTTTGGGGTTCAACAAAGAGCGAGACATCGCCCTGCTTAAAATCGACAGCCCGCGTGTCGACTTTCCCTCGCTGAGCTTTGCCAACTCCGATGACGTCCGGGTGGGGCAGATCGTGCTCGCGGTGGGCAATCCTTTCGGGCTCAGCGGCACGGTGACCCAGGGCATCATCAGTGCGCGCGACCGTCATCTCAGCGACAGCAAGTTTGACTACCTACAGACGGACACGGTGATCAATCCGGGTAACTCTGGCGGGCCGCTGGTGAACATTCGCGGGGAGATCATCGGCATCAACGTCGCCATCTACCGTGGTGACTCTAGCACCACCAGCTGGCAGGGGGTGGGGCTGGCTGTTCCGTCCAATGAAGCCAAAATGGTGGTGGACGATATTCAAGCCAGGCTCAAGGAAAGTGCGAAGCAAACGGCGGGTGTCACCAGTGCCATCGGCAAGGGCTACCTCGGGCTCGAAGTCAGCAGTGAACCGGTTGAGATAGATCCCGTCTGGGGCACCTCACGCCGGGGCGCGCTGGTGACGGACATTGGGAACAAATCGCCTGCGGCTGAAGCCGGGCTGCGCCAGGGGGACGTGGTCACCAAGTTTCAAGGCATGGCCTTCCGCTCCCCGGCAGATCTGCTACAGATCATCCGCACCCAGCCGCCCGGCAGCGAGGTGAAACTCGAGGTCATCCGAAACAACAAAATGGGCGACATCATTGCCAGACTGGGAGCCAGGCCGGATGCAGGTCCGTAACTTCGGGGAATGCTGATGGCTGATGCTAGCGCGGTTTCAGCACCAACCGTTGCCCGCTGCGTTGCGTGACGATGTGAAGCTCATCCTGTTGAAACTGCAGGTCAATGCTGCCGGCGCCCCAGGCATCTATCAGCGGAGTGTTCTGTCCCTTGGCGTGTTGAACGAGCGAAACGGGCAGCTCTGTCTCGGTGGCGCGGGCGTCACTCCCGCAGAGAATGACCTGCGGGCGGGTCCTGAGCAGGAATTCCGCGCTGGTGGAGATATCTACCTCATGCTGGCTGCGAATCAGTACGTCACAGCGCAGATCAACGGAGCTCGAGCAGAGAATTTTCTCGGCGTGCCATCCGGTGTCGCTCAGCCACAATACGCGCCAGCGCCCGAGATGCACCATCAGCACCATTGACCGGTCATCTCCGCGGTCACTTTGCGACAGCAGCGTCGGGTAGAGCACCTGGGCTTCGACCTTGAATCTTGGGGCGTCTGACAGGGGGACTCGTTCATCGACGCGCAGTTTACGCAGCAAGGGTGGATGCGGCTGGTTGAGCAGTTGTTGCAGCGGGGAGTTCGAGCGATCACGTCTCCCTGGCTCCTGCGTGCTGCAAAACAGCTGCGGCGGGTCAAACGTCGCGATGACTTGTGCGAGGGCACCGATGTGGTCGGCGTCGTTGTGGCTCAGAAACACACCGGCGACGGCATTGACACCGCTGGCATGAAGATACGGGCGGAGCACGCGGCGGAAACTGGTTTCATTGCCGGTGTCTAACAGCCAGTGTGTCTGGCCAATGCGCAGGTGATTCGCTGCGCCGCCATAGGGCAGCTCCAGCATGTGCCAGACGGCGGGCGCGGGCGAGAGAGAGGCGTGTGGTTGGAAATGAAAATTCGCGCCCGGCAGTCCGGCGAACCAGGCCTCCAGCGCCGGAGTATCGCCGATGTCGCCGACAAAGAGATGCTGCGGCACGACAGGTTCGTTGGAACCGCGCGGGCGTCCACGATAGACCTTCATCGGAAAGGTGAGGCTGGTGATGCCGCTGGGTAGGGTGAACCGCCGGACCTCCATATAGAGGGTATCCGCACTGGTAGTCTGACCCAGATGAGTCATGCCAAGCTTTCGCCACAGATCGACTGCGTCGAGGCAGGCCGAGCCGCAAGAGCCATCGGTGATGAAATAGACGCGGCCCTTCAGCGGGGGCAGCATCCGGGGTGAGGAGGAATTGTCTGCATCCGGCGCGGTGTCTTCTCCGGCCTCGTCCGTGTGGCGCCAAAGCGTGTCCCCTCGCGCCAATGCTTCGGTCATTCCGCTGATCACGGTTCGGTACCAATGATCGCTGGCTGGCGACAGGCCTTCGCGCCGCTCGTCGTAGCCGCGCTGGATGTATGCGAGATTGCCTGCCGAAACGCGCCAGTCGACCTCGATCTCTTCGTCAGGAAGAGAGGCGAACACTGCTTCGCCCCACAAGGCACTGGCAATCTGGACGGACCAGTCGGACGAGCCGCCGCCATTCCCGCGCAGGTCGAAGACGATTGCTGGGGCCTTGGCCAGTGCCGTCCGTTCGGCCTTGATAGTGGCGATCATCCGGGAGAGGGCCTGTCCGGCATCCGATTGCGGATCGCTGTTGAAGGACGGGATGGAAAACCAGCGCGTACCATCCGCAAGGGTGCGATCTTCGAACCGCGGTGTCGTTGCAGGAAACCCGGCCTTCAGGCGTTCGCCCAGTTCGTCGAGCGGCAGGGGCCGCCAGTCGAGCGTAAAGGATTGCTCGGCGTCCCCGATCCGGAAGCTGCATTCGAACGGGCGCGGAATGTAGCGGCTTTCCTCGCTGGCGAACAGGAATATGCCGAACCGGCGGCGCTGCGCTTCAAGGTTCCAGCGCCCCCACATCTTGCCGAGCGTCTCTTCCGCAATCGTGGCTGCAGATTTGCCGTCACATCCATCAAGCTTGGCATTCAGCGGCACAGGCGACCAATCCGCGCGTGAAACCACGCGGATATCGCCGGAACCGTCATTGGCAGTGAGAAAACCCGGCCAGTGATGATCATTCGGCGTGGCACCCCGCGCGCCGAAGCTCAGATGGCCATCATCGAAAGAGGCGGCATATTCCCGCAAGGCGAAGAAATAATCGCCATAGGTCTGTGCGCTTCTGGCGCGGTCAAGGGCAAGCGCCAACTGCGCATCGTTACGACCCGCGAAGCCGGGATCTTCGGAATTGACCGGACCGGGATGGCTGCTGGCGATCTCGT
>NCCR01000126.1 GCA_002279765.1 Verrucomicrobia bacterium 12-59-8 | reverse complement strand
AGTCAATGGCTCGCCGGTTGCTTTGGGCGGCGGCGGTGCCTTCACTGCCGCGTTCTCGCTTGCTGAAGGATGGAACATCATGACGCTGACTGCGTGGGACAATGCCTCTCCGCCGAATCAAGCAGCCCAGACGGTCTCGGTGTTGTGCATAGCCGATACGCGCAGCAACGGCATCCCCGATGACTGGGAGGTCGCCAATGGACTGGACGGGGGGGGGTTAGCGCCCAATGGTGGCAATCTGCTGCTGTCCTATGCCTTTGATGCGGACCCGAATTCACCTGCAGACACCACCCAGCCTGCGACGTCAATGGCCCAGGATGGCTTCTTGATCAGCTTCAATCGCAGACAAAACGAACCGGGACTTCTGTACGAAATCGAAGGGAGTTACGATCTCGTGCACTGGTCGGCTGACAACGTCATTTTACAGCTTGCCGCTCCGGCAGAACCCAATGCTGCGAGGCAGACTGAGCGTGTGACTTACCGGGTAAATTCCAGTGTGCCAGCCTCGAGACTATTCACGAGAATCAAGGTGACCAACTCTGCCGGTATCGGTCAGTAGCAAGGACACGTTTTGCCCTGTTAGGGGGTGTCACAGGGCATGCCGAATGTGGGGGTTGATCAAAAACAATTCTTCTCCCTCTGCCGATGGTCAAATTGTGTCCGAATGAATAGATTCCTACCTGCCGTGTATTGCTGCCAGGCAGGGTGTTGGCGTAGCGTCATGGATGGTTGTACTACATTCTCGTTTCCCAATTCTGGCGCTTTCGTTGACCGCACTGACGGCCATTCACTTGCAGTCGGCTGAAAAGCCGAAGCAGGATGTTGCGGAAGAGTTGCCCACGATGGTCATCACCGCTTCCAGAACGGCGCAGGACCAAAAGAAGGTGCCGCAGACCACCAATGTCGTGGAACAGAAACGCATAGAGCGCTTTCAGGCCACGACTCCATCGGAAATGCTGCAGGAGCAGCCCGGGGTTTGGGTGAACCAAGTGGCGGCCCAGGGCTCGCCAATCATTCGCGGCCAGATGGGGAACAAGCTGGTTTATCTCTGGGACGGCATTCGCATCAACAATGGCGGGATTTTTTCCGGCCCCAATCCGTTCTTCAACCAGTTTCCCGTCGATGCCGTTGGCCGCATGGAAGTGGTGCGTGGAGCCGGGTCGGTCCAGTATGGCAGCGATGCCATCGGCGGGGTGATCAATGTGTTGTCCAAGCGCGGGGAGTTCTCCGAGAGCCTGAACGTCGGCGGGGATGTGTACTCGCGCTATGGCAGCAACAATACGGAGTTTACCAACGCCGCCAATGTACACATGAGCAATGACACGTGGGCATTTGCCGCAGGCTGGTCGGCGCAGGATGCGGGCAACTACCATAGCTCCTCTGGAGCGCTGGCACCCACCAGCTTTCATACCAGCGGCGGATATGCCAATCTCGCATTTCAGCCCGTCAAAGGCCATGTGTTCCGCGTGTCCTGGGTTGGAAACGAACGCACGGATGTGAAAAGCTACGTGCAGTCCAAGCTCAATGCGAATGGCGTGCCGCGCATCTACAGCCCGCTGGAGCGCCGTGGCATTGTGAAGATGGATTACACCGCCAAAGATCTGGGCTTCCTGAGCGACGAACTCAAGGTGTACGGCTACTACCAGTACTATGACCAGTTGCGCGAGCGACGCGTACAAAACGCCACTCTGTTCAACAACACGATCACCAATTCGGATCAGGATGTCTGGGGAGTGGGCATTCAAAATGCCGCCACTTTTGGCAAGTACAAGAATACACGGCTGGTCTATGGCATGGACTACAGGCACGAGAATCTTTCTGCTTCGCAGACGCTGAATTCGACTGTTCTGGCCACAGGTATCACCACCAATTCCCAGCAGCCTGGCATCACACCGGATGGCATTTACGAGGTCTTTGACACCTTCGTCACGCTGGATCTCAAGCCTATGGACAAGCTGCTGTTGAATCTGGGAGCGCGTTATGAAAACACGCATCTGCATTCGCACCCAGAGCCATTGGACGTGATTCCCGGTGCCGGGTACACAGTCAACGATCTAGCCGCAAACAAGTACTGGAACGCGGTGACATGGAATGTCGGTGCCGTCTATCAAGCGACAAAATCTTTCGACCTGGTGGCCAATGTCGCCACTGGCTATCGAACCCCTACTTACAGCGATCTGCTGAGTGCTGGAACCCCGGTGTTTTCGAGCAAGACCGCATCACTGCCCAGCACGATGATCAATCCGGAGAAGAGCATCACCTATGAGATCGGTGCCCGCGTACACACGGAGCGGCTGAAGGGATCGCTGACGGGGTATCTCACGAAGCTATCAGATCTGGTCACCTCCACCTCTTCAGGCACGGTGGTGATCGGCGTGGATACTTACAATGCCACGCGGAATTCCAATTCTGCCCGAGGCTACATTACGGGAGTGGAGTTTGCACTGAGCTATGATCTGGACCGTCACTTTACGATCTTTAACAACACCACGTGGACCTACGGCCAGAACCAGTCACAGAATGTGCCGCTGCGTTTCATTCCTCCCTTATACGGCAACTTTGGTGTGCGTTTTGAAAGCGACGAGAAGCGCTGCTGGGTGGAGCTTTCCGAGCTGTGGGCAGGCCCTCTGATCCGACATAACACGAGCGACGAAATTGATGCCGGTTTCTCCACCGATCCTGCGCTGGGCTCTCCCAATACCACGAATAACCCGCCGCTGAATTCCGATTTTAAAATCCCCGGTTTCTTCGTGACCAATATCCGCACCGGGGTGAAGGTCTGGGAGGAAGGGAGCCGTTCGTTCTCGCTCACGCTGAATCTGAACAATGTTTTCGACACCCAATACCGCCAGGCCTATTCCCAACAGCAGCGCCAGGCGGCAGGCTTCAACGTGGTTGTTGGCGGACGCCTCACCTTCTAAGAGGTCATCAAAGTCATGCGTTGCATCTTCGTACTGGTCAGTTGCTGCTTGATACTGGCAGGGAGTTTATGTGCGGCAGAACCGCTCGACTGGGCCTTCATTGGCATCTGGGATCGCTCGATGCCGCAGGTGGAGGCCGCGTGCCGTGAGAACGGCATCCATGCGGAGTTTTTCAAAGGGCAGAGCTTCAATGAAACGCAGCAGCCAGAGAAGGCCGCAGGCTTCCGGTTGGTGTTTGTGCTGAACCTCGAAGCGGAGCAAGCGCCCGCGCTCTCTCAGCGGCTCCAGCAGGCCCGAGTACTCAATCCTGAGCAGCGGGTGATCCCGCTGGATGCGCGTGGCAGCCAGGTGGATCTGGAAAAGGCGGGGCTGCTTCTCAAAGACGAAGCCGTGCCTGCCTACTGGCGGCCGAATGGCACGGTGAACGTCCGGCGGCTGATTCGTTACTGCATGGTGAAGTACTGCGGCACGGCAGGTGAAATCGAACCGCCGGTGATCATACCCGATGCGGGCTACTACGATCCTGCACGTGAGGATGCTTTTGCAGACGTTAGCGAGTTCATCTCCTTCAAGCGTGCAAAGAAACGCTGGGTGGAGGGTGCGTCTGTGGCCGTGCTGCTGTTGCAGCAGTCGTTTTGGGTCACGCATGATTTGAAGGTCATCGACGCGCAAATCGCCGCGCTGGAAAAGCAGGGGCTCAATGTCATGCCGGTGTTTGGCGACAGGGAGGAACAGGTCACAAAGCTCACGCGGGCTGCCAGCCCCACTATTCTCATCGAGGATCGTCATGGTGCGATGTGGCAGAGCACGGCCTTGCTGAAGGAACTGGATGCACCCTATCTGCGGCCCATCTCGATGCTGGCCACCACCAACGAGGAATGGCTGCGCGATCCACGCGGTCTCTCGCACCGTGATGTGGGCATGTTCATGGCGCTGCAGGAGTCATGGGGCACGCTGGAGCCTGTGGTGGTCGGCGGCTTGAAGGAGAACATTCAAGGCTTTCGCCTGCATGAACCGATTCCAGACCGCATCGATGCCTTTGCCGCACGCGCTGCGCGCTGGGCGTCACTGAAGCGCAAGAGCAATGCAGAGAAGAAAATCGCGCTCATCTATTACAACAAAGGGCTGGGCCAGGATGACCTGATGCGCGGCAGCCCCACGGGTGGCTTTCTCGATGCCCCGGAGAGTTTCATGCGCTTCCTGCCACACCTGCAGGAGGCGGGTTTTACGCTGAAAAACACACCCGCGAATACGCCTGAACTCATCGCGGACTTGAAGCGCGTCGGGCGCAACATCGGGCCGTGGGTGCAGGGAGATCTCGAAAAACTGGTGGATGAATCTCAGCCCGTGCTAGTGCCGCTGCATCAGTATGAAGAGTGGTTTAACACCAAGCTCAGCGAAGCGGCGCGAAAGACGATGGTGGAGAAATTCGGACCGCCGCCGGGGCGCATCATGGTGGTGCAGCGCAATGGTGAGCCGCACATCGTGCTGCCAAAAATCGAGATGGGAAATCTCGTGCTCATGCCACAGCCAGAGCGCGGTGAGAAGCAGGATGAAAGCCTGCTGCACAATCGGGATGTGCCGCCGCCGCACAACTACCTCGCCTTCTACTGGTGGCTTGATGAGCAGTTCCATGCCGATGCCATTGTTCACTGGGGCACGCACGGCACGCTGGAGCTGCTGCCGGGCAAAGAAGCCGGGCTTTCCAAAGACTGCTGGAGCGACATCTGCGTCGGGCACATGCCGGTGGTTGATCTGTGGATCACGGACAATCTGGGCGAGGCCACGCTGGCGCGCCGTCGCTCCTACGCAGCGCTGGTGGATCACATGCCGCCACCCGCGCTTGCCGCCGGTCTTGATGACGAATTCAAGAATCTGCACGAAGACATCCACAAGTTTCGCACCCTGGAGGATGGCCTGCTTAAAGAGGAGTATCGCAAGCGTGTCAGCCAGCAGGCGCGTGAGGCCAAGCTGCATGGTAGCGGTGCCGAGGTGCTGGATGATGCGGCAGTCACGCGGCTCGATGAGCATCTGCACAATCTGTTTGAGTCACGTACTCCGCTGAGGCTGCATGTGCTGGGCGAAGGGCCGCATGCTGACGAAATGGTGCCCTATCTGGTGCAGATCCTCGGCGAACCCTTGCTTGATCATCTCGCCGCCACTCGCGGGCTGCATCGCGCTGCCGAGGAGCACAAGCAGCAGGATAAAACCAAGGCTGCAGAGTTCCTCAGCGCGGCTTTGGATGGTGCCCCGCCTGCAGACATCCGCATGACCACGGAGCTGCAGAAGGATCTGGAGTTCGCACGGGATGTGCGCACACGTCTGCTGGACGCAGGGAAAGAGCACGCCGGTTTGCTCACGGCACTGGGTGGTCATTACATCGAGCCGGGGCCGGGGCCTGATCCGATCCGTAATCCAGCGAGCGCTCCTGGCGGACGCAATTTGTACTCGCTCAACCCCGAGGAAATCCCGACACGCCCCGCGTGGGAGACCGCACGCAAGCTGGTGGATGAACTGCTGCGGACGCGGAAGCCGAAAAAGATCGCGCTGGATTTGAATGGCATGGAAACCATGCGCGACTTTGGCGTGATGGAGGGGCAAATTTTCGCGCTGCTCGGGGTGCGTCCGATTTGGAACCAGAACAACCTCGTCATCGATGTGGAGCTCATTCCCGCCGAAGAACTAGGGCGGCCTCGGGTGGAGGTGTTCATCGCCATGGGTGGTCAGTACAAGGAGAACTTTCCCACGCGCGTGACGCTGCTCGACAAAGCGGTGCGTCTCGCTGCCTCAGCGCCTGAGAGCGCGAATCCGGTGCGCGAGGCGGTCGCGGCCACGCATGCGCGGCTGCTTCAGCGCGGCTTCTCCAGTGCGCGAGCGGATCAGTTTGCCGCTGCGCGCATCTTTGGTACCAAGCCGGGCAACATGAGCGGCACGAACATTCTCTACCTCGTGCCGCGCTCCGGCGTGTGGGACAAGGACGACGAGATCACCGATGTGTACACCGACAACATGAGCTTTGTGTACACCCAGGACACCTGGGGGGAGAAGGTGGACGGTCTCTACGATGAGGCGCTGCAAAACACCGACACCGTGCTGCGCGTGTGGGCGTCCAACATGACCAGCCAGCTTTCCAATCACCATGCCTATGAGTATCTCGGCGGACTCAGCATGGCGGTGAAAAAAGTCACCGGCAAATCGCCTGCCGCGCTCATCTCCGACGTGCGCGATCCCAGCGGGGCGCGAGTGCGTGACTTCGAAGAAGTGCTGGCGGCCAATTTGAAATCGGAACTGCTGAACCGCCGCTGGCTTGAAGGCATGAAGTCGCACGACTACGCCGGGGCAGGCCACATCTCTGAACTGGTCAAGAACACCTTCGGCTGGTCTGTCACGCGCAGGGAAAGCATCACGCAGGAAACATGGGACGAGGTCTATGACGTGCTGATCAACGACAAGCACAAGCTGAACCTGAGCGAGTGGTTTGACCGCGTGTCGCCCCATGCCATGCAGGAAATCAGCGCCACGCTGATCGAAGCCGCGCGCAAAGACCTGTGGAAGGCCACGCCCGAGCAGTTGCAGACGCTGACAAAACTCTACGCCACCTCGGTGAAGGCCCATGGCGACTCCGGCGGTCTCGTCAGCGGTGGAAATACGCGCATGGCCGACTATGTCAGCGCCAAACTCACCGCGCCGGGAGATCAGGAATCAGCCACGCTGGCGCAGGACATGCGGGCAAAGCTGCAGCAAAGTACGGAGATTCCGTCCGCGACGGTCGAGAAAGTCAGCGGCCCGCAGATTAGTGAGGCTAGGGAACAGGCACCGCAGCCGCAGCAGGAGGGGAGCGTGCTGGAGCCGGTTTGGAATTCATTCGCTTGGTTGATCGGCGCTATAGCTGTGCTTTTGATCATGGTCGGTTTCTTCAAGCGAGCCGGTTCCACTTCATGAAGCTGCTCGAACAACTCCTTTCACTGATCTCCGAGTCGGTGCTGCTGCCCACGCTGGCGGCCATCATCATACTTGTCGCATGGAGCGCCATGCTGCTGGGCGGGCTCCTGCGTGAATGGCTGGGGCGTCGTCACGTCGTAGCCATCCTGGCGGAACTCCGACGTGCGCATGTGGATGGTGGAGATCAGGTGCGGCTGCTGCACATTCTCAGCACAGCCACCACAGGCCTGCCAGCACGGCTGCAGCAGCTACTGGCCCAATGGGGCGGGGCGGGGGATATGCCGCATTGTTTGGTGGATCTGGAGATCGAAGTCGCCGCCTCATTGTCACGCCTCACCTGGATGACGCGCATTGCGCCCATGCTTGGACTCATGGGGACGCTCATACCGCTGGGGCCGGCGCTAACGGGTCTGGCATCGGGAGATCTCGCCACGCTTTCCAGCAATCTGGTGGTCGCCTTCACTGCCACGGTCGTGGGGGTGCTGCTCGGCTGCTGCTCCTACACGATGAATCTCGTGCGCAAAAACTGGTATCAGCGAGACCTGAGCACGCTGGAGCACCTCTTCACCTTCGCAAGCAGGCCTGCCATCCCATGAAGAAGCGCCTCTGGGACGACTCCGAGGGGGATGATCCCGCCGCCGGACTGCTCAACCTTTTTGATGTGTGGATCGCCTTTGCCGCCGCATTGCTGCTCGCAGTGGTCAGCTATTTCAATCTGCCCAAACCTGCCCCCTCCGCGCCGACGGATGCCCAGGCTGAGAAGTCGCCCACGGCGGAAAACATCGACGCCGCACGTGCAAAAATCGAGCGCTTTCAGGAGAGCAAAGCCAGCAAGAGCGGCGAAGGCGAACGCCTCGGTACCGCCTATCGTCTCAAGTCCGGTGAGATCATCTACGTCCGAGACCAGCCGAAGTGAAACCAGGAGCCAGCGCGGTGAGCTTGCCTGCGTAGCTGCGATCTGCGAGAATAAGGCGTAGCTTCGCCCCGTGCGTGCTCTGACCTACGCAATCTCACGTTTGCTCAAAGGTTCCTATTGCGATTTTTGCTCAGGACAGCACTGTGATACATTTCTGCAATCGTCGGACTTCTCATTCCCCAGCCCTTTGATTTGAATCGGATGAACCTGCAATTCTTGCATCAACCTCCAGCGGAGAACCTCTCGCGGGTTGTCCTGCTGGTCGTGTTGTGCCTGGGGGCCTCTGGTGCTGTCTGTGCGGACGAGCCCGGCGTGTTCACCGCGCCAAAGGCGTATCCTATTGATCGTTACGAAGCGGGATGGAACAAAAATCCCTTCACCTTGAAAACGGCGCCTACTGTTGTGGAGCAGGATTCGTTTGCGAAGGATCTTGCCATTGGCTCCTACTACGGTGACGCCAAAGATCCCACGGTTGTGGTGGTCAACGTCAAGACCGGTGAGCGCATCACACTCAGAAAAAAGCAGTCAGCCGCCAATGGCATGCAGTTGAAGAACATTCAGCTCGGTGCCAGCCGCAAGGACATCGTTGCCGAAGTGACGCTGGGGGCGCAAACCTCTGAGGTACGGTATAATGATGACTACTTGAAGCAAATCGCCGGTGCGGAAGCACCTCGGGTGCAACCAGGGCAGCCACCCGGCATGCCGGGCCAACAACGACCCGGTGCCCCGCCCCCTGGCGGTCAGCAACCAAGGATTCCTGTGCCTTTGCCCGGAACAGCTCAGGCAGCGCCGAGAGTGACGCTGCCACCGCTCCCCCAAGGAAACCAAGGCCGTGCCCCCGTCCCGACCTATGGTGGGCAGCCAGCAAACACCGCTATGGCTGCGGCCAACCGCACGAATGGCAATGTGAATCCGTCCGTAGCGGTAGGAAATCCGACGGTGAACGGCGGAAACTCGGCCGCCAGTTCTGGCAGTGTTCCCATGGTGTCCCGCCGTCGTTTGATCACACCTGCCACTGGTGTGCAATAAAAGCGCGGGAGGCGTTGAGTAGCTGCGGTCTGTGAAACGCAGGCATGTCGGCCTGTTTTACTCGTCGTTATCGTCTTGAATCTCGTCGCGTCCTGCGGCATGGACACGGCCCCACTTACAACCATGTCCGAAGCCCGCAAGACCCTCGAAGAACGCGCTCAGATGTCTGACATCGATCGCCTGCGCCACTCCTGTGCCCACGTGATGGCCACCGCCATCCTGCGCCTGTGGCCCAATGCCCAGTTTGCCTACGGCCCGCCGGTCGAAAACGGCTTCTACTACGACTTCGACCTCCCAGATCACCGCATCACCCCGGATGACTTCGAGAAGATCGAGGCCGAGATGAAGAAAATCTCGAAGGAGAACCAGAAGTTTGAATGGAAGGGCGTCAGCCGTGACGAAGCCATCGCACTCGCAAAATCCGGCCGCCTGGGTGGTCTGACGGAGCGTCCGGGGAATCCGAGCACGTTCAAACTGGACCTGCTGGAAAAGATTCCTGAAGGCGAGCAGATCTCGACTTTCCAGAACGGTGACTTCATCGATCTTTGCGCCGGGCCGCACGTGGGCTACAGTGGCAAGTGCAAGCATGTGAAGATCATGTCAGTCGCCAGCGCCTTCTACATGGGCGACGACACCAAGCCGCAGCTCCAGCGCCTCTACGGCACCGCTTTCCCAACGAGCGAAGAACTCGCCAAGCATCTCGAACAACTCGAAGAGGCGAAGAAACGCGACCACCGCAAGCTGGGCAAGGAACTCAAACTTTACCACATCGACGAAGAAGTGGGGCAGGGGCTTATTCTTTGGACGCCCAATGGCGCGATCCTGCGTCAGGAACTGCAGAATTTCATCAGCGAGGAACTGCGCAAGCAGGGCTACAGCCAGGTCTTCACGCCGCACATCGGCAAAGTGGGTCTCTACAAGACCAGCGGTCACTTCCCTTATTACAAAGACAGCCAGTTCGCGCCGGTCATTGAAAACGACGACCTCGCCAAGGTGATCAAAGAAGGCTGCGGCTGCTGTGAAGTCATGGAGCGCCTCGGTGCCGTGTCTGCCCGCATGCGCCAGCAGCTCAACGAGCGTGCCGGCAAAGAAGTCATCACCGAGGACCGAGTGCTTCCCGATGAGCAGTTGCTCGACGGCTTCCTGCTGAAGCCGATGAACTGCCCGCATCACATCAAGATTTACGACAGCCAGCCGCGCAGCTATCGCGACCTTCCCGTGCGCCTTGCCGAATTTGGCACGGTGTATCGCTGGGAGCAGAGCGGTGAGTTGAACGGGCTGACCCGCGTCCGTGGCTTCACGCAGGACGACGCCCATCTCTTCTGCACCGAAGAACAGGTGGCCAAGGAAGTCCTGGGCTGTCTTAGCCTCGTCAAAATCGTGCTCAACACCCTCGGCATGCACGACTACCGGGTGCGCGTAGGTCTGCGCGACCCCGACAGTAGCAAGTTCACCGGCAATACTGAGCAGTGGGACAAAGCCGAAGCTGCGTGCCGCGAAGCCGCCGCCACACTGGGCGTGCCCTTCACCGAAGAGCCCGGCGAAGCGGCGTTCTACGGCCCGAAAATCGACTTCGTCATCAAGGACGTCATCGGCCGCGAATGGCAGCTCGGCACCGTGCAGGTGGACTACGTCCTGCCTGTGCGCTTTGACCTGACCTACAATGGCGCTGACAACCGTCCGCATCGCCCGGTGATGATTCACCGTGCGCCTTTCGGCAGCATGGAGCGTTTCTGCGGCGTGCTCATCGAGCACTTCGCCGGCCACTTCCCGACCTGGCTCGCCCCTGAGCAGGTGCGCATCCTGACCATCAGCGAGAAGGTGGATGCCTTTGCGGATGAGATCTATGCGCAGCTCAAAGACGCCGGTCTGCGTGTCTCACTGAACAACGACGCTGATAAGATCGGTGCCAAGATCCGGTTGGCCCAGCTTGATCGGATTCCTTACATGCTCGTTCTGGGTGAGAAGGAAGCTGCTGCTCAGTGCGTGGCGGTGCGCCATAGCAAGAAGGGTGATCTCGGTGTGAAGCCGATTGCGGAGTTCCTTGCTGAGATTGCGGCGGAGGTGAAGGAGCGGAGGCTGTAGGGCTGCAGAGGTCAAAGAGTTGTCAAGAGGGTCAAGGCGCGATGCTTGACCACTTGACGACACTTGACCCTGCTTGATTGCCTCAACGCTTGTTCAAATGCTCCGTAAGCGCTCCAAAAGAACCTTGGCCGCAGGGCAGACCCTTTCAACCTCGGCAGGCTCAATACTCTGCAATAGCTCAAACGACACTTTCCCTTTCGAGTATCTGCGTGCGCCGCACGCGGTTGTTGCTTGATCCAATGCACGAAAGATCTTCGTCTTTTCCACGATCTCAAGCTGCGGCCACTGCGGAAGAGATTGGTTGCGCCAGCAGCCGTGAAAAAATTGCTTCAGCGATGCCCGATCAGCCACAAACCAAGTCTCCATGCAGGTGATCATCAAGAATGCATCGTGATTGCCTGCGCCTGCAGGCTTGCTCCAGCCATCGCGCACTTTCAGGTGTTTCCACGCGCTGGGGCCGGTGGTCACCAGATCTTCGCTGTCCACCAGCAGCAGCGGCAGTTCATCCGGCCTGCGGTTTTTCACGGCGGTGCAGTAGGCATCAAACGTTTGTGCGCGACCACCGCCGCGAAACGTCGCGGGCATCTTGCGCAAGGCCTTCAATCCCGCCTTTTCAAAGAAA